>NZ_JBIWJF010000005.1:269082-395014 GCF_044764985.1 Kitasatospora sp. NPDC093550
GGCCTGCGCCCCCCCGCGGTTAACACACGTGGCTGCCGTTTTCCCCCCTGCTTTTGCGAGGGTTCCCGCCCGCGCCCGGGCGCCCCCCCCGCCCCCCCGGGGGGGCCCCGGGGGGCGCCCCACTGCGTGGTGGAGCGGGCAGCCGGGAACGGCGGCGGTCACTTCCTCCTGCCGACGGGTTGATCCCGTCGCAGAACCAGGTAGGGCAGGGCGAGCCAGCAGGTGGCGAACCCCAGCAGGGCCGCACCGCTCAGGACCCATGCCGTGGCGGAGGCGTGCAGGGCGGTGCGGAGCAGGAGCAGGAGGGCGCTGGTGATGGTCAGGGCGAGCAGGGCCAGGCCGGTGGTGATCAGGTGCCCGGCGGCGCGGACGAGTTCGGGTTTCATTCCCCGGCCGGCGAGGACCCGGTGGAAGGCTGCCGGGGCGACGAGGGCGGCGGTGGCGGCCGCTCCGAGCATCACGGTCGTGACGTAGAGGTGGCGGTCGAAGGCGGGCAGCGCGGCGAACCGGGGAGTGAAGACCACCGAGATGAGGAACCCGAAGAGGATCTGGGCACCCGTCTGGCAGACCCGGACCTCTTGCAGCATCTCGTCCCAGAGCCGGTCCGCCCTCTCTTCGGCCGTCTCGTCGCGACCGGATGCACCCTGTGGCACGTCCTCCTCCTGTCCGGCGGTGTCGCCCTCGCGGGTTTCAGTCCGGCGTTGCGGCGTTCCAGACGATGCGCTGGACGGCGGCCGCGGAGATCCACGTTTCGTCACCCTCGGCGGGGCGGATCCTCACCCAGCGGCCGCTCAGCCGTACCTGCCCGCTGACGTGCACGGCAGCCGTGCCCGGCACCGCGCCGGGCAGGCAGTGCACGACGGCCGCGGCCCACTTCTTCTTTCCCACGGCTCGACCATCGGTGCCCGGCGGGCGGGCCGCCACCGGGGGGCGCCGTCCGGGTCGGCGACGTCCGGCACCTCTCCGGGGGCCGCCCGCTCGGGCGTGGGCCACGTCGTCCGCCCGGCGCCGGCCGGCAGGCGCCGCCGGGTACGGACGCGCCGCCGGCCGGGTCATGTGCCTCCGCGCCCCTCTCCCCGCCCCGGTGGCGGCGAACCCTCGGCCTCGTCCGGCGGTGTGCGCCACGACCCGGCCCGGGCACCTGCGGCACCGTGGGGCGGGACGGGGGGTTTGCGGCGGCCGACCCGGCGGGCGCCCCACGCGAACGCGCCGATCAGCAGTGCGCCCACCGCCACGGCGGCGAGAACCGCGAGCAGCGGCATGCCCTCGGAACGTGCCGAGAGCGAGAGGACAGCGGTCACGGTCTCCTCCAGTTCGGTTCGGGCCCGACAGGGCCGCGGCAGGCGCCTCCTACCGGCCGGACGGCCGGTCGGAGGCAGTGCGGACGTGCGGTCGTCAGGTACCGGCCGCCGGTCCGGACGGGCGGCCGGGCGTCACCAGCGGTACCAGCGGCCACGGCCGCCCGAGCTGCTGGTACCACGCGCGACGAACCCGAGCAGCCAGACCACCAGCACCACGACCGCCACCCACCACAGCGCCTTGAGCACGAAACCCGCGCCGAACAGGATCAGGGCGAGCAGCAGCACCAGCAGAAGGGGAACCATCGTCAGCACCTCCAGGGTCGGTCGAACGTCTGGACGCGGACTCGTCTGCCCCGCACCCCGCTCCCCATGCACGGGTCACGAGGCGGGGACGACCGACCGACGGAAGGCCGCGGCACCGCTCAGACGGCCCACTGCTGGTTGGACTGGCCGTTGCAGGTCCACAGGTCGACCAGGGCGCCGTTGGCGGTGGACGCGGCGGTGACGTCGAGGCAGAGTCCGGACTGGGCACTGGTGATGGTGCCGTCGGTGTTGACCTTCCACTGCTGGTTCGGCTGGCCGTTGCAGGTCCAGATCTCGACCTTGGTGCCGGGCGCGGTCCGACTCCCGTACGCGTCCAGGCACATCGGGGTGCCGCCCGTGAGGACGGTCAGTTGGCCGGAGGAGGTGCGGGTCCAGGTCTGGTTCGGCTGGCCGTTGCAGTCCCAGGTGATCACCTGGGTGCCCGGGGTGGTGGTCGAGTTCGGCACGTCCAGGCACTTGCCCGCGCCGACGGCGCGCACCGGGCCGGTCTGGTTCGTTCCGCCGCCGGTGCCGCCCGCGACGCGGAACATCGTGGTGCCGTGCGCCGGGACCGAGGCGCTGATGGCACCGGTGGTGGTCGACGTCGCGCCGGACCACAGGTCGGTGAGGGTGTAGCCGGAGGCGCCGGTCTTCCCGATCGCGGCGGCGGTGGTGCTGATGGTCGCGGTCGATCCGGTCTCGTTGAACAGGGCCACCGAGACGTCGCCGTTCGCCAGCGGCTTGGCCAGCACGTCCAGGCCGCCGACGGAGGACACCAGGGTGCCCTGCTTGCCGAGCGGGTCCTGGTCCACCGCGATGACCCGGGCGTTGGTGAGGGTGGCCAGGGTCGCCGGGGTGGCCGAGGTGATGGTGGTGCCGGCGATCAGCGGAGCCGCCATCTCCGCCCAGAGGCTGAACTCCGAGCGGGCCTCGGTGTCGGTGAGCGGGCTGTTGCCGACCTCCAGCATGTCCGGGTCGTTCCAGTGACCGGGCCCGGCGTAGGCGGCCAGGTTCACGTTGCTGTGGAAGATCGACAGCATGCTGGAGAAGCCGGGGTTGATGTCGCCGGTGGTGCGCCAGCTGTTGCCGACGCCGGCGCCCCAGGTCCACACCTGGTCCTCGCCCCAGTTGCACAGGCTGAACAGGATGGGCCGCCCGGTCGCGGCCAGGGCGTCGCGCATGGCGGCGTACCGGGTCTGCGCGGGCGCCTTGGTGCCGTTGGGGCAGGTGTTCTGCCAACAGCCCGGCCCCGCGTAGCAGTTGTCGTACTTGAGGTAGTCCACGCCCCAGGCGGCGAAGGTCTGCGCGTCCGTGGTCTCGTGGCCCAGGCTGCCGGGGAAGCCGGCGCAGGTCTGCAGACCGGCGTCCTCGTAGATGCCCAGCTTCAACCCCAGCGAGTGGACGTAGTCGGCGGTGCCCTTGATGCCGTCCGGGAACTTGGTCGGATCGGGTACCAGGCGCCCGTCGGAGCCCCGGGTGTGGGTCATCCAGCAGTCGTCGATGTTGACGTACTCGTACCCGGCGCTCTGCATGCCGTTGTCGTGCATGGCCAGCGCCGTGCTCTTGATCAACGACTCGGAGACGTTGCAGCCGTAGGCGTTCCAGTCGTTGAAGCCCATCGGCGGCGTCGCCGCCAAGCCGTTGCCCTGGGCCGCGGCCGGCGGGGCCGCGGCCAGGGAGAGCAGCGGGATCGCCAAGGACAGGAGTAACGCGGAGAGTACGGGGGCGAGCGCCCTGCGCAGCCGGGTGCGCGCCGGTGAGCGGGGGACGCGCGGGTTCGCGTGGAGCATGGGGGTGGCCTCCTGACGGAGTGATGGGGAGTGTGATTGTGAGCGTTAACAAACCATCGCGAGACGCGATCGCCACGGTGAATGTCCCTGACACCTATGGCCAGTGGGAGCTTCCAGGGCGCTGCTCGCAGAGTCAACCCCTCGCGCGACAATGCGCGTATCGGTGCGTTCCTCCTCAAGCGGCGATTCCGTTACGGCGTTGACCGTCGAGAGGATTGACACGCCTTATGTGAGCGTTAACACTCTTGAAACAGGCGGGCGCCGCGCCCCGGCCGCCGCACTCCCCCGCTCTCTTCCCCGACACCACCGTGGAGTTCGCCATGCCGCCCCGCCCCTTCAGTCGCCGTGCCGCGTTCAAGGCGACCGGCGTCGCGGCCGTGGCCGCAGCCACCGGCCCCGTCCTCGGCCCCGCCACGGCCGCGGCCACGGCCACGGCGCAGACGCCGCCGGCCAGGTCCGACGTCGGTGTGTCGACGGTCCCGTTCGAACTGGGTCAGGTCCGGCTCACCGACAGCCGGTGGCTCGACAACCAGAACCGCACCCTGGCCTACCTCCGCTTCGTCGATGTCGACCGCCTGCTGTACAACTTCCGCGCCAATCATCGACTGTCCACCAACGCCGCTGCCACGAACGGGGGTTGGGACGACCCTGGATTCCCCTTCCGCACCCACGTACAGGGCCACTTCCTCTCGGCGTGGGCCCAGGCCGCCGCCGCGCTCGGGGACACCACCTGCCGCGACAAGGCCGACCGGATGGTGGCCGAACTCGCCAAGTGCCAGGCCAACAACACCGCCGCGGGCTTCTCCGCCGGCTACCTGTCGGGCTTCCCCGAGGCGGACTTCGCCAAGCTCGAAGCGGGCACGCTCAACAACGGCAACGTCCCGTACTACTGCGTCCACAAGACCATGGCCGGTCTGCTCGACGTGTGGCGCCTCCTCGGCAACACCCAGGCCCGCGACGTGCTCCTCGGGCTCGCCGGCTGGGTCGACGGCCGCACCGCCGTGCTCGGCTACGACACGATGCAGCGGGTCCTGGGCACCGAGTTCGGCGGCATGGCCGAGGTGCTGGCCGATCTGTACCAACAGACCGGTGACACCCGCTGGTTGACCACCGCGCAGCGGTTCGACCACGCCGCGGTCCTCGACCCGCTCGCCGCGAACCTGGACCGGCTCGACGGCTTGCACGCCAACACGCAGGTGCCCAAGTGGATCGGAGCCGTCCGCGCGTACAAGGCCACCGGGACGACCCGCTACCGCGACATCGCCGCGAACGCCTGGGCGATCACCACCGGCTCGCACACCTACGCCATCGGCGGCAACAGCCAGGCCGAGCACTTTCGCGCCGCGAACGCCATCTCCGGCTACCTCACCGACGACACCTGCGAGCTCTGCAACTCCTACAACATGCTCAAGCTGACCCGGGAGCTCTGGCAGCTGAGCCCGGACCGCGCCGCCTACTTCGACTTCTACGAGAAGGCACTGTTCAACCACGTCATCGGCGCCCAGAACCCGGCCGACCCGCACGGCCACATCACCTACTTCACCCCCCTCCGCCCGGGCGGCCGGCGGGGCAGGGGTCCGGCCTGGGGCGGCGGCACCTGGAGCACCGACTACGGCTCGTTCTGGTGCTGCCAGGGAACGGGCATCGAGTCCAACACCAAGCTGATGGACTCCGTCTACTTCCACGACGGCACCACCCTCACGGTGAACCTGTTCCTCCCGTCCGTCCTGGACTGGACCCAGCGGGGCATCACGGTCACCCAGACCACCGCGTACCCGGCCGAGGACACCACGACGCTCAAGGTCACCGGCAGCGTCGGCGGGACGTGGTCCCTGCGCGTCCGCATCCCCGGCTGGACCTCGGGCGCCGTCCTCAGCGTCAACGGCGTCGCCCAGGACGTCGCGGCCGCCCCGGGCACGTACGCCACCCTCACCCGGTCCTGGGTCTCCGGCGACACCGTCACCGTGAAGCTCCCCATGCGGGTGGCCCTCCGGGCCGCCAACGACCGCCCCGGTGTCGCGGCGATCACCTACGGCCCCGTCGTCCTGGCCGGCGACTACGGCAGCACCGCACTGTCCGCCCTCCCGGCGCTGGACGCCGCCACCGTCACCAGGACCAGCGGCACCGCCCTCGCCTTCACGGCCACCGCCGACGGGGCGACGGTCGGCCTCGGCCCGTTCCACGACGCCCAGGGCTTCAACTACGCCGTCTACTGGCGGACCGACAGCGCGGGTTTCCGTCTGGTCAACGCGGCCAGCGGACTCGTCCTCGGCATCCGGGACATGTCCACGGCCGACGGCGGCACCGCCCTGCAGTGGCCCGACACCGGCACCGCCGACCATGACTGGGTCCTCGTCGTCGACGGCACCGCGCTGCGGCTGCGCAACGTCAACAGCGGCAAGGTCCTCGGCATCCGGGACATGTCCACCGCCGACGACGCCCCGATCCTCCAGTGGGCCGACAACGGCACCGCCGACCACCTCTGGACCGTCGTCGACACCGGCAACGGCTACCACAAGCTCCGGAACGTCCACAGCGGCAAGCTGCTCGGCGTCGCCGGCGGCTCCACCGCCCAGGGCGCCGCGGCCGTCCAGCTGCCCGACGACGGTGCCGCCGCCGGCCAGTGGCAGTTCGCCCCCGTCGGTGCCAGGCGGATCCAGAACGTCGCCAGCGGGCGGGTCCTCGGCATCCGGAACATGTCCACCGCCGACGGCGGCCTCGCCATCCAGTGGGACGACAACGGCACCGCCGACCACCTCTGGACGGCCGTCCTCGACACTGACGGCCACCTGCGCCTGCGCAACTCCAACAGCGGCAAGGTCCTCGCCACGGAGAACGGCGGCACCGCCGACGGCACCCGGGTCGTCCAGTGGACCGACGACGGCGGTGCCGACCACCGGTGGCGCCTGCGCCACGGCGGTGGCGACACCTTCCGGATCCAGTGCGCCGCCGGCGGCCGCGTCCTCGGCATCTCCGGTGCCTCCACCGCCTCGGGAGCGCAGGCCGTGCTCCGGGACGACGACGGCACCGGCGACCACCTGTGGAGGTTCGTCTGATCCGGCGAACGACCCGTCAGAAGAACACGCCGCACCGCAGCAGCACGTTCGCGTACGGCCGGGCTTCCCCGGTCCGCACCACCAGGCGCACCCCCGCGCTCAGTTCCTTCAGCGTGTCGTGCGGCACGTACGCCAGTTCGGCGAAGGATCGGGTCAGCAGCCCGTCCGCGGCGGGGTTCGCCTCCCGTACCTCCTGCGCGGCGATCGCCCCCTCGATCACCAACTCGTCGAGGAGCCCCGCCAGGACGTCCTCGAACGACGGGATCCCCGCCCGGAAGGCGAGGTCGACCACCCGGGGCCCGTCCGGCACCGGCATCCCCGCGTCACACACCAGCACCCCGTCACCGTGCCCCAACTCGGCGATGGCTCCGGCGAGATGGCGGTTCAGGATCCCGCCCTTCCTCACAGCGCCCCGACCTCCTCGGCGGTGGGGAAGGACTCCTGGGCCCCCCGCCGCGTCACGGCGACGGCGCCCACCCGGGCGGCGTACCCGGCGGCCTCCACGAGCGGGGCCCCCGCGCCCAGCTTCCAGGCCAGGGCGGCCGTGAAGGAATCGCCGGCACCCGTCGTGTCGACGGCGTCGACCTTCACCGGCGCGACCCGCACGGCCTCCTCCCCCGCGGAGGCGACCAGCGCGCCCTCCGAACCGAGCGTCACCACGACCGACGCGGGCCCGCTCGCGAGCAACTCCCCGGCCCACGCGGCGGGATCGTCGCCGATGGTCCCGCCGCCCAGGATCACCCGGGCCTCGTGCTCGTTGACGATCAGCGGGTCGCAGGCCGCCAGCACCTCGGCCGGCAGCGGCCGCGGCGGAGAGGGGTTCAACACGAACCTCGTGCCGGACGGCAGCCGGCGCACGACCTCCACGACCGACTCCAACGGGATCTCCAGCTGCGCCGAGACCACCCGCGAGGCCTGGAACAGCGGCCCGGCGGCCCGGACGTCCTCCGGCGTGAGCCGCCCGTTCGCGCCGGGCGACACCACGATGCTGTTGTCCCCCGACGGGTCGACGGTGATCAGCGCGACGCCGGTCGGGGCCCCGCCCACCAGGACGCCCCCCGTGTCGACCCCCGCGTTCCGCTGCGACTCCAGCAGCAGCCGCCCGTTCGCGTCGTCCCCGACCCGTGCGAGCAGCGCCGTGCGCGCCCCGAGCCGCGCGGCGGCGACCGCCTGGTTGGCCCCCTTGCCGCCGGGGTGGACGGCGAGGTCCGACCCGAGCACCGTCTCCCCGGGCCCGGGCCTGCGCTCGACACCGATCACGAGGTCGACGTTGGCCGACCCGACGACCAACAGGTCGTAGTCGTACATGAAACTCCCCAATCACGAAATCCGGAACGGGGCGAGCCGGAGCCCCGCTTCCGCGGGCACTCCGGCCGCCCCTGTCCCCGTCTCAGCCGCTGAACCCGGCCACGGTCTCCTTCGTGACCACCTTCACCGGCACCTTGACGGTCTCCTCGACCTTCTCCCCCTTGATCGCCTTGACCGCGTTGTCCACGGCGATCTTCCCGAGCTGCGACGGCTGCTGGGCCACGGACGCGTACAGCGTCCCCTGCGCGACCGCCGTCAGTCCGTCGGGGGTCCCGTCGAAGCCGACGACCTGCACGGAGTCCCCGGCCTTGGACCCGAGCGCCTTCACCGCGCCGAGCGCCATCTCGTCGTTCGCGGCGATGACCCCCTGGACGTCCGGGTGCGCCTGGAGCAGGTTCGACATGACGTCGAGACCCTTGGTCCGGTCGAAGTCGGCCGGCTGCTGCGCGACCACCTCGATCCCCGGGTACGCCTCCAGACCCTTGGCGAAGCCCTCGGCCCGCTCGCGCGCGGCGGAGGTACCGGCCAGCCCCTGGAGGATCACGACCTTCCCGGTGCCGCCGAGCCTCTCGGCGAGGGACTTCGCCGCCTGCTCGCCGCCGGCGACGTTGTCGGAGGCGACCAGGGCGTTCACCTGGGCCTTGTTGACGCCGCGGTCGACGGCGATGACCGGGATCCCCGCCTTGTCCGCGGCCTGCACGGAGTTGCTCGCCGCGTCGGAGTCCACCGGGTTGACGACGATCGCCGCGAGCCCCGAACTGGTGAAGTTCTGCAGCTGGTTGGCCTGCTGCGAGGCGTCGTTCTGCGCGTCGGTGACCGTCAGGTCCACCCCCAGCAGCTTCGCCTCGGCCTGCGCACCCGACCGGATCTGCACGAAGAACGGGTTGTTGAGCGTGGAGAGCGAGAGGCCGATCTTCTGCGGACCGGACGTCGGATCGCCGTGCAGGAAGGAGGTCGCCCCCACGACCGCCACCGCGACGACGGCCGCGATCCCGTACGTGGCGGCCTGCTTGCCCCGTCCGCCGCCGGGCGCCCCGATGCCCGTGGGAGCGGCCCCGGCCTTGCGCCGCACCGTGTCGAGCAGCACCGCCAGCGCGATGACGACACCGATGACGACCTGCTGCCAGAACGCGGAGACGTTCAGCAGGTTCAGCCCGTTGCGCAGCACCGCGAGGATGAGCGCGCCGATCAGCGTCCCCGACGCCTTGCCCGTACCCCCGGCGAGGGAGGCGCCGCCGATGACGACGGAGGCGATGGCGTCCAGCTCGTACCCGGTGGCGGCCTGCGGCTGCGCGGAGGAGAGCCGGGAGGCCAGGACGACACCGGCGACCGCGGCGAACACACCGGACAGCGCGTAGATCGCGAGCTTCTGCCGGGGCACCCGCAGACCCGAGAGCCGGGCCGCCTCCTCGTTGCCGCCGATGGCGTACATCGAACGGCCGATGTACGTCCGGCCGAGGACGAACGCCGTGATCAGCCCCATGGCCACCATGACGAGCACCGGCACCGGCAGCCATCCGCCGAGCGTGTCCCCCAGGTGGGAGACCGAGGCCGGGAACGCGATCGGCGACCCGTCCGAGATCACCAGCGCCAGGCCGCGCCCCACCGACAGCATCGCGAGGGTCGCGATGAACGGCGGCAGCTTGCCGTAGGCGATCAGGAAGCCGTTCACCAGGCCGGCGACCACACCCGTCGCCAGCGCCAGCAGCACCGCGAGGACCACCGGCACCCCGTGCGAGGTGGCGCTCCACGCCAGCACGGTCGCCGACAGCGCGGCCACCGAACCGACCGACAGGTCGATGCCCGCCGAGACGATCACGAAGGTGACGCCGAAGGCGAGGACGGCGGTCACGGCCGCCTGGACGCCGACGTTGAGCAGGTTGTCGGTGGTGAGGAAGTCTCCCGACAGCGCCGACATGGCGATGACGAGGACGATCAGCGCGGTCAGCGCGCCGTTGTCGAGCAGCAGACGGCGCAACGCCGCGGCGCCACCGGCGCCCGTACCGCTCTTGAGCGTTTCAGCGGCCACGGGGGGCCTCCAGTTCGGTAGTGGGGTTGCTCACGGCCAGCGACATGACCGCGTCCTGCGTGGCCTCCTCGGCGGACAACTCGCCCGCGATCCGGCCCTGGGCCATCACCAGCACCCGGTCGCTCATCCCGAGCACCTCGGGCAGATCGCTGGAGATCATCAGGACGGCGGCCCCGGCGGCCGTCAGTTCGTTGATGAGCTGGTAGATCTCGACCTTGGCGCCGACGTCGATGCCGCGGGTGGGCTCGTCGAGGATCAGCACCTTGGTGTCGGCCAGGAGCCACTTGCCGATGACGACCTTCTGCTGGTTGCCGCCGGACAGCGTGCGCACCCGCTGGCCGAGCCCGGCCATCCGGACGCCGAGTCGCCCGGCGATCCGCGCGGCGGCGTCGCGCTGCCCCCCGAGGTCGACGATCCCGGCCCGGGTGGCGGACCTGAGGGTGACGAGTCCGAGGTTCTCCTCCACCGACTGGTCCAGCACCAGCCCCTGACCCTTGCGGTCCTCGGGCACCAGACCGATCCCCGCGCTCATGGCGGCGCCGATGTCGTGCCGCTTCAGGGCGGCCCCGGAGACGCGGACCGTACCGCGGTCGTACGGGTCGGCCCCGAAGACGGCCCGGACCACCTCCGTCCGGCCCGCCCCGACCAGCCCCGCGACGCCGACGACCTCGCCGGCCCGCACCTCGAAGCCGACGTCGTGGAAGACACCGTCCCGGGACAGCCCCTCCACGGACAGCAGCGCGGTGCCCGGGACGGCCCGCTCGCGCGGGTACTGCTGCTCGATGGACCGGCCCACCATCAGCCGGACGAGCTCCTCCTCCGGCGTGGCGGCGGGCACCTGTCCGACCGACCTGCCGTCCCGGATGACCGTCACCCGGTCCCCGAGGGCGGCGATCTCCTCCAGGTGGTGGGTGATGAAGACGATCCCGACGCCGTCCTCGCGCAGCCTGCGCACGATCACGAACAGCCTCTCGACCTCCTCGGAGGTCAGCACGGCCGTCGGCTCGTCCATGATCAGGACCCGCGCGTCCAGGCTCAGCGCCTTCGCGATCTCGACCATCTGCAGGCGCGCGATGCCCAGTTCACGCACCCGCGCCCGCGGCGACACGCTGACGCCGACGCGCTCCAGGAGCTCCGCGGCGTCCGCCTCCATCCGCTTCCGGTCGATCATCCCGAACCGGCGCGGCTGGCGCCCCAGGAAGATGTTCTCGGCGACCGTCAGGTCCGGGACGAGGTTGAACTCCTGGTAGATGGTGGCGATCCCGAGCCGCTCGGAGTCCTGCGCGCCGTGGATGCGGACCTCCTCACCACCGACCAGGACGCGGCCCTCGTCGGGTGTGTGCGCACCGGAGAGCACCTTGATCAGGGTGCTCTTTCCCGCGCCGTTCTCGCCGAGCAGCACATGGACCTCGCCCCGCCGCAGGTCGAAGTCGACGCGGTCCAGCGCGACCACCCCGGGGAAGGTCTTCCGTACGCCCTCGATGCGCAGCAACTCGTCCGCGTCGCTCACGACTGGCTCCTGTTCGTTGCGGGGTTCTCGCCGCACGAGCGGCGAACGACGAGACGGGCGGGGAGCGTCACGGATCGCGCCGCCCGGCCCTCGATGCGGTCCACGAGCGCGCGCACGGCGGCCCGGCCCAGCTCGTCCGTGGGCTGGGCGATCGCGGTGATCGGCGGGTCCGTGTGCACGAACCAGCGGATGTCGTCGAACGCGGCGAGCGCGATGTCGTCCGGCACCCGAAGACCACGGGCGCGGACCGCGTCCAGGGCGCCCAGCGCCATCAGGTTGTCCGCCGCGAACACGACCTGCGGGGGCTCGGCGAGGTCGAGGAACCGCTCGGTCGCCCGCCGGCCGCTGGCGGCCTGGAAGTCACCGTGGCCGATGTACCGGTCCGGCAGGTCGAGGCCGCACTCCTCCAGCGCCTCGCGGAACGCCTCCACGCGCTCCCGCCCGGTCGTGGTGGCCGCCGGCCCGGCGATGATCGCCAGCCGCCGGTGCCCCAGCCGGTGCAGGTGCGCGACGAGGTCCCGGACGGCACCCCGCCCGTCCGCCCGCACCACGGGCACGTCGACGCCGGGGATCCACCGGTCCACGAAGACCATCGGTGTCCCGGCCCGGGCGGCGTCCAGCATGAGCGGCGACCCGCCGTCGGTGGGCGAGACCAGCAGCCCGTCGATGCGGCGGTCCAGCAGCGTGCGGACGTGGTGGTCCTGCAGGTCCGGCCGCTCGTCGGCGTTCCCGATGATCACGCTGTACCCCAGCGCCCGCGCCTCCTCCTCCACGGCCCGTGCGAGCTCGGTGAAGTACGGGTTCAGCACGTCGCTGATCACGAGGCCCAGGGTGCGGGTCTGATCGGTGCGCAGCGACCGCGCCACGGCGTTGGGCCGGTACCCGAGCGACGCGACGGCCGCCAGCACCCGCGCCCGCGCGTCCTCGCTCACCGAAGGGTGCTCGTTCAGGACACGCGAGACGGTCGCGACGGACACGCCTGCCTCCGCGGCGACGTCCTTGATACTCGCCACAGCCGCCCCACCTCCTCGTGGAATCGATTACATCGACGTGTTGCCACGATTGGAATCGATTACATGGCTTCGGTGCAAGCCTTGCGGGGGTGGCTGAAACCTGATTGTGATCGGCGCGGAGCCCGCGGAAGCGGTCCGACCCCCGCTCCGCGTGGGTGCGCGGAGCGGGGGTCGGACCGGGAGCCGGGGCCGGGACGGCCCGGTCAGCCGCCCGGGTTCACCGTCGGGAACAGCTGGGCGAAGGTGTCGAAGGCGGTCGCGATGTCCGCCTCGGCCCAGAACCGGTGGTAGCTGAAGGTCGGGGCGGCGCCGCCGTCGAGGTAGCTCTGCACCTTGGACCACTGCGGGTCCTTGGTGTACCAGGGGCGGATCGACAGGAAGGTGTTGCTCGCCGAGCTGATCTTCGTGCCGTCCGGGTAGGTGCCGGTCCAGCCGGGCGGGACGTACAGGCCCGCGTGGGTGGTCGCCGAGTACGGCTGGGTGAAGCGGCTGTAGTCGGCGCGGGTCTCGGCGGCCGAGTAGCCCAGGCCGTCGGTGTACTTGGCGTGCAGGGTGTCCAGGAGGGACTGGGCGAACGTCCGGGCGGTGGTGCTGCCCGACTTGGCCGCGTAGTACGCGAGGGTCTTGGCGAGCGATCCCGCCACGCCGACGTCGGTGGCGCTGCCGCTCGCGGTGACGTGCAGGCCCGCGTTGCCGCCCGGGTTGGTGGCGTTCCAGGTGTCGGGCGCCCCCGTCCAGGTCAGCTGGTCGGGGGTGGTCAGGGTGCCGGTGGCGGGGTCCGCCCTGGACACGGACATCGCCCAGGGGACCCACTTGTCGAGGATGGCCTTCGCCCGGGTGTCGCCGGTGGCGTAGTAGTACTCGGCGAACCGCTCCATCGACCAGGTCTGGAACCCGAACCACTGGTTGGAGGCCGGGTCGTGGTACTCCGGCCGCCAGTCGTAGTACAGGCCGTAGAAGGTCGGGTCACCGGCCGGCGGGGCCGCGTCGTCGCCGTAGTTCCCGCCCCAGCTGTTGGTGGCGCCGCCCGCGATGGCGCCCTCGGTGGACTGCAGCCACTGGAAGAACTGGAGCTGCTTGTCCAGGCTGCCCGCCCAGTCGGTGGCCCCGCTCGGCGAGAGCGGTTTCAGGCCGGGGTCGTTGGCGAGGACCCAGGCGGCCATCGGGTTCTGGTAGCCCTGGTGGGCGGCGGAGCCGGAGATCCGCCAGGACCAGCCGCCGTCGGCCGCGCCGCCCCAGGCGAAGTACCAGGTGAGCAGGCCGAGTTGCTCGTTCTCCTTGGACGTGCCGCCCGGGCAGGTGGTGGAGCCGAGGCAGTTGCCCGCCTGCTTGAAGTACTTGTCGTAGAGCGAGTAGCGCAGGTAGTCGCCGAGCTTGGCGGCCTTGGCGAGGGTCGCGCTGATGGCCGCGCTCTTGCCCTGCGACTTCGCGAACTGCTCCGCCCAGTAGGCGGCCTGGACCAGCCGGGCGTCGGCGTCGGGCGCGTCGGTGTACTTGTACTGCTTGCTGTAGCTGCCGCCGCCGTCGTTGAAGAGGCTGAGGAAACCGGAGCCGCTGTTGCCGTACGTGAACACGTCGCAGTCCGGCTGCGGCACCGTCTCCCAGACCGACTCCTCCGGGCCGCGCTGGAAGGTGTTCATCAGGCTGGGCTTGGTGGTGCCGTCCCCGCACTGGCCGAAGCCGTACTTGTTGTCGGTGTCCAGCAGCCAGGCCGGGGCGTACACGTCCGGGCTGTTGTAGGTGCTCTTCAGCTCGGCGGAGAGCGGATCGGTGCCGACCGGCGCGCTGCCGTTCAGCTTGATCGGGTACTGGTCGGGCTGGGCCTTCTCGGGGCCGTAGGTGGCGGGCTTGGACGGGTTGTACGTGCTCTGGCCGGGCTGCTGGGCGTGACTGGGGATCAGGTGGGTCTCCAGGTTCGTCCAGGCGTTGTTGAAGCCCGTCCAGTCCCCGGTGACCCGGCCGTAGTCGGCCTCCAGCCAGAGCCAGTAGCTGTACGTCTCGGAGGTGGTCTCGTGGCCGTAGTCGGGCGCCTCCACGATCAGGGTCTCCACCGAGTGGTACGGGATGCCCTGCGGGCTGAAGTAGCCGTTCGCCGGGTTCTTGATCTTGCTGTAGAGGTCCAGGAAGTACTGGTCGTAGCCCGAGGTCTTCGCCGCCTCGGTCACCGTGACGGCGCCGGATCCGAAGCCGGTCGCCGAGGCGGTGAAGGTGGCGGTGCCGCCGATCTGGGCGGCGTCGGTGCCGGCCGCGACGGTGACGGTCTGCGGGACGTTCCAGTTGGCGGGGGTGAACGTGAGGGCGGCACCGGAGGTCACGCTCAGATCCGGGTCGTTGCCCGAACGGGCCACCGTCACCGAGGTGTTGGCGGTCGGCGCCTGGGAGAGCGCGACCGTGAAGGTGCCGGTGCCCCCCTGCTGGACGGCGAGCGAGGCCGGGCTGACCAGGACGCTCGGCCCGGCCACCTTGATCGCGACCGGGCTGGAGGTCGTGGTGGCGCCGGCGTCGTCGGTGGCGACCGCGGTCACCGAGTAGTCGCCCGCCGCCACGCCCGCCCAGGCGATCGTGTAGGGCGCGGTGGTGGCGGTGCCGATCAGGGTGTTGGTGCCGGCCGAGGTCGAGGCGTAGAAGTCGACCTTGGAGACGGTGCCGTCGGCGTCGGCCGCGTCGGCGGAGACCGGCACGGTGGAGCCGGGGGTGAAGGTCTGCCCGGCGGCCGGGGAGGTGAGCGAGACGGTCGGGGGCCGGTCGGCGCCGCGGCAGGGGGTGCCGTTGACCGTGAAGGCGGTGGGGGCGGTGTTGGCGCCGCTGTAGGCGAAGTTGGCGCCGGTGGTGAAGCCGGCCCCGGGCTCGATGGTGGCGGCGTAGCCGGGGTTGGTGACGGTGACGGTCCGTCCGCTCTGGCTCCAGGTGCCGTTCCAGCCGTTCTGGAGGGTCTGGTTGCCGGCGTAGGTGTAGCCGAGGGTCCAGCCGTTGATCGCGGTGGTGCCGGTGTCCGTGAGGGTGATGGTGGCCGTGAAGCCGCCACCCCAGTCGTTGACGGCGTAACTCACGCCGCAGGAAAGGCCGGTGGCCGCCGCTGCGGGCAGGGCGAGAGTGCCGCCACCCGGGATCAGGGCCAGGGCGGTGGCCGTCGCGGTGACGGCGAGCCGGTTTCCCCTGGCGCGCAGGGCTTTGCTTCGCATGCACGTCCTCCAGGTGGGTGGGGTACCGCCACGCGGGTGGGGGGTGGCGTGACGGACGGAGGGTGTTGCGTGCGATCGTGGGGGCGCCCCGCCCGGCTTGGGAAGCGCCCCCGGGGACCGGCGGTGCCGACCGGCGGGCCCGCCGGCGCCGGACCACGGCCGCGACCAGCGCGGAGCCGGTTCCCGGGGCGGTGGGCCGCCCGGCCCGGCGGCGGGTAAGTTACAAGCGCCGCCTGGGAGCGCTCCCACGCCTGGTGGCGGTGTTCCACGCGTCCCGGCTCGCTGAGCGCGGGGGCGCCGACGGCTCCGCGGGGGGGGTCACCGCGGCTCCGCGCCGGACGGCCCGCGGTTCCCAGCGATGCGCCCCCACCCGGTTCCCCGCTCCCCCGGGGTGTCGCATCCCTTGACGCTGATCGTTCAACCGGCCAAGCTGGCACGGGTGGTGGCCCGGCGCGGGTGCCGGGCCGAGGGTGTAGTTCCCGTATCGAGGACCGATCCTGGACGGCCCCATGCCCCAGCCCATGCGCGGCGACGAGACCGCTCCGACGCTGACCGAGGTCGCCCGTCACGCCGGCGTCTCCACCGCGACCGCCTCCCGGGTGCTGAACCGTTCCGCCCCGGTGTCCACCGACCTGGCGGCCCGGGTGGAACGGGCGGCGCGCGAGCTGGCGTACGTCCGCCGCCGGGCGCCCAGAGCCCGGGAGACCGGCGTGGTGGCCGTCGTGGTCTTCACCGATCCGCTGCAGTACCACGCGGACGCCTTCCCGGCACGGCTGCTGACCGGGCTGCGGCGCTCCCCGCCGGGCGCCGAGCGGGAGTTGGCCGTCTTCACGGTGCCCCGGCGCTCGCGGCGGCCGCCGCTCGTGCGCTACCTGTGCGGTGGCCACGTCGACGGCGTGCTGCTGGTCGGCCCCTGGGGGGACGGCGCGCTCACCCGGCTGCTGCACGCGGCCGGGGTGCCGGTGGTGTCGCTGGGCCGGCCGCCGGAGCCCGACACGGTGGCGTTCGTGGACGCGGACAACCTCGCCGGCGCCAGGGACGCGGTACGGCGGCTGTGCGCGTCCGGGCGCCGCGCGGTGGCCACCATCGCCGGCCCGCCGGACACCGCCGCCGGCGCGGACCGGCTGGCCGGGTACCACCAGGCGGTGGCCGCGATGGCCGCGGCGCGGCCCGCCGTGGCGTACGGCGACTTCACCAGCGCCTCCGGCGAGCACGCGATGCAGTGGCTGCTGGACCAACGCCCCGAGCTGAACGCGGTGTTCGCCGCCTCCGACCAGATGGCCGCGGGAGCGCTCAGGACCTTGCGGCGGCACGGTCTGCGGGTCCCGGAGGACGTGGCGCTGATCGGCTTCGACGACGCACCCGTCGCGGCGCGGTGCCGGCCGGGGCTGACCACCGTCCGCCAGCCCGTGGAGGAACTCGGCTCCCGCGCCATGGAGTTGCTGCTGCGCAACCCGGCCCGCGGCGAATCGGTGGTGCTCCCCACCCGGCTGGTCGTCCGGGCCTCGGGCTGACCGCCCCGCTTCCCGGGTCGCCGCGCACCCCGTCGCCGCAGGCGTGGTGACTCGATCGTTACGCACGCGGGCCGGCGCGAGGGCTTGGCGGACCTCATCGCGCGTCGTATGTTGTCGCGGGCAACAAACAGCGGCCGGCCGCTCTCCCGCCCCCGCTCCGTGCTCGCGCCCGTCCCCACCCTTCATCGGCCCACGCACGTCCGGCACAGGTCGGACACGCCTCGAAAGGACCCTGCCCATGCGCAAGGGACTCCTGTTCGCCACCGCCGCCCTGTCAGCGGCCCTGCTCTCCACGGTCACCGCCTGCGGCTCCTCGGGCTCCGACTCCGGTTCCGGCTCGACGGGCTCCAAGAAGCCGAAGATCGGGGTGATCCTGCCGGACAGCAAGTCCTCCGTCCGCTGGGAGACCGCGGACCGGCCGTACCTCGCCGCGGCCTTCAAGGCCGCCGGAGTGGACTACGACATCCAGAACGCCGAGGGCGACAAGCAGGCGTTCCAGACGATCGCCGACCAGATGATCACCAGCGGCGTGAACGTGCTGGTCATCGTCAACCTCGACAGCGGAACCGGCAAGGCCGTCCTGGACAAGGCCAAGACCCAGGGCGTGGCCACCATCGACTACGACCGGCTCACCCTCGGCGGCTCCGCCCAGTACTACGTCAGCTTCGACAACACCCAGGTCGGCAAGCTCCAGGGCCAGGGTCTGACGAAGTGTCTGGCCGACATGGGCGCCAAGAACCCCGTCGTGGCCGAACTCAACGGTTCTCCGACGGACAACAACGCCACCCTGTTCGCCAACGGCTACAACAGCGTCCTGGACCCGCTGTACGCCTCCGGGGAGTACACCAAGGGCCCCAACCAGTCGGTGCCCGACTGGGACGCCGCCCAGGCGCAGACCATCTTCGAGCAGATGAACACCAGCCAGCCGAACATCGGCGGGGTGCTCGCGGCCAACGACGGCCTGGCCAACGCGGCCATCGCCGTGCTGCGCAAGAACCACCGCAACGGGCAGGTGCCGATCACCGGCCAGGACGCCACCGTGCAGGGCCTGCAGAACATCCTGGCGGGCGACCAGTGCATGACCGTCTACAAGGCCGTCAAGAAGGAGGCCGACGCGGTGTCGGGCCTCGCCGTCCAGCTGGCCGGTGGCAAGAAGGGCCAGACCGGCGCCACCGTCCACGACCCGACGGGCAACCGCGACGTCCCGTCCGTCCTGCTGACACCCGAAGCCGTCTTCAGGAACAACATCCAGGACGTCATCACCGACGGCTTCGTCACCAAGGCGCAGCTGTGCACCGGCGACTACGACGCGCTGTGCACGAAGGCCGGCGTCAAGTAGCGCGCACGCCGGCCCCACCCGTGGGCCCCGGCCGTCGGCGGCGCGGGGCCCACCCCGCCAATCCCCAGGAGCCTCACCCATGACAGAGACACCGACTCTCGAGTTGCGCGGGATCGACAAGAGCTTCGGCCCCGTCCAGGTCCTGCACGACATCGCGCTCAGCGCCCACGCGGGCGAGGTCACCGCACTCGTCGGCGACAACGGCGCGGGCAAGTCGACGCTCGTCAAGTGCATCGGCGGCATCCACCCGATCGACGCAGGGGAGTACCTCTTCGACGGCCGGCCGGTTCACGTGCACAGCCCGCGCGACGCCGCCGCGCTCGGTGTGGAGATCGTCTACCAGGACCTCGCGCTGTGCGACAACCTCGACATCGTGCAGAACATGTTCCTGGGGCGGGAGAAGCGCCGCGGCCTGGTGCTCGACGACTCGACCATGGAGGAGATGGCCGCCGCGACGCTCCGGGGGCTCTCGGTGCGCACGGTCAAGTCCCTTCGCCAGAAGGTCTCCAGCCTCTCCGGCGGCCAGCGCCAGACCGTCGCCATCGCCAAGGCCGTCCTGTGGAACAGCAAGCTCGTGGTCCTCGACGAGCCCACCGCGGCCCTGGGCGTCGCCCAGACCGCGCAGGTCCTGGAACTCGTGCGCCGACTGGCCGACAACGGCCTGGCCGTCGTGCTCATCTCGCACAACATGAACGACGTCTTCGCGGTCTCCGACCGGATCGCCGCGCTGCACCTCGGACGGATGGCCGCCCAGGTCAAGGCCTCCGACGTGACGCACGCGCAGGTCGTCGAACTGATCACCTCGGGCCGCAGCGGCGACCCGGGCCCCCGGACCACCCCCAACGGAGCCGCCGTATGACCTCCGCCCTCGCCCCCCGGAAGCCCGAGCGGCCCAACCGGCCCACCGACTCCGAGGAAGGCCCGTCCCCGACCGCCCGCCTGGGGGACATCGGCCGCGGCTACCTCGAGCAGGTCCGCGCGGGCGAGCTCGGCGCCCTCCCCGCCATCGCCGGCCTGGTCGTCCTGTGCGTGTTCTTCGCCCTGCTGCGCCCGGTCTTCCTGTCCAACCTGAACTTCGCCAACCTGCTCACCCAGAGCTCGGGCAGCATCGCCATCGCCATGGGGCTGGTCTTCGTCCTGCTCCTCGGCGAGATCGACCTGTCGGCCGGATACGCCAGCGGTGTGTGCGCCGCGGTCCTGGCCATCCTGCTGACGGACCACGGCTGGCCCTGGTACTCCGCGGTGGCCGCCGCCATGGTGACCGGCGCGGTCATCGGCCTGCTCATCGGCACGCTCGTCGCCAAGGTCGGCATCCCCTCCTTCGTGGTGACGCTGGCCGCGTTCCTCGGCTTCCAGGGCGTCGTGCTGATCCTGCTCAAGGAGGGCACGAACATCTCGGTCAAGGACCCGACCATCCTGGCCATCGCGAACGACAACCTCAGCCCCGTCCTCGGCTGGGTCCTGCTGGCCGGTTGCGTCCTCGGCTACGCCGCCCTGCAGCTGCGCCGCAGCCGCGACCGGCTCGGTCGGGGTCTCGCCGGGACCCCGCCGGCGCTCCTCGCGATCCGGACCGGCGCCGTCGTCGTGCTCGGGGGCGCGGCCGTGTACCTGCTCAACCAGGAGCGCAGCCGCAACCTCGTCGTCAGCTCCCTCAAGGGCGTGCCGATCGTCGTGCCCGTGATCGGGGCCCTCCTCCTGCTCGGGACGTTCACCCTGCAGCGGACCGGCTTCGGCCTGCACGTCTACGCCGTGGGCGGCAGCGCCGAAGCCGCCCGCCGGGCCGGGATCAACGTCGCCTTCATCCGGATCGCCGCCTTCGTCATCTGCTCCTGCCTGGCGGCCGTCGGCGGCATCATCGCCGCCTCCCGGGGCAACTCCGTGGACCCCAACACCGGCGGGAGCAACGTCCTGCTGCTCGCCGTGGGCAGCGCCGTCATCGGCGGCACGAGCCTGTTCGGTGGTCGCGGCCGCGTCGTCGACGCCGTGCTGGGCGGCCTGGTCGTCGCGGTGATCCAGAACGGCATGGGCCTGATGGGGTACTCCTCGGGCGTCAAGTACGCTGTCACGGGATCGGTTCTGCTGGTGGCCGCCGGCGTGGACGCCATGTCCCGCCGCCGCACAGCCCGACGATGAGAGTCGCCAGCCATGAAAGCCGGTCCCTCCCAGGAAGAGGTCCGCCAGCACAACCTGGGTGCCCTGCTGCGCCTCGTCCACTTCGACGGGCCCACCTCGCGAGCCGTCCTGGCGACCCGGCTCGGCCTCAACCGCAGCACCATCCTGGGTCTGGTCGGCGATCTGACGGCCGCGGGCCTGGTCCGCGAGGAGTTGCCGCAGGAGACCGGCCGGGCCGGGCGGCCCTCGCTGGTCGTGAAGCCGGAGTCCACCCGCGTGCACGTCCTGGCGGTGGACGTGGGCGTGGAGCGCCTGGCGGCGGCCCTGGTCGGACTCGGCGGCGTGTTCCTGGACCGGCGCGAGTGCCCGTGGTCCGACGGGCACCCGCAGGATCCCGCGCGCGTGGCCGCCGTCCTCGCGGGGTTCGCCCACCAGATGCTGGCCGACGCACCGGACGGCAGTTCGTGCGTCGGCGTCGCCGTGGCGGTGCGCGGCATCGTCCGGCACTCCGACGGGCTGGTCGGCCTCACTCCCAACATGGGGTGGAAGGGCGTCGACTTCGCCGGTGCGGTCGCGGACCGGCTCCGCCTGGACGTCCCGGTCCTCGTCGCGAACGAGGCCAATCTCGGCGCGCTCGCCGAGCACCGGCGCGGCATCGGCCGGGGGAGCCGGAACCTCGTCTACCTCCACGGCGAGATCGGGATCGGCGCCGGAGTGATCACCGACGGTGAACTCCTGCGCGGCGAGCGCGGATACGCCGGCGAGATCGGCCACATGAACGTCAACCCGTACCGGGGACGGCCGTGCGGCTGCGGCGCCCAGGGCTGCCTGGAGGCCGAGGCCGGCGAGCGCGCCCTGCTCGAAGCCGCCGGCCGGGACGGCCGCGTCACCGGCGTCGACGCCGTTCGGTCGGTGGTCGTCGCGGCCGACCGCGGGGACGTCACCGCGCGCGCGGCCCTGCACCGCGTCGGGGACTGGCTCGGCATCGGCATCGCGAACCTCGTCAACCTCTTCGATCCGGAGCTGGTCATCCTGGGCGGGACCCTGCGGGACGTCTTCCTCGGATCCGCCGCCCAGGTGCGCAGCCGGATCAACACCAACGCCCTTGCCGCGGTGCGGGAGAACCTGCGCCTGCGCGTCGGCGAACTCGGCGGTGACACCGTCCTGATCGGCGCCGCCGAGCTGGCGTTCTCCGAGGTGCTGACCCGACCGCTGGAGACGCTCACCCGCATCTCGGCACAGCGCCGGTCCCCCGTCGCCTGACGCGGAGGCCGAGGCCGTCCTCCGTGCCCGATGCGCCGACCGGCACGCCCAGCGGGTGAGCCGCCGTCGGGCGGTCAAGCCGCCAGCGGGAATTCGCACCAGACGTTCTTGCCGCTGCCGAGCGGCTCGACGCCCCAGCTCCCGGTGAGCGCGTCCACCAGCAGCAGGCCGCGGCCCGAGGTGGCGGTCTCGCCGGGGGTCCGGCGGCGCGGCAGGACGCTGGAGCGGTCCCGGATCTCCAGGCGGATGCAGGGGGTCGTGCCGGCCCGCAGCTCGACGGTGAGCAGTGCGCCCCCGTCGGTGTGGACCAGGGCGTTGGTGATCAGCTCGTCCGCGGTGAGTTCGACGTCGGAGAGGAGCTCGGTCGCGCCCCAGCCGGCCAGCGCCTGGCGGAGCATGGCCCTGGCCTCCGTCAGCCCTTCCGGATCCGCCTGGTGGACGTGCTGGGTCATCTGCCGGGTGGTGCGGACGCCGGTGACGGCGGCGCGGTGCAGCAGCAGGAGCGCCACGTCGTCGCCGCTGCCGAGCCGGCCGGGACGGCCGCCGCAGAGGTGGTCGGCGAGCGCCTCGGTGTCCTGCGGTCCTGCGCGCATGGCGGCGGCGAGGGCGTCGATGCCGTCGGTGATGTCCCGGCCGGGGTGCTCGACCAGTCCGTCGGTGCACAGCAGCAGGGTGTCGCCGGGGTTGAGGTCGAGCCGGGTCTCCGGGTAGCCGTCCTGGCCGAACACCGTGGCCACGCCGAGCGGCAGGCCGCCGCGGACGCCGACCCCGCCGGTGAGACCGGTCCCGTGCCGCACGAGTGGTTCGAGGTGACCGGCCCGCACCAGGCGCAGCGTCCCGGTCTCCAGGTCGGCGTCGACATAGAGGCAGGTGGCGGACCGCTCGGTGTCGAGCTCGGCGAGGAACCCGGACGCGCGGGCCATGACCGTCGCGGGGGTGTGCCCCTCGGTGGCGTAGGCCCGCAGCGCGATCCTCAACTGGCCCATGATGGCGGCCGCGTGGCTGTCGTGCCCCTCCACGTCGCCGACCACGAGACCCACCCGCCGGCCCGGCAGCGGGATGACGTCGTACCAGTCCCCGCCCACCTCGCGTCCGCTGCGGCCGGCCCGGTAGCGGACGGCCACCTCGCCGCCGCTGATCTCGGGGATCCGGCGCGGCAGCATGGTGGTCTGGAGCGTGGTCGCGAACTCGCGTTCCTGGTCGAAGAGCATGGCGCGCTGCAGGGACTGCGCGACGGCGCTGCTGAGCGCGATGCAGATGTTGCGGTCCTCGGTGCTGAAGTGGTGCCTGTCCCGGTAGAACAGGCCCAGCGCGCCGAGGGAGCGGGCCTGGGCGGCCAGGGGCAGGAAGGCCGCCGCCTCGATCCCCATCTCCTCGGCGTAGGGCAGCAGGCGGGGGTAGCGGCTGGTGAGCTCCTCCCTGGTGCCGATGAACCGCGCGCGCCGGGTGAGCACGGCCTCGGACAGCGGCAGGCCGTCCGCCAGGTGGGTCAGCGACAGGTCGTCCCGGGCCCTGAGCTCCGCCGAGGGCTGCTCGGTCGCGGCGACGAGGCGCATCACGTCCCCGTCCACCAGCCCGAGGGCCAGCCCGTCCGCCCCGAAGCGTCGCAGCCCTTCGCTGTCCGTGAGCACGTCGGTCACGTCGCGGACGGTCATGGCGCGGGCGAGGGCTTCGGTGGTGGCGCGCACGGAGTCGGTCTGGCGGCGCCGGTCGGCGGCGAGCGTGCGCATCCCCTCGGCGTGGGCCAGCTCCTCCTCGGCGTTGCGGACGATGCCGACGATCCGGTACGGGCGCGCCTGCCGGTCGCGCAGGACGCGCCCCTGGGTGTGGGCCCAGCGCAGGGTGCCGTCGCGGCAGACCAGGCGGAAGTAGGACGCGAAGGTCAGGTGTCCCTCCCGCAGCGCGAGCGCCACGGCCTCGTCGAGCCGCTCGCTGTCCGCGGGCAGCACGCGTGCGGAGAGTGACGCGGGCTGTCCGTCGAACTCGTCGGCCCGCAGGTCGAACACCTCCAGGCCCACGTCGTCCAGGTGGTAGGTGCCCTTGTCGAGGTCCCAGTCGAAGCTGCCCATGCCGTTGAGCGCCAGCCGGTCGTTGGCGGCGGTCGGCTCGGTGTCGTCCTGGGCGGCCCGGGCAGCCGAGGAGGGCGAAGGGGACGGCGCAGCGGACGGCGACGGCACAGGCGACGGCACAGGGGACGGCGACGGTGCGCGGGCGGACAGGGCGCGGGCGGACAGGGGGCGGGTGATCTCGGGGTCGTGGCCGCCCGGAGACCGGGACGTGTTCGCCATGGCAGGGCTCCCGTCCGATCGATGGCCCGCTGCCGGAGCACCCGCGACCGGCTCGCCCCCCGCCGCCGCGGTCACGGAGAGTGGCGAACGCTCGCGAGGACGGGGCACAGGAGGTGCTCCGTGGCCCGCGCCCGGTCCGGTCCTGGAACGTCTGGTCAGTCTATCCAGGGGGCGACGGCTCGGCATCGACGTCGCGGGGACGGGCAGGACCGCTTGAGGTCCGCCCCGCGAACCGGGCGGACCTCGACGTTTCCGGAACCCTCGCCGCGGGTCCGGTCAGAAGTGGGCCTTCGCGAAGGCCAGGGCCGCGCTCACGTTGGCGAGTCCCGGACCGGTGGCCTCGTCCGGGCCGGGGCCGGCCGGATTGTTGAACCGGGGGTGGTTGTGGCCGGCGGTGACGTCGGTGGCCGTCTTCACGAGCGCCTCCGTCACCTGCTGGACCGTCAGGTTCGGCAGGCCGTTCTCGCCGAGCAGGACGGCGGCGGCACCGGCGATCTGCGGGGCGGCCGCCGAGGTGCCCGAGAAGAGTCCCCAGCCGTCGTCGAAGGTCGTGCCGTCGGGGGTGTCCGGCATCTGCCCGTCGCTCGCCTGGCTCTCCTCGACGTCGAGCTGGCAACCCGGCTGCACGGGGAGCATCAGGTACTGGGCCCGCGGCAGCATCCCCACCAGACCGCAGACAGTGGGCACGATCTCGCCGGGGAACCAGGGACTGGCGTATCCGGTCGCATAGTCGGACGCCTCGACGGTGAGACCGGGACCGACGAACACGCCGCCGGCCGCGATCACCCCGGGGACCTGCGGCTCGACCGAGAAGTGGCCGTTGCCGGCCGAGAAGACCACCACGATGCCCTTCTCCACCGCGTCCTTGATCTCCAGGATCCAGACCCGGGAGGCCGCGGGCGGATGCGGGTCCGCGGGCGGGAAGTCGAAGTCGCCGCCCCAGGAGTTGGTGAGCACCTTGGGGTGCGCGGCCTTCGCCTTGAGGAAGCCGGCCACCGCGCTGGTCAGGTTGCCGTTGTCGTCGGCGGCGCGGAAGAACTTCAGCTTCGCGCCGGGGGCCACGGCGAAGATGTTGGCCGACTCCCCCGTCCCGTGTCCGACCGGGTCCTTGGCGGGGTTGGTCCCCGGCACCACGGTGACGACGGGATCGATGTCGTAGCCCTGGAGGGTGAAGAAGGGGTGCGCGTAGTGCCCGGTGTCCACCATGGCGACGTCCACGCCCGCACCCACCGCGCCCTGGGCGTGCGCGGAGGTGGCGCCGAGCAGCATGGACACGTCGCCGGGGAGCCGCAGGTGGTACTTGCTCACGTTCGGTGGCTGCGGGCTCGGCGCCAGGTGGTAGCAGGAACGCGGCTGTTCGAGCACGACGGCCTCGATGTCGTCGGCGTCCGGCGCGGCCCCCACGCCCCGGGCCTCCGGCTGGCCCCGGCCCACCAGGTCGAGGTGCGTCACGTAGCGGCGGCGCCCGATCGACACGTGCTGGAGGGCCTCGTACGAGGTGACCCGGCCACCGGTCAGCTGCTCGTAGGCCGCCGGGGATCCGTAGACGGTGAAGCCCAGCCGGCTCTCGGCGCTGACCGTGAGCCCGGCCGCCTCGGCCCGCTCCCTGGCCCGGGCGCGGGTGTCCTCACTGGCCCGGTACGGTACGGCCGAGGTCAGGTCGGTGGCCTCGGTCATCGGCGTTCCGCCCTCCGACCGCGCCGACACGTAGCCGAAGACCAGGTCGGGGGGAGGTTGCCCGTTCTGCGTTGTCTTGGGAAGCATCATGACTCCTCAGTGGATGACCCGGGCGTCGGGTACCCGGGTGGAGCTGTCGTCAGTGGTCAGTCGTGAGTCGTCAGTCGTGAGTCGTCAGTCGTCGGTCAGTCGTCGGTCGGCAGCGGTGAGTCGGCGGCGGGACGGGGTTCGGGCACCGGCAGCACGGTGACGGACCGCACGGCCTGCCGGAGGTCGTCCGGGACGGGCAGCGACTCCGCGCCCGAGGGGTCGACCGGGCCGTGCCCGAACGCCTCCCGGAACGGCGCCGCCGGGCCCGTGACCAGCGCACCGGCCGCCATCGGCAGGACCGAGATCCCGCGCCCGGCGCACCAGTCCCGCAGGGCGTCGAGCCCCGGCCCGTCGCCGGTCCGCAGCTCGACCACGGCCTCGACGGCGCCCGGTGCGGCGCCTCGTCCGCTGCCCTGTGCCGTGTCCATGGGCCCCGTCCGTGCTTCCCGGGTGGCCGCGGTGCCTAGGCGGCCGCGCTTCTCGGGTGGTACTGCTCGGCGAACGCCGTCAGGGCCACCGGGTGGTCCGCCCCCAGCAGCAGGGCGTCCCCGCTGTCGCGCGCCCGCTCCAGCGCGGGGTGGAGCGCGGACTCCTGCGCCGCGAACAGCACTTGCACCCGCCCGTCACCGGAACCGCGCTTCGCCACCGGGGCCACGGCGACGGCCTGGCCGACCGCGTCGACGACCCACAGCTGGAAGTCGTCCCGTTTGAAGAAGACGATCTCGGTCACCGGGCTCGGGTAGTGGTGCACGCCGCCGCCCTGCGGCAGGGCCGCACTGTGCACGTCGTGGGGCAGCGGCATGCTGGCGTTGCAGATCGAGTCGGTCCAGCGCTGCACCCCCGCCGCGTCGGTGATCGGGGTGTCGAGCAGCTCCCTGATGCCGAGCTCCTCGACCGCCTCCGGGCAGAGCGCGTACAGCCGCTTGGCGTTCTGCCGCAGCAGGTCGACCTTGGCGGGGTCGGCGCAGAACTGCGCGGACCACTCGATCCCGACCAGGTTGCGGACCAGGAACCAGCCTTCGGAGTCCTTGAGCCACAGACCGCCGCCGTGGTGGTCCTCCACCGGCTCGTCGCCGTAGAAGGGCCGGTCGAGCGTGTCGGTCAGCCGGTGCATCGCGGCCCGGGCGGCCTTGTACTCCGGGGAGTCGGCCCTCGGCGGGTGCCCGGGAATGTTGATCGTCCAGCCGAGGTCCTCGGACTCCTTGTGGGGCTGGGTCGGATCGTGGAGCGGGGCCGCACCGCCGCTCGCGTCGGCAGTCATGGAGACCTCCCACCAGCGCTGTCGACGTGCTCCGTACACGTCGGGGCGAGATTTACACGCCACATTTACGCTGTATCTCCAGACTGCGCTCCGCACCCGCGACGGGTCAAGGCCGTGCGGGTACGTACCGGTGATGACCGGGTACGACGGCGGGCGCCGCGCGGTTCCGCGGCCGGCCGGGTGTACGTTGTCCGCTTCCGCCGCCTACGCGGCGAGGGGGCTCAGCGGCCGGTGGTGCCGTCGATCTGCTCGCGGAGGATGTCGGCGTGGCCGGCGTGGCGGGCGGTCTCCTCGATCATGTGGACCAGGACCCAGCGGAGGGTCGGCGGAGCGGTCTCCCGGAGCGAGCGGGCGCCCGGCCGTTCCAGGTCGTCGCAGGCGAGGACGACCTCGTTGCAGCGCTTGACGGCCTCGCGGTAGGCGGCGAGCAGGGCCTCGGCCGTCTCCTGCTCGGTGGGGCCGGACTCGTCGTCCTCCAGGGCGACGTCGGCGCCCTCGTAGGCCCAGACGAACCAGTTGAGCTCGACCGCGGTCAGATGCTTGACCAGGCCGAGGACACTGGTGCCGGACGTCACTCCGGGCGTGCGGGCGGCCTGGTCGGCGATCCCGGAGGCCTTGGCCGCGACGGCGTCCCTCAGGTAGTCGAGGAAGGTCAGCAGCGTGGTCTTCTCGTCGGCTTCGAGGCTGGGCGGGCGCAGGTCGCCGCGCGATGCGTTGTCGGTCACCCCGCGACCCTAGGACGTGGCGTTCCGGGCGGCTACGTTGATCGCAGGATTGCGGCGAACGCCGCACATCCGGGCGACGGTTGCCCCCACGACAGCCGGAGGACCACCGGGTGACCGTCGGGCTCCGCCACCACACCGCCCTGCCCGGGCGGGCCCGCCGGGATCTGCTGGAGGTGTACGCCCCCGTGCGGGCGCCGCTTCTGCACCTGCCGAACCACCGGTGCGGGCCGGACGCCGCCCGGACCGGCGTCAGCCCAGGGCGCGGTCCAGGGTGAAGGCGGCGCTGATCAGTGAGAGGTGGGTGAACGCCTGGGGGAAGTTGCCGAGTTGTTCGCCGGTAAGGCCGATCTCCTCGGCGAACAGGCCGACGTGGTTGGCGTAGGTGAGCATCTTCTCGAAGGCCAGCCGGGCCTCCTCCAGGCGGCCCGCCCGGGCCAGCGCCTCGACGTACCAGAAGGAGCAGATCGAGAAGGTGCCCTCGTACCCGCGGAGGCCGTCCGGGCTGGCCTCCGGGTCGTAGCGGTAGACCAGGGAGTCCGAAACCAGGTCCGAGGTGAGCACGTCCAGGGTGGAGAGCCACTTGGGGTCGGTGGGCGCGATGAACTTGGCCATCGGCATCATCAGCAGGGACGCGTCGAGGACCTCGCCGTCCAGCCCCTGGACGAACGCGCCGCGCGCGGCCGACCAGCCGCGGGCCATGATCTGCCGGTAGATCGCGTCGCGGGACTGCCGCCAGCGGGGCAGGTCGGCGGGCAGACCGCGCCGGTTCGCCATCCGGATCGCCCGCTCCAGCGCGACCCAGCACATCAGCCGCGAGTAGACGAAGTCGCGCCGGCCGCCGCGGGTCTCCCAGATCCCCTCGTCGGGCTGGTCCCAGTGCTCGCAGAGCCAGTCCGCCACCGTGCCGACGGCCTCCCAGCCGTCGCTGCTGATCGGCCGGCCCCACTTGTCGTACAGGTAGACGGAGTCGATCAGGGCTCCGTAGATGTCCAGTTGGAGCTGGTTGGTGGCGGCGTTGCCCACCCGTACCGGCGCGGATCCGAGGTGGCCCTCCAGGTGCGGCAGCTCGTACTCGGGCAGGTCGCTGCGGCCGTCGATGCCGTACATGATCTGCAGCGGGCCGGCGGGGCCGGTGCCGCGCAGGATGCCGCGCTCGCCGAGGAACCCCATGAACGCCTCGGCCTCGGAGGTGAAGCCGAGCCGCAGGAGGGCGTAGACGCAGAAGGCGGCGTCACGGACCCACACGTACCGGTAGTCCCAGTTGCGCTCGCCGCCGATCCGCTCGGGCAGGCTGGTGGTCGGTGCGGCGATGATCGCACCGGTCGGAGCGTAGGTGAGCAGCTTGAGCACCAGCGCGGAACGGTTCACCATCTCCCGCCACCGCCCGTGGTAGCGCGAACCGGCGAGCCAGCGGCGCCAGAAGCGGACGGTCGCCTCGGCCTGCGCCTGCGCCTCGGCGCGCGGACACGACCGGGCCTGGAGGCCCTCGCCGATCCGGTCGAGGGCGAACACGTGGGACTCGCCCTCCAGCAGTTTGAAGTGCGACCGGACGTCCGGCCCGTCGGTCTCCAGGGGCGCGGTGGAGGTCAGTGCGAGCGAGAGCGACGGGGAGCGGAACACCGCCACGCCGCCTTCCAGGCCCACGGTGTGCTCGTCGGCGCCGTAGCCGAAGCGCGGGGCGATCCGCGCCCGGAACGGGAGCACGCCTCGGACGCAGACCACCCGCCGGATCAGCCGGTGGCGGTCCGCCTCGCGGGACTCGTCGACGACGGGCATGAAGTCCTGGATCTCCGCCACGCCGTCGGCGGCGAAGAACCGCGTGATCAGGACGTTGGTGTCGGGGAAGTAGAACTGCCGGGTCCGGACCGCCACGTCCGCGGACAGCTCGAAGCTGCCGCCCCGGTCGGCGTCGAGGATCGACCCGAACACGCTGGGTGCGTCGAAGCGCGGGCAGCAGTACCAGTCGATGGTGCCGTCGGTGGTCACGAGCGCGGCGGTCCGGAGGTCACCGATCAGGCCGTGCTCGGAGATCGGCGGATACCGGGAACCGTCCGACTGCCCGAACCCGCCACTGTCGTACCGCGCCATGGTGACCTCCTCACCCGGCGCCGCGGGGCACCGAGCCGGGACTCTCGCTTCATGCTAGATCGCGGCGTGTCGCGGCGCCGGGGCGAGCCCGGAGCCCCGCCCGGGAGGCCCGTGGCCCCGCCGCCCCTGGGTGATAACCCAGGGGCGGCGGGGCCACGGCGGCGGAGGCCGGGGCGGCGCTACGCCGCGAGGGTCTTGGCGGCGTTGCGGATCACGTCGAGGACGACGTCCGGGCGGGAGAGCATCGGCACGTGGCTGCTGTCGACGGAGTGGGTGGTGGCGCCCATCCGGGCGGCAGCGGCGCGCTGCAGGTCGGGGTTCACGGTGCGGTCGTTGTCGGCGACGATGTACCAGCTCGGCTTGGTGCGCCAGGCGGTGCCGGGGACCTGCTGGGTGAACAGGTCGGGGACGGGTACGGCGCCGGTGGCGAGGACGAGCTTCTGCTCGGCCGGCGGCAGGTCGCCGCAGAAGTCGCCGATGCCGGATTCCCGCAGCCAGATGCGGCCGTCGGTGACGTCGACGTGCTCGAAGACGGGCATGCCGGGGAACTTGCCCTGCTGGTCCTGCGAGGTCTCGTCCTCGTCGGGGGCGAGGGCGGCGATGTACACCAGGGCGCCCACCCGGTCGTGGACGCCCGCCTTGGTGATCAGGGTCCCGCCGTAGGAATGACCGACGAGCACGACCGGGCCGGGCACGTGGTTGATGGCGCGGGTCACGCAGGCGACGTCGCCCTCCAGGGAGTCGAGGCCGTGCTGCGAGCTGTAGACCTCGTGGCCCTCGGCCAGGAGCGCGGGGATGAGTTTGTTGAAGCACGAGCCGTCGGCCCAGAGCCCGTGGGCGAAGACGATGCTGACCTTGCCGGCCATGAGTCCCTCACTTCGTCGATCGATTTCAGTCCAGGGGAGGAGAACACGCTGGGCTTCCACGCTATTACTCCCCGTGGCGGGCGGCGACCGGCGACTGCGCGGGCGGACCGCCGTCGTCATCATGGAACTGCGGCCGACCGACGGGAGGACGCGCGATGGAGCTGTTCCCACCGATGCCGCTCGCCGAGTGGCGGGACACCAAGGAGACGCTGCACCGCTTCACGCAGGTGGTGGGCAAGATCCGCCTCGCGTCGAGCGTGCGGCGCAACCACTGGTGGAACGTCCCGTTCCACCTCACCGGGCGGGGGATCACGACACGGCCCATGGGGCTGGTCGACGGCAACCCGGTCTTCACCATCGACTTCGACTTCGTCGACCACCGGCTGGTCGTCGCGACGGCCGACGGCAGGACGGAGTCCTTCCCCCTGGCCGGCCAGTCCGTCGCCTCGTTCTACCGGCGGACCCTGGATGCGCTGGCGGCGCTGGGCGTCCGGGTGGAGATCCGACTCCCCCGGCCCTACCGGCTGGCCGACGCCGACCGGCCGTTCGCCGAGGACGTCGAGCACGCGACCTACGATCCCGCCTGGGCGAACCGCTTCTGGCAGGTGCTCGGCCAGGTGGGGCTGGTGCTGGAGGAGTTCGCGGCGCGCTTCTCGGGCAAGGTCAGCCCCGTGCACCTCTTCTGGCACTCGCTCGACATCGCCCACACCCGGTTCTCCGAACGCGCCCTCGACCCGCCGGCGCAGGTGGACCCGGTGACCCGCGAGGCCTACTCCCGGGAACTGATCAGCTTCGGGTTCTGGTTCGGCGACGCCGATCTCGGCGAACCGGCCTTCTACTCGTACACCGCCCCGGAGCCGGCGCACCTGGCCGAGGACCCGCTCACGCCCGCGTCCGCCCGGTGGATCGAGCTCGCCGACAGCCACCTGGCGGTCCTGCGCTACGACGCGGCCCGGGCCGAGGCGGACCCGCGCGCGGCCGTCCTCGCCTTCTTCGAGAGCGCGTACCAGGCCGGGGCCGTCCGGGCCGGCTGGGCCGTCGGCCCGTTGGCCTGCCCGGGTGGGATCACGGACCCGCGCCTCACCGACCCTCCCCTGTCGGACCCGCGCCTGTCGGACCTGCGCCCGTCGGACCCGCCGCCCTGAGCCGGTCAGCCCTGAGCGCACCGGCCCTGAGCCGGTCAGCCCTGAGCGCACCGGCCCTGAGCCGATCAGCCCCGAGCGCACCGGCCCCGAGCGGATCGGCCCCGAGCGGGTCAGTGCAGGTGCGACTGCCAGTCGGCGGGCACCCTGCCCTGCGGGCCGGGCACCGGCTGCGAGACCGGGTGCGCGGCGGGCGCGGCCAGCTCCGGCCCCTCGTAGTACTGCTCGGTCTCGATGTTCCACAGCCACGTCTCACCGGGCTCGAAGCTGGCCAGGAACGGGTGCCCCGCCTCCCGGGCGTGCCGCGTGCCGTGCTGGGAGGGTGAGGAGTCGCAGCAGCCGATGTGCCCGCACGCGGCGCACCGCCGCAGGTGGAACCACCACCCCGGGCCGTCCCCCGCCAGACACTCCGCGCACCCGTCTCCGCTCGGCCGGGCGGAGGGATCGATCCCCTGGATCGGGCTGTCAGTCATGGGACACGCCTCCCGGTGGGGGCTGGGCCGGGGTGCCGGGCCGGTACCCGGACGCCGCAGCCGTCGGACCGTCTCTCCCCGTCCCAACCGGTCGACCCGCGCGGAGATTCCGGTTCTTACCGAAGGGTGACGTGGCGGGCGTGGTCGGCCCGGCGGCGAGGACCGGCCGGTAGCGTCGCGGGGCATGAGGGTTCTGGTCACCGGCGGTGCCGGGTTCATCGGGTCGGCCGTCGTGCGTGCGCTGGCCGCGGCGGGTCATGGGGTCCGGGTGCTGGACGCGCTGCTGCCCGCCGTCCACCCGTCGGGGGCGGTGCCGGAGCTGCCGGCCGGGGTCGGGTTCCGGCACGGTGACGTGCGGGACGCGGCGGCGGTGGAACGGGCCCTGGCCGGGGTGGACGCGGTCTGCCACCAGGCGGCGATGGTCGGTCTCGGGCTGGACCTGGACGACGCGCCCGAGTACGTCGGCTGCAATGACCTCGGCACGGCGGTGCTCCTCTCCGCGATGGCCCGGTGCGGGGTGCGGCACCTGGTGCTGGCCGGATCGATGGTGGTCTACGGGGAAGGCCGGTACGCCTGCCCGGAGCACGGGAGCGTGGCGCCCGGTCCGCGGCGGCCGGAGGAGCTGGACGCGGGACGGTTCGAGCCGCCCTGTCCGGTGTGCGGGGCGCCGCTGCGGGCGGGCCTGGTGACCGAGGACGCGCCGGGCGATCCGCGCAACGCGTACGCCGCGACCAAGCTCGCCCAGGAGCACCTGGCCGCCGCCTGGGCCCGCGCGTGCGGCGGGTCCGTCCTGACGCTGCGCTACCACAACGTCTACGGGCCGGGCATGCCGCGGGACACCCCGTACGCGGGGGTGGCCTCGCTGTTCCGGTCGGCGCTGGCCCGGGGTGAGGCTCCCCGGGTGTTCGAGGACGGCGGCCAGCGCCGGGACTTCGTGCACGTCGACGACGTCGCGGCGGCGAACCTGGCCGCGTTGGCGGACGTCCGCGGCCGGGCGCCGGGGCTCGCGCGGGCGTACAACGTCGGCAGCGGGGAGGTGCGCACGGTCGGCGAGATGGCCCGGGCGCTGGCCGACGCGCACGGCGGGCCGGCCCCGGTGGTGACCGGGCAGTACCGGCTCGGGGACGTCCGGCACATCACCGCCGATTCCTCCCGGCTGCGGGCCGAGCTCGGTTGGCGGGCCCGGGTGCCGTTCCGGGCGGGCATGGCCGAGTTCGCCGCCGCTCCGCTGCGCGCCTGAGCCCGTGGCTCCGGCAACTCCCCTACTGGACAGGGAGTTGCCGGAGAAGGTGTTACCCGCTCGCCACCGGCAGCGCGATCTCGAAGCAGCAGCCTCCGGTGACGTTGCGCACCTCGGCGCGGCCCGCGTGGGCCTCGACGATGCCGCGGACGATGGCCAGCCCGAGCCCGGCTCCGCTGTTCCCGCCCTCACCCGGGTCGGACCTCGGGGTGCGGGCGGTGCTGCCGCGCCAGCCTGTCTCGAACACCCGGGAGAGGTCCTGTTCGGGGATCCCTCCGCAGCCGTCGGTGACCGAGAGGAGCACCTCGTCCATCTCCCGGCGGGCCGAGACCGCGACGACGCCGTCCTCGGGCGTCGAGCGGATCGCGTTGACCAGGAGGTTGCCGAGCACCCGGGTGATCTCGCGGCTGTCCACCTCGACCGGCTCGGCCGCGACCTGACGGCCCTCCAGCCGCACGCCGCGCTGGCGGGCCAGCGGGTGGGCGCCGGCCAGGGCGTCGTCGACCAGGTCGTAGACGGACACCCGGGACACCGAGAGGGTCAGCGCGCCGGCCTGGATGCGGGAGAGTTCGAAGAGGTCGTCGACCATCCCGGTGAGCCGCTCCACCTCGGTGCGGATCCGCCTGAGGTACTGCTCCGGCTCCTCGACCACGCCGTCCTCCAGGGCCTCGGCCATGGCCCGCAGCCCGGCGAGCGGGGTGCGCAGGTCGTGGGAGATCCAGGCGATCAGCTCGCGCCGCGAGGCGTCCAGCGCCTGCTCCCGGGTGCGCGACTCGGCGAGCCGGGCACTGGTGGCGGCGAGCTCCGCGCTGAGCTGGGCCAGTTCGAGCCCGAGGGGGTGCTCGGGCGCGGTGAATCCGGCGTCGCTCCCGACGGTACGGGCGGCCGCGGTCAGGGCCCGGCTGCCGGCCACGACCTGGCGTCCGAGCAGGGCGGCCGTGAGCAGCGACACCACGGACGCCATGCCGAGGACGGCTATCACCACGCCGAAGTCGTGCCGGGAGAGGAACATCGCCTGGGCGACGGCGAAGGTCCCGGAGGTGACGGCGAGGACGGTGACGACGGCGACGCAGAAGAGCGACAGCGCCAGCGAGCGGCGGCGCAGCAGCCGTACGCCCACCCATCCGAGCAGACCGGCGCCGGCGGCGCCGAGCCCCGCGAACAGGGCGATCAGCAGCAGGTCGTTCACGCCGGGCCGTCCTTCACCCGCGTCATGTCCGTCGCGTCAGGAGCGTCAGGAGTGTCAGGGGCGTCCGCGGCGCCGGTCGCGCCCGTCGCGGGGTCGTAGCGGTAGCCGACGCCCCACACCGTGCTGATCAGGGTCGGCGCGGCGGGGTCGTCCTCGATCTTCTCGCGCAGCCGGCGGACGTGGACGGTCACGGTGGAGAGGTCGCCGAAGTCCCAGCCCCAGACCCGCTGCATCAGCTCCTGCCGGGCGAAGACCGTGCCGGGGTGCCGGAGCAGGAACGCGAGCAGGTCGAACTCCCGGAGCGTGAGCGTGAGTTCACGCCCGCCGCGGCGGGCGCGGCGGGCCTGCGGGTCCAGGGTGATGTCCCCGGACGCCAGCGGCCCCCGGGACGGCGCGGCGGGGGCGGCGGCGCGGGCGCGGCGCAGCACGGACTGGACGCGCAGGACGAGTTCCCGCGGGCTGAACGGCTTGGTGACGTAGTCGTCCGCGCCCAGTTCCAGGCCGAGGATGCGGTCGGCCTCGTCGCCCTTGGCGGTGAGCAGGACCACCGGGAGGTCGGCGCCCTCCGCGGAGGCGCGCAGGGTGCGCAGGATCTCCAGACCGTCGATGCCGGGGAGCATGAGGTCCAGGACCAGGAGGTCGGGCCGGTGGGCGCGGGCCAGCTCCAGGCCCTGGTGGCCGTCGGTGGCCCGGTCGACCCGGTGGCCGGCCCGGGTGAGGTAGCCGGCCACGACCTCGCCCACGGTGAGGTCGTCGTCGATGACCAGGATGCGGGCCGGGTCCGGCGGTGCGGCGGGGGCTGGGCTGTCGTTCACCCGCCGAGGATACGAGCTGCGGGTGGGTCGGGGAGCGCCGCCGGGGTCGACGTTCGCGTTCCGTAAGGTGGCGGCGCCACCGGCCGGGGCGACGTCCGGTGCCCGTCGGCCGGTGGGCCGACGTAGGACTTTCGTAAGGGCGCGGTTCGGCCGCCACGGGCCCGCCCGCGCTTAGCGTGGCCGACGTGATCTCTCCGACTCCCCCCTTGCCGTGTGCCGAGCCGTGTGCCGACGTGATCCTGCCGTGCCTCGACGAGGCCGAGGCCCTGCCCTGGGTGCTGGGGCGGGTGCCCCCGGGCTGGCGCGCGATCGTCGTGGACAACGGGTCCCGGGACGGCTCGGCCGCGCTCGCGCGCTCGCTGGGCGCGACGGTCGTCGAGGAGCCGCGGCGCGGCTTCGGCGCCGCCTGCCACGCCGGGCTGCGCGCCGCGACCGCCGAGCTGGTCTGCTTCATGGACTGCGACGGCTCGCTGGACCCCGCCCAGCTGCCGCGGGTCACCGCGCCCGTCCTGGCCGGCGCCGCGGACCTGGTGCTCGGGCGGCGCCGCCCCGCGACCGCCGGGGCGTGGCCGCTGCACGCCCGGCTGGCCAACGCGGCCCTGGCCCGTCGGCTGCGGGCGCGGACGGGGGCACCGCTGCACGACCTCGGACCGATGCGGGCCGCCCGCCGCGACCGGCTGCTGGCGCTGGGCCTGGGCGACCGCCGCTCCGGCTACCCCCTGGAGATGGTGCTCGCCGCGTCGGCGGCCGGGATGCGGATCGCCGAGGCGCCCGTCGACTACCTGCCGCGGACCGGCCGCTCCAAGGTGACCGGTACGGTGCGCGGCACCCGGCAGGCCGTGCGGGACATGCGGGCCGTGCTGGCCGCACCGCCGCCGACCCTGCTGGTGATCGCCAAGGCGCCGGTCCCGGGGCGGGTCAAGACCCGTCTCACCCCGCCCTGCACGCCCGAGCAGGCGGCGGCGCTGGCCGAGGCCGCCCTCGCCGACACCCTCGCCACCCTCACCCGGATGCCGGCCGGCCGCCGGCTGCTCGTGCTGGAGGGCGAGGCCGGCCCCTGGCTGCCGCCCGGCTGGCAGGTGGTGCCGCAGTCGGGCGGCGGGCTGGACGCGCGGCTCGCGGCCGCGTTCGAGCTCGCCGCCCGGACCGCCCCGCAGGCGCCGGCCCTGCTGGTCGGCATGGACACCCCGCAGGTGGACGCCGCGCTGCTCGCCGAGGCCCTGTCGCCCGCCCGGCGTACGGGTGTCGACGCCTGGTACGGCCCGGCCGGCGACGGCGGGTTCTGGGCCCTCGGGCTGGCCAGGCCGACCGAGCGGCTGGCCCGGCGACTGCTGATGGGCCTGCCGATGTCCACCTCGGGCACCGGACAGGCCCTGCTCGACCGGCTGCGGGCAGAGGGTCTGACGATCACTCACCTCCCGGTGGTGGTCGACGTGGACACCATCGGGGACGCGCGCCACGTCGCCGCCGAGGCTCCGGGCAGCAGGTTCGCGGCGTGCCTCCGGTCGGTCGAGGCCGCCCGGGAGGTGGCGGGATGACCGTCGCCGCCGAGGCGTGGGTGGACGACCCCTTCGCGGAGGCCGTCCGGGCCGGCCGGGGCCCGCTGTGGCTGCGGGGCGAGGACGGCCGGCGGATCCCGCTCGACGTCGAACGCTGGTGCGCGCCCGCCGCCGGGGCCGATCACGGGCTGCTGCAGCGGTGCTCCCGGCTGGCCGCGCCGGTGGTGGACCTCGGCTGCGGCCCCGGCCGGCTCGTCGCGGCCCTGCTGGGCCTGGGCGTGCCGGCGCTGGGCGTCGACGTCACCGGGGCGGCGGTGGCCAGGACCAGGAGCCTCGGCGGCCCGGCCCTGCGGCGGTCGGTGTTCGACCGGCTTCCCGCGGAGGGGCGGTGGGGCGGTGCGCTGCTGGCCGACGGGAACCTCGGCATCGGCGGTGACCCGGGGCTGCTGCTCGCCCGGAGCGCCGAGCTGCTCGCCCCGGGTGGCGTGTTGCTGGTCGAGGTGGAGCCGGGCGGGATCGACGAGCGGATCACCGTCCGGGTCGAGGGGGCCGACGGGCGGGTCGGACCGCCGTTCGCCTGGGCCCGCTGCGGTGCGCCGGCCACCGCCCGTCGCGCCGGCCGGGCCGGGCTCGTCGAGACCGAGCGCTGGTCCTCGCACGGCCGCCACTTCCTCGCGTTCCGGAAGGCGGCGCACCTCCGCTGACCGGGCGTCCGCCGCTGCGGCGGCGGACCGTCCCCTGAGAGGGAGGCCTGCGTCACTGCGCGGCGGCCGCCGCCGGCGCCGTCCGCCCCGCCCGGCGCCGCCGCAGCGGAGGGACCAGCAGGACGACGCCCAGCGCCGCGCCGTACGAGACCTGCTGGGCCGGCTGGCCCCCCGTCAGGTAGAGCGCCTGCGCGGCGGCGGGGACGGCCAGCCACTCCCAGCGGCCGTCGAGTGCGACCAGCGCGACCACCAACAGCCCGTACCAGGGGTAGGAGGGCGCCACGAGCAGCAGCGCCGTGCCCGTCACCAGCAGCGCGCCGGCCCACGGCCGGTGGCGGTCCCCCCGGTACAGGACCCGGACCACCACGGCCGCCAGGACCAGGGCCGCCGCCCACGGCAGGAGGCGGTCCGGCAGCACCAGCCGCAGCAGTCCGAACCGGTCGATGTGCCCCTGCTCGTAGCCCTCCTCCCGCAGGTAGCCCGGCAGGTAGCCGAGGACGGAGGTGCCGGAGGCCGCCACGTACGGGAGGTAGGACAGCGCGAAGGCGCCGAGCGCGCAGCCGAGGAGCAGGACGTCCTGCCGGGTCGGGCGCCGGGCCGCCAGGCCGGACAGGGCGCCCGGCAGGGCGAGGGCCGGCAGCAGCTTGGCCGCGATCGCGCCGCCCAGCAGCAGCCCCCCGCGCACGGCCCGCCCCCGCACCGCGCAGCCGAGCCCGGCGACCGTGAGCAGCGCGCCGAGCGTGTCCACGTGCGCGTCGTTCACCGCCCACACCGTCACGCCGGGGAACCACCCCCACAGCGCGGCCCGCCACTTCTGCCGCCCCACCCCCAGCAGCAGCCCGGTGGTCGCCACCGCGAGCACCGCCCCGCCGGCCTGCACCCCGCGCACCCCTCCGCCGAACGGGTGCACCGCGAGGAACCAGGCCTGCGCCACCGGCGGGTAGATGGTGTGCACGGCCGGCCGGTTGATCCGGGTGCAGTCGCCGGCCGCGGTGCGGTGCTCGTCCCAGCCCGTGCAGCCGTCGCCCACCGGGAAGAGGCCCGGGTCGCGCAGCCGCGCCAGCGCCGGATCCTCCGGGGTGCGGGCGTACGGCGAGATCCCGGCCGCCTGGACCCGGCCGTCCCAGACGTAGCGGTAGGCGTCGTCGCTGGTGCGCGGCGGCGCCAGCAGGCCCACGGCGGCCACCGCGACGCCACCGGCCAGGACCAGCGGCACCACCTGCGCGCCGGGCACCCGGCGCAGCAGCAGCACCGCGGCGGCGAACAGGGCGAGGTCGAGCAGGTACCAGCCGGGGAGCGGGAGGGCGCCGTTCCCGGTGACGGTCAGCACCAGGGCGGTGACCAGCGCGGCGAGGGCGAGGAGGCAGGGCAGGACGGTCCGGGACAGGACGGTCCGGGACAGGACGGTCCGGGACAGGGCAGGACGGGGCAGGGCAGGACGGGGCAGGACGGTACGGGAGTTCACGCCGCCCACCCTCCCACCGGGGCGCCCGCCCGCCCCCGGTGGCGAGGCCGCCGTTCGAATTCGGTAAGCACGTCGGAGCCACCGTGGGAGGGGCCGGGGCGCTTCGATGGACGGGTGGACACCGAACCCGCCGACTCCGGCACCCCCAGCCCCTCTGGCACCCCCGGCACCCCCGGCACCCCCGGCACCCCCCGCGCCCGCCGCCGCTACGACCCGTCGCTGCCGGCTCCTCCGGCGTTCCTGCGGCGCGGGCCGTTCCGCGCGGGGGCGTTCGGCTCGCCGCTGCACGAAACCCGGACCGTGGTGGTCGTCGGCCGCTGGCTGGGCGCGGCGCTCCTGGTCTGCTTCCTGACCGGCCTGACCAGCCATCTGCTCCAGGACCCGCCCGGCTGGCTCGCCCCGCACCTGCCCGCACGGCCGGTGAACGGCTACCGGGTCACCCAGGGCCTGCACGTGGTCAGCGGGCTGGCCGCGATCCCGCTGGCCGGTGCGAAGCTCTGGGCGGTCTACCCGCGGCTGTTCGAGTGGCCGCCGGCGCGCAGCGTGCTGCACGCCCTGGAGCGGCTGGGCATCGCCCTGCTGGTGGCGGCCGTGCTGCTGGAGGTGTTCACCGGCCTGCTGAACACCCTGCAGTGGTACCCCTGGCCGTTCCCGTTCCGGCAGACCCACTTCTGGCTCGGCTGGCTGGCGACCGGCGGTCTGCTGGTCCACCTGTCCGTCAAGGCGCCGCTGATCGCCGCGCACTGGTGGCGCCGGGCCGCGCCGGCCCTGGCGCAGCGCCGCGCGTTCCTCGCGGCGACCACCGCCGCCGTCGGTGCCGTCACCCTGGTCACCGCCGGGCAGAGCGTGCCGTGGCTGCGCGCGCTGGACCTGCTGGCCCCGCGCCGCCCCGACATCGGCCCGCAGGGCCTGCCGGTCAACCGCACCGCCGCGCAGGCCGGCACGGTGACGGTGCCGGCGGACTGGCGGCTCCGGGTGGACGGGCCGCGGCCGTACCAGCTCACCCTCGCCGAGCTCGGCGAACTCCCTCAGCAATCGGTCGAGTTGCCGATCTCCTGTGTGGAGGGCTGGAGCGCCTCGGCCCGGTGGACCGGGGTCCGGATGGCCGAGCTGGTGCGGCGGGCCGGGGCGCCGCCCGGCTCGGCGGTGCGGGTCACCTCGCTGGAGGCCGGGGGGCCGTACCGGGTGATGGAGATGCCCGCGCCGTACGTGGACGATCCGCTCAGCCTGCTCGCCCTGCGGGTCAACGGCGAGGTGCTGGCGGCGGACCACGGGTTCCCCGCGCGGGTCATCGCGCCGAACCGGCCCGGCGTCCTGCAGACGAAATGGGTCGCCCGGATCGAGGTGATCGTATGACCACCGCGCTGCGCGCCGTCCTGCTGGCCGCCGGGCTCGCCGTGATCGGCTACGGCCTGTACGGGCTGCTCGGCGACCCGTACATCACCGACCCGCTGGACGTCCTGGTCTGGGCGGTCGGGGGGCTGGTGATCCACGACGGGCTGTGGGTGCCCCTGGTGTGCGCGCTGGGCGCGTTCCTGGTCCGCGGGCCGGTGCTGCGCGGCTGGCTGGTCGTCGCGGCGGCCGTCACCGCCGTCGGGCTGCCCGCCGTCCTGCGGGCGGACGACGACCACGGCAATCCGTCCGTGCTGCCGCTGCCCTACCTGCGCAACCTGCTGCTGGTGCTGGCCGCCACCGCCCTCCTCGCGCCGGCGATCGCGCTGCTCGGGCGGTGGCGGGACCGGGACGGGACCGCCCGGCACCGGAACCGGGCCGTCAAGCACCGGGTGCGGGCCGTCAAGCACCGGGACCGGGCCGCCGGGCGCCGGGCGCCCCGGGACGAACGGCCCTGAGGCCGGGTCAGTCGAGGACGACCACCATCTTGCCCAGGGCCCGGCCGGCCTCCATCACCCGGTGGGCCTCGACGACCTCGTCGAAGCGGAAGACCCGGGCGGGGCGGGCCCGCAGGGCGCCCGCCTCGACCTGGGCGTAGATCTCGTCCAGCGGGACGTCCGCGAGCGGGAAGGCGGGGGTGCCCAGGACGAAGGCGCTGCCGAAGAAGCTGAGCCGGACGCCGCTGGGCAGGTCGGCGATCGGGTCGAAGTCCGGGACGGGTGCGAATCCGCCGAGGAAGCCGACCTGGCAGACCCGCCCGCGCGGCCCGACCGTGCGCAGCGAGTCGCGCAGCACGGTGTTGCCGACGATGTCGAGCAGCGCGTCGACGGCGAGGCCCCGGCGTTCGACCTGCGCGGCCAACTTCCCGTCGTCGATGAGCACGTCGCGGGCCCCGAGCTCCTCCAGCAGCGGCGCGTGCGCCGGGTTGCGGGTGGTCGCGAGCACCGTGGCGCCGTGCTGGACGGCCAGGTTGACGGCGGCCTGCCCGAGGGAGGAGGTCGCGCCCCGGACCAGCAGCGTCTCCCGGGCGCCGAGGGCGAGGTTGCCGGACAGGGCGCTGTACGCCGTGGCGTAGACCTCGGGCACCGCGGCCAGCTCGGCCCAGGGCAGCGCCGAGTTCACGGCCACCACGTTGCTCGCGGGGACGGTCACCAGCTCCGCGTAGCTGCCGTTGCGGGTCCGGCCCATGCCGCCGAGGATCGCCACCACCCGGGTGCCGACCGGGAGTTCACCCGAGGGGTCGGCCTCCACCAGGCCGGCGCACTCGATCCCGGGGACGGCGGCCACCTGGCCCCAGGCGCCGCTTCGCATGTACGCCTCGGCGTGGTTGAGGCCGAAGGCCTTGACCCTGATCAGGACCTCGCCGGGAGCGGCCACCGGGTCGGGCAGCTCCGCGGCCGTGAGGACCTCGGGGCCGCCGTGGGTGGATATGACCATGGCCTTCATGGACGAACCTCATTCTTGAGTAGTCATTCAACTATCGGGCCGACGAAAGGGCCACCGCGTGCGGTGGCCCGAGTGCCGTGCCGTCAGGAGAGCGTGGAAAAGGCGTTGTCGACGATCGCCCGCAGGACCGCCTCGTCGGGATTGGCCTTGCCGACGACCATCAGCCCCTGGCAGGTCGCGACCAGCAGCTTGGCGGTGCCGCCCGGATCGAGCGAGCCCCGCACCTCGCCCCGCCGGACGGCGTTCTCCAGGGCGTGGGTCATGCACCGCTCCAGGCGCGCCAGGTGGCCGCGCACCACGGCCGCCGCCGCGTCGTCCTCGGCGGCGTTCTCGATCGCCGTGTTCACCAGCAGGCAGCCCTGGCGCCCCTCCGGGCTGAGCAGGTCGCGCACCAGCCCGTCGAAGTAGCCGCGGACCTCCGCCACCGACGCGCCCGGCGCCTCCAGCTCCCCGAGCTTCCGGGGCACCACCAGCGTCGAGTAGCGCTCCAGCGACTTCACGAAGAGCGCGTGCTTTCCGCCGGGGAACACGCTGTAGATGCTGCCGGGCTTGACGCCGGTGGCCTTCACCAGGTCCTCGATGGAGGTGGCCCGGTAGCCGCGCTCCCAGAACCGGAGCATCGCCTGGTGGAGGACGGCGTCGGGGTCGAATTCGCGGGGCCTGGGCATGCGGAGAACATAGCTGAACAACCATTCAAGAACAAGCCTCCCGACGAACGAGCCCGGCCCGGAGGGTTCCCGCGGGCCGGGCCGGTCGGACGAGCAGGGGCTACGGCAGGGTCCAGCGCTGGTTGGCGCCGCCGTTGCAGTCCCAGATCTCCAGCGGGGTGCCGTTGGCGGTGGCCCCGGCGGGGTCGTCCAGGCAGCGGCCGGACTGGGCGCTCTTCAGGGTGCCGTCCGGCTGGGGCGTCCACTGCTGGTTGGCCCCGCCGTTGCAGTCCCACAGTTCGACCCGGGTGCCGTTGACGGTCCCCTGGCCGGTGACGTCGAGACACCTGCCGTTGTGGGTCAGGGTGCCGTTGGTGCGGGTCCACACCTGCTCGGTGCCGCCGTCGCAGGCCCAGAGCTGGACGGCGGCGCCGCTGGTGCCGGCGGCCGGACGGGCGCAGGTGCCGGGAAGCGCGGAGGCGACCGGGCCGGTGTGGGTGGTCGGGGTGCCGGGGGTGAGCGCGAAGTCGTCGAACTGCTCGGTCTGGTAGCCGGTCACGCCGAGACCGGCCCGGCCGTTGGTGAAGCTCGCGTCGGTGGCGCTGCCCACGGTGGTGCCGTCGACGCGCGCGGTGAGGGTCGCGCCCTCCAGCGTGAACGCCACGGTGTGCCAGCGGCCGGTGCCGAGGGCGGCGGTGGTGCCGCTCGCCAGGGTGGTGAAGTGCCAGCTGGTGTCGCTCTTGTCGATGGACCAGGCGCCGGTGTCGCCCACCCGCAGGTGGTAGGCGTTCAGGCCGTTGTCGTTGCGGCCCTGCTGGTTGACCCGGCCGAGGAGTTCGACGGTGCCCGGCTGCTCGAACAGGGTGTCGGCGGTGACGGTGTAGTTGGACCAGCTGCCGTCGCCCGCCATCGTGTACGGGGCGTTGTACGGCTCGTCGGTCCAGCGGATCGGCGAGGTCGGGGCCATCTGGCGCAGGCAGGTGCCGGACCGGCCGCCGCCGCAGGCGACGGTCTGGAAGGCGCCGTTCATGTCCGCGAAGTACCGCGGCGAGGTGGTCGTCGCGGGCGTCTCGAAGCCGTCCGCGTACGGCAGTGGCATCGGCGCGGCGGGCGGCGGGGTGGCGGTGCCCTTGCCCTGGCCGGTGGTGGTGGTCACGGTGTAGACCCGGCCGGGCTGCAGGGTGAGGGTGTACGCGCCCCGGGACGGGGTGACGTCCTGCTGGTGGACGAACCAGTCGGCGGGGTCCGTGGAGCCGAGGTCGGTGGACCAGACGTGGACCGGGCCGGTGGACAGGCCGCCGGTGACGGTGAAGCTCGCGGTCTGGGCGGCCGTGGCGTCCATCGTCTCGATGACGGTGCTGTAGTCGCCCCTGTCGGCGCTCCTCAGCGTGACGTAGCTGCCGTTGCCGCGTGCTCCGCCGAGGTAGCCGCTCGCGGAGTCGATGTAGCGCCAGCCCGGCTTGGCGAACTGGGTGGTGTGCGCGGTGACCCAGGTCGTCTTCCCGATGGCGTAGTGGCCGGACCAGGGCTGGTCGGCGATCGACATGCCGTCGGTGGAGAAGAACAGGTCGGGGTAGAGCGCGGCGATGACCGGCCAGTTCAGGAAGGAGGTCATCCTCCCGTCCAGGTAGCCCCGGTTGATCCCGCGCGCCACCGCCGGCGCGCCGCCGTCGGCGTCCTCGGAGCCGTTCTCGCTCGCCCACAGCGGCTTGCCGAGCGCCTGGGCGGTCGGCGTGCTCGGACAGCTGGTGAAGGCACTCATGTACCCGCAGGGATAGTGCACCCCGACGATGTCCACGGCGTCCTTGAACGCCGGGTCGGCGGCCATCGCGTCGGCCACGCCCCAGCCGTCGTCCGCGGCGACGACCTTGGTGGCACCGTAACCGCGCGCGGTGAGCGTGCTCCTGAGCTTCTCGTACCAGGACTTGTCGTAGCCGCGCTCGTTCCAGCCGCCGAGGTAGGAGACGTTCAGCCGGTGGCGGGCGGCACAGCCCATCCAGTCCATCAGGTAGTCGACGGAGTCCTGGGACCAGAAGGTGCCCTTGCCGCCACCGGTGCCCCCGATCCAGCCGGGGGCACCCCAGGACAGGCCGTAGAACCTGATGTCGGGGTTGCGGGCCTCGGCCTGCTCGGCCAGCCACCACTCGTAGCCCTGGTCGCAGTCGACGGCGCCCCGGGTGTGCTCGATGCTGGGCTCGGCGCCGTCGGTGGAGTTGGTGTCGCCGCCGATCTCCAGCTTCAGCACCTGCAGCGCGGCGCCGTAGCCGGGCTTGAACAGGTAGTCCAGCAGCTGGCTGCGCTGGGGCTCCGGGTAGTCCACCAGCAGACGGGAGTTGCCGCCGCCGCCGGAGATCGCGCCGACCCCGTCGAAGGTCAGGCCCGGCTTGGTGCCGTCGACGGTGATGGCGGTGGGGGTCGGGGTGGCGGCCCGCGCGGGAGGTGGCGCGGCCAGCGTGCTCAGCGCACCGGTGAGGACGAGCGCCGCGCTCAGTACGGCGCGCCAGGTCGAGGACAGGCGTGTGCGGCCCATGGGCGTCTCCGGGGTGGGGGTGGGGAGGGGGCGAGCGTAGTCCCGACTTCCAACAGTAATCAACAACTTGGCATGACCAGTGACAGAATCAGCCACCACGGAAGCAGGCGGGCATGAGGGGCCGGCCGGCCGCCTCCACCTGACCTGCCAACTCTCCTGGAAACCAATGATCTTGACGAGAAATCACAAGACGGTCTCAACGAGATCCGATCAGCCCGCCGGGTTGACGCGGATCCGGAGCCGGGCGTTTCCTGTGCAGGCACCGCGTTCGATTGCGATGGTTCCTGATCGGTTCTGTGACCGGCAGCCGATCAGTCCCACACCCCCAGGAGCCCCACCATGCACTCCTCCCTCCGTGGCCGCCCGGCCTCGCTCGCCGCGCTGTCCCTGGTCGCCTCCCTCGGCCTGACCGCCTGCTCCACCGGGCAGACCTCCTCCACCAGCGCGGACGCGCCCGTCGCCCCGGTGTCCGGCAAGGTCTCGATCACCTACCTGCAGAAGCAGGGCGACCAGCAGTACTTCGTCGACGAGGCCGCGGGCGCGAAGGCCAAGGCCGCCGAACTGGGCGCCGACCTGAAGGTGGTGAACCTCGGCAACGACGCCAACAAGACGGTCAGCGAGGTGCAGGCCGCGATCGCCCGGAAGAGCAACGGCCTGATCATCGTGGTGCCGGACCCGGCCGTCGGCCCGCAGGTGGTGCAGACCGCCCGGGACGCCAAGGCCGCGCTGCTCACCTCCGACGACCAGGTCTGCGCGAGCGGCCCGGCCCCAGCCCAGTGCGCGGCCACCGACCTGGTACCCCGGATCGGGTTCAGCGGCGCCCAGATGGGCGGCGAGGTCGGCAAGCGCGCCGCGGCGGAGTTCACCAAGGCCGGCTGGAACGCGGCCGACACCCGGATCCTCTCCGCCTGGAAGCAGGACGTCACCGTCTGCGGCGACCGCGTGAAGGCCGCCAAGGCCGCCTTCGACCAGGCCGTGCCGGGTGTGCAGCTGATCGACGTCGCGACCGACAACACCCCGACCGGCGCGCAGGACAAGGTCGCCGCCACCATCACCGCCAACCCCGGCGTCAAGCACTGGGTGGTCTGGGGCTGCAACGACGAGAACGTCCAGGGCGCCGTGACCGCCCTGCAGAACGCCGGGGTCGGCCCGAACGACATCGACGGCGTCGGCCTGGGCGCCTACCTGGCGTGCAAGGACTGGGCCTCCGGCAAGCCCTCGGGCATGAAGGCCGCCCTGTTCATCAACGGCAAGGACGTCGGCGCCCTCTCGGTGCAGACCATGTACGACAAGCTCAAGAACGGCAAGGACTTCCCGAAGGAGGCCTTCGCCCCGACCACCATGGTCGACGCCACCACCTGGCAGTCCGCCGGCGTGTCCTGCAGCTGACCCCGGGCCGGGCCGCCGCGGCGGCGGGCCGGCACCGACCCGCCGCGCCGCCTCCGGGAGACCGTACGCACCGCACCCCCGCCCGTACGCACCGCACCGCCAGCGAGGCCCCGATGACCACACCCCCACCCCCACCCGCCCCCGTCCCGCCCCCGGGCGGCTCCCCCGGCCTGAGCGCCGAGGGCGTGTCCAAGCGCTTCGGCCCCGTCCGGGCGCTGGAGGACGTCACCCTCGCCTTCCCGCCCGGCCGGGTCACCGCGCTGATGGGCGAGAACGGCGCCGGGAAGTCCACCCTGCTGCGCATCCTCACCGGCGACCACCTCCCCACCGGGGGCCGCGTGCTGCTGGACGGCCGGCCCGTCGACCTGCACTCCCCGCAGGACGCCCACCGGGCCGGGATCCGGATCATCCCGCAGGAGCCCGAGATCATCCCGCACGTCCCGGTCGCCGAGAACGTCTACGCCGGCGCGCTGCCCCGCACCCGGCTGCGCCGGCTGGACCGCGCCGAACTGCGCCGCCGGATCACCGCGGACCTGGCCCGGCTGGGCTTCGACACGGTCCTCGACCCCGATCTGCTCGGCTCCGAACTCACTGCGGCACAGCGCCAGTTGGTCGAGATCATGCGGGCCCTGACCGGCGCCGTCGCCCCGCGGGCGATCGCCTTCGACGAACCCACCTCCTCGCTCTCCGAGCACGAGGTCGAGGCCCTGTTCGCCCTCATCGGACGGCTGCGCGACCAGGGCATCGCCGTCGTCTACGTCTCGCACCGGATGAAGGAGATCTTCCGGCTCGCCGACCGGATCGCGGTGCTGCGCGACGGCAGGGTCGCCGGCGTGGTCGAGGCCTCCGCCACGGACGAGAACGAGCTCGTCCGGCTGATGGTCGGCCGGGACCTCTCCTCGCTGTTCGTCCGGCGGCAGGTCGCCACCGAGCGCGTCGTCCTGGACGTCCGGGACCTCCGCACCGACGACGTGCACGGGGTCAGCCTGAGCGTCCGGGCCGGGGAGGTCGTCGCGCTGGCCGGACTGATCGGCGCCGGACGCTCCGAACTCGCCCTCGCGCTGGCCGGTGACGCCCCGATCCGCTCCGGCACGGTGGCCCTCGACGGCGAGGTGCTGCGGCTGCGGAACCCGGGCGACGCGATCGCCGCCGGGATCGGCCTGGCCCCCGAGGAGCGCAAGGCCCAGGCGCTCTTCCTGCAGCGCACGATCCGCGACAACACCTCGCTGGTCAGCCTGCGCCGGCTCAGCCGCCGACGCTTCGTGAGGCGCCGTCAGGAGAGGGCCCTCGCCCAGGAGTACGCCGACCGGCTGCGGGTGCGCGCCCCCTCCGTCGAGGCGGAGGTCCGCACCCTCTCCGGCGGCAACCAGCAGAAGGTCGTCCTCGCCCGCTGGCTCGCCCGCAAGCCCGGACTGCTGATCCTCGACGAGCCCACCCGCGGCGTGGACATCGGCGCCAAGGCGGAGATCTACCAGATCATCGCCGACCTCGCCCGCGAGGGCACCGCCGTCCTGGTCATCTCCTCCGAACTGACCGAGGTCCTCGGCCTCGCGGACCGGATCGTGGTGATGCAGAACGGCCGCACCACCGGCGAACTCACCCGGGAGCAGGCGACGGAGGAGGCCGTCCTCGCCCTCGCCATGGCCGACGACCTCGCCCCCGCCGCCCCCTCCCCCGCCCAGACCGGAGAGACCCCGTGAACGAGCGCAGCGAGCGGACCATCGAACGGCGCGCGGGGGCCGGTGCCCCCGCCGAGCGCGGCGAGGTGGGCGCATGACCACCGCCACTCCCCCGACCACCCCGGCGCCCGAGGCCGGGGCCGTGCCCGGCCGGTCCGGCGGCCCGCGCGCCCTGCTCGCCGCCGTCGGCGGCCAGAACGTCAGCCTGATCGGCGCCCTCGCCGTCGTGGTCGGCCTGTTCGGCACCCTCGACCCCAACTTCGTCGGCTGGGACAACATCCAGGTCATCGCCGAGGCCGCGACCGTCTCCGGTCTGCTGGCGGTCGTCCAGACCGTCGTGATCATCTGCGGCGGCCTGGACATCTCGGTCGGCTCCCAGGCCGGCCTCGCCTCCGTCACCAGCGCCATGGTGTTCACCTCCACCGGCGCCAGCCCCTACCTCGGCATCGGCGCCGCGCTCGCCGTCGGCGCCGGCATCGGCCTGTTCAACGGGGCCGTCATCGTCTACGGCCGGGTCAACCCCACCATCGCCACCCTGGCCGGGCTGGCCGCCTACAAGGGCGTCGCCCAACTCGTCTCGGACGGCCGCGCCCAGGGCTACGTGCTCGGCGACCCGGTGTTCGTCTTCCTCAGCCGCGGGAAGATCGCCGGCCTGCCCACCATGGTCTGGCTGCTGGTCCTCACCGCCGCCGCCGTGCACGTCCTGCTCACGTACACCGACATCGGCCGCAACGTCTACGCGATCGGCGGCAACCCCACCGCCGCCCGGCTGGCCGGCATCGACCTCAACAAGTACCTGATCGCCGCCTACGCCCTCTCCGGCACCGTCGCGGCGCTGGCCGGGGTGCTGCTCACCGCCCGCACCGGCAGCGGCCAGCCGGTCTCCGGAAGCGAGGGCCTGGAGCTGCAGTCGATCACGGCCGCGGCGCTCGGCGGCTGCGCGCTCAAGGGCGGCAAGGGCGGCATCGGCGGCACCCTGCTCGCCGTCGCCATGCTCGGCGCGCTGCAGAACGGCCTCACCGTCCAGGGCATCAACGCCTTCTGGCAGAACGTCGCCCAGGGCGCCCTGCTGGTCGCCGCCGTCGTCATCCAGCAGCGCCGCAACCGCGAGCGGGCGGTCGGCCTGCCGGCCTGACCCCGTGGGCCGGGGCCGGAGAGGGCGATGAAGGGGGGCGCCGGAGGCCGGTGATAATGGACGCCGGCCGACCCGGCCGCTCTCCCGGTCGCCGACGAGACCACCGTACCCGGCCCACCGGAAGGACCTCCGTGGCTGACCAGACCCTGTTCGCCGCCCAGCGCCGCACGCTGATCCTGGACGAGATCCGTCGCAGCGGCGCCGTGCGCGTCGCCGACCTGGTCACCCAGTTCGGGGTCTCCGACATGACGATCCGCCGGGACCTGGACGCGCTCGCCCGCCAGGGCACCGTCCAGAAGGTCCACGGCGGGGCGGTCGCCACCGGTGCCGCCAGCAGCTTCGAGCCGGGCTTCGACGCCAAGTCCGAACTGGAGGAGGGCACCAAGGCCGCCCTCGCCGACGCGGCCGCGGAACTCGTCGAACCCGGCACGGTGGTCGCCCTGTCCGCCGGCACCACGACCTACGCGGTCGCGTCCCGGCTGCTGGGCATCCCCCGGCTGACCGTCGTCACCAACTCGCTGCGGATCGCGGACCTGCTGTGGGCGGCCGAGAGCGAGGGGAAGGAGTCCGTCCCCTCGCTGCTGGTGACCGGCGGGGCCCCGACCCGCTCCGCGGCCCTGGTGGGGGCCCTCGCGGACCAGACGATCCGCACCCTCCACGTGGACCTGCTCGTCCTCGGCGTGCACGGCGTCAGCGAGCAGGCCGGACTCACCACGCCCAACCTGGCCGAGGCCCAGACCAACCGGGCCCTGATCGCCTCCGCCCGCCGTACCGTCGTGGTCGCCGACCACACCAAGTGGGGCGTCGTCGGCCTGAGCAGCTTCGCCACCCTGTCGGAGGTCGACTGCTTCATCACCGACGACGCCCTCCCGGCGGCGGCCCGCAGCACCCTCGCCCAGGCCGTCGGCGAGCTCGTCGTGGTGCCGGCCGGGGCCTGACCGGGCGGCTCCCGACCCGACCGGGGCGGGCCCGGGCCGGGGTCGGGCCGGGGTCGGGCGCCCCCGGTCAGCCGATCGACCACCGCTGCAGCGGAGTGCCGGTGTCCGGCTGCTGCGTCACCGGGGCGCCGTCGGCGGTCGAGGCGGTGGTGAGCAGCAGTCCGCTGCGGACCGAGGTGACGGTGTACGAGCCGTCGGCCGTCAGCCGGACGTTCCAGTGCTGGTTGCTCCCGCCGGTGCACGGCCACTGGATGATCCGGGCACCGGGGGCGGTGGAGCCGCCGGTGACGTCGGCGCACATCGCGGAGCGGCCGTTGACCAGCTCGTAGGCGCCGTCGGGCTGCCGGCGGAACTGCCACTGCTGGTTGGCGGCGCCGGAGGACGTCCAGGTGATCAGGCCGTTGCCGGCGGTGGTGCTGTCGTCGGCGTCGTCGAGGGCCCTGCCCCCGGTGGTCAGCGGGTGGCTGCCGCCGAGGGCCGGGGTCACCGTCCAGGTGAAGGCGGCCGAGGCGCGGGCACTGCCGGAGGAGGCGGTGACGGTGACCTTCGCGACGCCGGGGCCGGTCGGGGTGCCGGAGACCAGGCCCGAGGCGCTGACGGAGAGCCCGGCGGGGAGGCCGGTCGCCGAGAAGGTGAGCCGCTTGCCGAGGCTGTCGGTGGCGGTCAGCTGCAGCGAGACGGCCTGGCCGACGGTGCCGGACTGGTCGCCGGGGGAGGTGAGCGCGACCGTCTCGGCCGCCTTGCCGGTCGGCGTCAGGGTGAGGCTCTGCCGGGCCTCGGTGCGCCCGCCGCCGACCGGCGAGCCGGTGGTGTCCGTCCAGGAGCGGGCGGGCGTGGTCTCGGCCGGGGTGCCGGGGGCGGTGAGGCCGAGCACCAGCCCGCTGTACCGGTTGACCAGGCGGTACTCGGTGCCGCTCGGCTGGATGAACCACTGCTGCCCGACGCCGCTCGCGCCGCCGACGGTCGGTGCGGCGCCCCAGGCCCGGCCGGCGTCGGTCGAGGCGTCCACCCCGAGGGCGCCGCCGGTCGCGGCGTTGACGATCCGGTAGGAGCCGTCGCCGTCGCTCACGAAGGACCAGGACTCCAGCGCGGAGCCGGTGGCGCCGGCCAGCGAGGTGGTCGCCGGGCTGCCGCCGCGCTGGGCCAGCACCCGGCCGTCGCGGCTGTCGATCCGGTACGTCCGGGTGAGGTCGAACGGCGCCGGGGCGGGCCGGCTGGAGCCGACGGTGAGCTCGGCGTACTCGCCGTCCGAGGCGGAGCAGGAGAAGGCGCAGTACGCCCGGAAGGTCCTGCCGACGATCGTGGAGCCGGTCAGGCTCGCGCTGTCCAGGAACCAGCGGTACCAGGACGCGGTGTGGTAGCCGCCGGTGTCGCCGAGCAGGGTCCACCGCTGGGTGGACAGGTCCGTGCTGGCGTAGATCTGCTGCGGGGCGTTGCCGCTCTGGTCGACGGCCTGCGGCGTGCCGAGGTAGAGGCCCAGGTAGGCGTCGTAGGCGACGTTCATCACGAACAGCGGGGTGCTCGGGGCGAGCGTGCCGGCGGCGATCTGCTCGCCGACCGTCCCCGGGTTGGCCGGGTCGTACTCCTCCTCGGGCGGCAGGTAGCCGGTCGGACGGGTGGAGTCGGCGGGCACCATGTCGCTCTCCAGGCCTCCCGCGCCGGGCTGCGACCACGTGCCGTCGTACCACTTCTGCCAGCTCCCGGGGGCCATCTTGGCCGCGATCGGGGCCCGCGCGACGTGTTCCTGGAAGGCGCCCCAGCTCCCGCCCTTGTCGACGATCCGCGAGCCGTAGAAGACGTAGAAGTAGCCGGAGGCGGTGTCCACGAACAGCCGCTGGTCGCCGTCGCCGTAGGAGTAGGTACGGGCGGGGAAGGCCTCGGTGTCACCGCGCGTGGTGCTGTACGGCGAGGTGATCGCGTGGTCCCTGATGGTCCAGGTCCGGCCCTGGTCGGTGGAGACGGCGTAGTCGATGGCGTCGTAGTGCAGGCCGTCGCCGAAGGGCTGCGGGGTGAACTCGTTGTGGACCAGGCCGTACCAGTCGCCGGTGTCCGGGTCGACCCAGACCCCGGACAGGTCGCAGTAGTTCCGCTGGGCGTAGCGCGAACCCTGTGGCGGGTCGCTGGCCTCCCGGCCGGTGGGGCCGTTGTTGCAGCGCGCGGTGGTGTCGTCGTTGCGGTCGGTCGGGTCGGCGGGGTTGACGGCGTCGCTGATCGCGGCCGACCTGGTGGCGCCGTCGAAGTCCCGGCCGGTGAAGAAGTCCCACTGCCGGGGGTCCTTGGCCCCGTACAGCGCGTGCGACTGCTGGAAGTAGAAGGTGCCGTCCTTGTCGGTGTAGACGCTCGCGGGGGTGTCGTCGGGGTACCCGTACGATCCGGTCCGGCCGACCGTCACGGTGTACGTGGGGCCGGCGGGCTTGGCACCGGCCGGCTCGGCGGAGGCCGGGCCGCCGGTCGGGCCGGCGGTGCCGAGCGCCGCCAGTGCGGTGGCGGCGAGGACGCCGACCAGCCGTGTTCGATGAGTGGGCACTGGTACTCCTCTTCCGTGCGGGGGCGCACCGCGGCGCCCCCGCGGTGGGGGGTGCGGAACGGGAGAGCGGTCGTGGGGGCGGCGCTCAGCCCTCGGTCATCCGGAAGTCGTACTGCGGCGGCACCGGGGTGCCGGGGTGGACGGCGAGCCAGAGGGTGTCCAGGGAGAGCTCGCCCTCGCGCATGGTGTCGACCCGGAGGCCCTCGGCCAGCAGGCGCCGGACCAGCCCGTCGTCGCCGCAGGCGTGCGCCGCCTCGGCCTCGGCGAGTCTGATCCGCCCGTGCGCCCGGTCGGCCGCAGGGAGTTCCGCGATCAGCGCCAGCGCCTCGGCGGGGCGCTCGGCGCGCTTCAGCGACTCCAGCGTCTCGATGGTCAACTCCCGGAGCCCCGGCCGGAGTCGGTGGGCGGCGCCCATCAGCTCGGCGGCCTCCTGCCGGTCGGGCGTGAGGAAGGCGAGCGCGCGCAGCGCCCAGGGCGAGGGCTGGGCGGCGACGGAGCGCCGGAAGGCCTCGCGGGCGCCCTCCCGCTCCCCCGCCGCCAGGCGCAGCAGCCCGAGCTGGTACAGCGCGTGCCACTCGGTGGCGTTGCCCTCCAGCAGCAGCCGCCAGTGCGCGCCGGTGACCGGCTCGGCGGGCGGGTCGCAGACCGGGAGCGTGCCGGTCTTCAGCAGCTCCCGCCACGGCTCCTGCGCGGCACCGGGCGGGCCGAAGGGCAGCAGGGGCGTGGCGGGCAGGGCACCGGCCTCGATCTCCAGCGCGGCCCAGCCGCCGCCCTCGGCCAGCACCTCCTCGGGCGCGCCGAACTCCCGGGCCCGGGCGTCGGCGAGCGCCAGGTCCCGCGGCGGGAGCAGCCGGTCCAGCGCCTCCTCGGCGGCTGCCCGGGCGTCCGCCCACCTCCCGTGCACGGCACGGGGATCGGCCCGTAGCAGCCCGTACGCCTCGGTCCAGGACCAGGTGGCTCCGGCGGGCATCGGCAGGTGTTCCAGCTGGGTGCGGGCCAGGCCGGCCTGGATCTCCAGGTAGGCCGCGCCGGGGCCGGAGAGCCACTCCTGCCAGTGTCTGCCGCCGGGGCCGGTGCCCCAGCAGAACAGTTTGCGGCCGCGCAGCCGCGCGGTGGAGGTCTGGACGAGGCCGGTGCCGGACGCGTCAAGGGCGGCGATCCAGGGGCGCCGGCCGGTCGGGAGGTCGAGGAAGTAGTCGGCGGCGCGCGGCGCCCGGCCGGGGTAGCTGGGGTCGGCGCCGTCGACCCCGGGGAAGGGCACCCGGCGCAGGTCGCTGACGTAGTCGCAGTGGAAGGCGTGGTCGGCCGGGCCGAGGACGCGGACCTCCCGGTCCTCGGGCACGGCGATGTTGGACCACCAGTAGACCGGGGTCTCGGCCGGCGAGGGGTTGTGCACCGCGATGTGGACGTAGAGCACCGGGGAGCCGGCGGGCAGCCAGGCGTCCATCCGCAGGACCAGGCGGCGCAGCCGCTCGAAGGCGTACGTCCGCAGCACCGGGGTGCCGTCGGGCGCCGCCACCCGGGCGGCGTGCAGCGGCTCGCAGGTCAGCGGCCAGTGCCCGGTGGCGCCGAGGTTCCACTCCACCCCGCCGGCCAGCCAGGCGTCCCGCAGGGCGAGGTTGGCGGGCTGCAGGATCCGGTTGCGGTGCAGCAGCTCCCGCCCGCTCGGCCGGTGGACCAGGGACCACAGCCGCCCGCCGAGGGAGGGCAGGAAGGTCGCGGTGAGCTGCTCGTTCTCCAGGACCACGCAGGGGAGTTCGCGCTCGGCTCGGACACGGTCGTACCCGCCCTGCCGGGTGTACGGCAGCAGGGTGTCGGGCACCCCGTAGGCCAGGTTGCGGCGCATCTCCTCGTCGACCCCGGCGCCGGCCCCGGTCTGCCGGGGCAGGCCGTGCAGGATCGGCAGGGTGCCGCCGGCCGGGTCGGGGGTGCCGTCGATGCGGAGCAGGTCGGTGCGCAGGGTCGAGGTCACTTGCCGATCCCAACTGTCATGCCCTGGATGATCCGCGAGCCCATCCAGGAGAAGAGCGCGATCATCGGGGCGAGGATGAGGCAGACTCCGGCGAACATGGTGCCGAAGTCCAGGCCGTTGAACTGCTGTGCCGCGACGAACGAGGAGAGCGCCACCGGGAGGGTGGTGGTCGCCTCGCTGTTCGTCAGGACCAGGGCGAACAGGGTCTCGTTCCAGGCGGTGACGAACTGCAGCAGGAAGGCGGTGACCAGTCCGCCCCGGGCGACCGGGAGCACCACCTGGACGAAGGTGCGCAGCGGGCCGGCGCCGTCCAGGACGGCGGCCTCCTCCAGGGCGCCGGGGACGCCGCTGAAGAAGCCGGTCAGCAGGAAGACCGTGAACGGCATGGCGAGGCCCACGTAGACCAGCCCCAGGCCCAGGTCGCTGTCGGTCAGGCCGGCCCGGGACAGGCCGACGAACAGCGGCACCACCAGGACCTGGCCGGGCACGCCGAGGCCCATCGCGAAGGCCGTCGTCAGCACCGTGGAGGTCCGCGAGCGGCGCCGGGCGAGGGCGTACGCGCAGGGCGCGGCCAGGGCGACGGCGACCACGGAGGAGAGCCCGGCGGTGAGCACGCTGTTGAGGGCCGCCCGCGCGAAGCCGCCCTCGTCCAGCGCGGTGGTGTAGTTCTCGGTCCTCGGGTCGGTGGGCAGGCCGACGCCGTGGCGCAGGATGTCGGGGCCGCTGCGCAGCGAGGTGAGGAGGATCCACAGGACCAGCAGCAGGTCGGCGGCGACGACGAGCCAGACGACGGCCGTGCCGATCCGGGTCGCGAGTCCCGAGGAGCCGCGTCCGCTTCCGCTTCGTGGCACGGGTGGTGGCCTTTCCGGGTGGTGGTGCGGGACGCGGGGGGGTCAGTACTCGATCGGCTCGCGGCGCAGCAGCCGGCGCAGCACGACGGTGATCAGGGTGACCATGGCCAGGCTGACCGTCGCGGCGGCGGTGGCCGTGCCCAGCCGGGGGACGGTGCCCTGCGGGAAGGCCTCGGCGTACACGTACACGGCGGTGTTCCAACTGCTCACCGGCGGGTAGGCGTTGGTGCTGCCGCCGTAGAGCAGGATCAGCTCGAAGATCTTCACCGAGCTGACCGTCCACAGCACCGCGCAGACCGCGATGACGTCCCAGGCGCACGGCAGGGTGATGTGCCGGAAGCGCTGGAAGGGGCCGGCGCCGTCGAGTTCGGCCGCCTCGTAGAGGTGCTCGGGGATCTGGTCGACGGCCGCCATGATGATCGAGGTGTAGTAGCCGGTCGCCGTCCAGACCAGGGTGCCCAGGACCATCGGGAGCAGGTTGTCGGTCGACAGCCACCTGGGCGGTGTGGTCACCCCGAAGAGCTCCAGCGCCCGGTTCACCGGGCCGGTGGGCGAGAACAGGAACCCGGCGGCGATGCCGAAGACCATGCCGTTGACCAGCGAGGGGAAGAACAGCACCGAGCGGGCGAAGAGCCGGGCCCGCATCTCGCGCAGCACCAGGGTCAGCGCGAAACTGAGCACGAAGGTGACCGTGCCGCCGATGACCATCAGTTCGAGGGTGTTGACCAGGGAGGTGCGGAACCTCGGGTCGTGGAACAGCAGGCTGTAGTTCTGGAGGCCGCGCCAGTCCATCGCGCCCATGCCGTCCCAGCGGTGCAGGCTGGTCCACAGCGCGTAGCCGACCGGGGCGACGAACAGCACCGCGTACACGGCCAGCGCGGGCGCGGTGAACGGCCAGAACATCCGGCGGCGCCCGCGTTCCAGCGCACCGGGGCCGGGGCGGGCGGTGCGCCCGGGCCGGAGCGGGGCCGCGCCCGCGCGGGGCGGGCCGTCGATCGTGGTCGCCACCGTCAGCCCTGGGTCTGCCAGTAGGTGACCTGGTCGGCCTTGCACTTCGCGACGAACTGCGCGGCCGTGGTCTTGCCGTGCCAGAGGTCCAGGTAGTTCTCGTTCAGGACCTTGGCCAGCCAGCCGCCGCTCGCGCCGTCGAAGCTGAGGCGCAGGGTCGGGGCGGCCAGCGCCTTCTGGACGTCGGCCAGTTCGGCCGGGGCCGGGATGTCGTCGCGCGGGGTGAGGTTGAGCGCGGTGGTGGAGATCCCGGACAGGTGCTTCTTCTGCAGGAAGAAGGCGATGAACTTCTGCGCCGCGGCCGCGTTCCTGGCGCGCTTGGGGATCGCGAAGCCGAACAGGCCGGCGTCCGGGGCCTTGGCGGTGGGCGGCAGGATCGAGGCGGTCTTCCAGCCGGCCGGGACCTGCTGGGCGATCTCGGCCGTGACGTAGTTGCCGTCCAGGTAGAAGGCGGCCTTGCCGGCCGTCCAATTGGTCTGCTGGGCCGGGAACTTGGTGGCGTCGTAGCCCGCGATCAGGTGACCGCCCCGGACCAGCTGCTCCACCTGCCCGGCGGCGGTGAGGACCGCCGGGGCGTCCCAGGCCGCGCCGGACCTGTCGGCGGAGAGCTCGGCGACGTTCACCCCGGCACCGTTGAGCAGGTAGTCGAGGAACAGCCCGTTGGTCCACGGGTCCTCGCCCTCGGAGGCGAGGCACGCCTTGCCGGCGGCCTTCAGGGCGTCGCAGACCTTGAGCAGGCCGGCCCAGTCGGCGGGCGGGGCCGGCATCGCCGCGGTGACCGCCGGGTCGGCCGCGTTGTAGAACATCGCGTTGGTGACCACCTCGTACGGGATCACGTAGTGGTTGGCGCCGGACGGGTCCTTCGGCAGCATGGCGAAGTACTTGGCCGGGATGACCCGGGAGACCGGGACGTCCTCCCCCGGCACCGGCAGCTGCAGCACCGGCGAGAGGTCCAGGGCCTGCCCGGCCGCGGCGGTGGTGCCGTAGACCTTGTCGTCGGACTCGTCCCACAGGTCCGGGGCCCGGTTGGCGGCGATCGCCGGGCCGATCTTCTTGGCGATGTCGCGGCCCGCCCAGGTGACGTCGACCTTGGCACCGGTGACGGCGGTGAAGTCGTCGATCGCGGCCTTCAGCACCTTGGCCTGCGGCTCGTCGGCGCGCCACATCGACCAGTAGGTGAAGCCGCCGTCGGCCTTCGCGCCAGCCCCCGGGCCGCTGCCGCAGGCGCTCGCCCCGAGGGCGAGGGCGAGGGCGGTGGCCGCGCCGGCGATCCGGCGTGCGGACATGGTGGTTCTCCCCATGGTGGTTCCTCTCGGAGGCGCGAGATCGCGAGATGCCGTGCGGACGGGTCGTCAGCCGGGGCCCGAGGACGGGGCGTCGCTGTGGATGGCTGGGACGATACGGTCGGGTTGACCGGTAAATCAAGGGTGCGCACAGAATCGGCTTCCGGCTCCGCGCGGCCCGCCGGGCGCTGTCGCGACGAACCCTCACATCACGGCCCGGACAAGGGCTCGGAGCAAGCTTGACGGCCCCTCAGCGGTGCCTTACGGTGCACCGACAGCAACTTGACCGGTAAATCGAAGGATCCAGCCCATGGTGACGATGCAGGACGTGGCCGAGCGCGCCGGGGTCACGAAGCAGACCGTCTCCAACGTCATCCGGGGGCGGGGGGCGGTGAGCCCGGCGACCGCCACCAGGGTGCGCGCCGCGATCGAGGAGCTGGGGTACACCCCCAACCTGGTCGCCCGCTCACTGGCCACCGGCGCCACCCGGACGGTGGGCCTGTTCGTCCCGACCGTGACGGGCTCCTTCTACCCCGCCATCGTCGAGGAGGTCGAGGACGTCCTCGACCGGAACGGCTACCACCTGCTGCTCTGCACCACCCGGCTGGACGGCGAGCGCGCCAAGCGGCACCTCGCGGGACTGACCAGCCGTTCGGTGGACGCCCTGCTGATCGCCGGCGACCGGGACCTGATCGACCACCTGCCGCTGCTGGCCGAGGCCTCCTTCCCGGTCGCCCTGTGCGCCTGGGAGACCGACGCCCCGGACCGCTTCCCGGTGGTCACCATCGACTACGAGCGGGCGGGCTACCTGGCCGGGCGCCACCTGCGCGAACTCGGCCACCGGCACGTCGCCGTGCTCGCCAGCCCCGACCACGCCCCCCGGGTGGCGGGCTTCCGGCGCGCCTTCGCCGCCGACGGCCTGACCGTCCCCGACAGCGCCGTGCACACCGCGCCCGAACCCACCCCGGCGGGCGGCTTCGCGGCGGCCACGACGGCGCTGACGGCCGACCCGGCGGTCACCGCGCTGTTCGCCACCCACGACGTCCTCGCCCTCGGCGCCCTGGAGGCCGCCCGGGCCGCCGGCCGCTCCGTCCCGCGCGACCTGTCGATCGTCGGCCACGACGACAACCCGGAGGTCGGCGCGGCCCGGCCGGCCCTCACCAGCGTGGCCATCCCCAAGCGGGAGATGGCCCGCGAGGCGGTCGAGCTGCTGCTGCGCGCCCTCACCCGCTCCGGCAGCCCGGCCAACTCGCTCCAGCTGCTGCGCCCGGAGCTGGTCGTCCGGGACAGCACGGGCCCGGCCGGGAACGCCGGCGGGACCGGCCCGTCGGTGTGACCGGCACGGCGGGGGCCGGCGACGTGACCGGCCCGCCGGCGGACGGCGGACGGCTGACGGCTGACGGCCCGCGAACGGGTGGAGCCCCCGGCGGGGGCCGGGGGCTCTCGGGGCGGGCGGGGTCGGTCAGCGCGGGTCGACGGCGTCGCCGCGGCTGGTGCGGGTGCCGGGGACGGGCTCGGCCGGGTCGGTGGTGTGGGCGATCGGGCGGTTGTCGGCGTCGACCATCAGGACCGTGGGCACCAGGGCCTTGGCCTCGACGTCGCTGACGGTGGTGTAGCTGATGATGATGACCAGGTCGCCGGTGTGGATCAGCCGGGCGGCCGCGCCGTTGATGCCGATGATGCCGCTGCCGCGCGGGCCGGCGATCACGTAGGTCTCCAGGCGGGCGCCGTTGTCGATGTCGACGATGTGGACCTGCTCGCCGGGGAGCAGGTCGGCCGCGTCCATCAGGTCCTGGTCGATCGTCAGCGATCCCACGTAGTGCAGGTCCGCCTGGGTCACGGTGGCGCGGTGGATCTTGGACTTGAGCATGGTGCGGGTCACGGCCGGTCTCCGTTGGTCTCGGGGTGGGATGGGTGGGAGTCGCGGGCGGGTGGGGCCGGCCGGCGGAAGCGGCGGCCGGCCACCAGCCGGGGCGTCTCGTCGGTCGGGCGCGCGGCGTAGTGGGGCAGCGCCGCGGCCAGCGCGGCGACGGTGGAGCGGTCGAACAGGGCCCGGACCGGCACGTCCAGTCCGGTGGCGTCGCGCAGCCGCAGCGCGATGCGGGTGGCCAGCAGGGAGTGGCCGCCGAGGTCGAAGAAGTTCTCGTGCACGCCGACCCGTTCGACCCCGAGCACCTCGCACCACGCGTCGGCGACGGTCCGTTCCCGCTCGGTCCGCGGCGCCAGGTGGGCGCCGGTGCGGGCGGCCGGGGCGGGCGCGGGGAGCCTGCCCCGGTCGACCTTGCCGCTCGGGGTGAGCGGCAGCGCGTCCAGCACGACGAAGGCCGCCGGGATCATGTAGTCCGGCACCGACCGGCCCACCAGGTCGCGCAGTTCGGCGCTGTCCGGCACCGTGGCGCCGGGGAACGGCTCCAGGTAGGCGACCAGTTCGGCCTCCCCGGTGCCCAGCGCGGTCGGGTGGACCACCGCGGCCCGCACCTCCGGGCGGCCGAGCAGCACCGCCTCGATCTCGCCGGGCTCGATCCGGTGGCCGCGGATCTTCACCTGGTGGTCCGCCCGGCCGAGCAGCTCGACCCGGCCGTCGGGGTGGCGGCGGCCGAGGTCACCGGTCCGGTAGAGCCTGGCCCCGGGCTCGCGGCCGTGCGGGTCGGGCACGAAGGCCTGCGCCGTGACCCCGGGCCGGTCCAGGTACCCCCGGGCCAGGCCGGCGCCGCCGAGGCAGATCTCGCCGGGGACGCCGACCGGCACCGGCTCCAGCCCGCCGTCCAGGACGTGCAGGACGGTGCCGGGCACCCGCGACCAGTGCGCCGGGGTGCCGTCCGGGTGCAGCCGGGTGACGGTGGTCCACACCGTGGTCTCGGTGGGGCCGTACAGGTCCAGCACCCGGGCGCCGTCGGCGGCGAGCCGGCGGGCCAGGTCGGCGGCCAGCCGCTCACCGCCGCACAGCACCACCAGCCCGGCCGGGGCCGACCAGCCGCTGTCCAGCAGCATCCGCAGGGTCACCGGGGTGGACTGGACGATCGCCGGGGTGGTGGCGGTGATCAGTGCGGCCATCCGCAGCGGGTCCCTGGCCTCCTCGGCGGTCGCCATCACCACGGCGGCGCCGACCAGCAGCGGCAGGTACAGCTCCAGGACGGACGGGTCGAAGGAGACCGTGGTCAGCGCGGCCACCGGCGCGCCGGGGCGCAGGCCGGGCAGGTCGAGCATCGCGGTCAGGAAGTCGGCCAGGCCGCGGTGGGTGATCATCACCCCCTTGGGCCGGCCGGTGGAGCCGGAGGTGTAGATGACGTACGCGAGGGAGTCCGGGTCGAGCTCCGGGGCGGTGAAGGACGGGCTCTGCCGGGCGATCGCCGCGCGGGCCGCGTCGAGCCGGACGACGGCGGGGCCGCTGCCGTCCGCCGGCAGCCCGGTGAGCCGCTCGGCCAGGCCGGTCTCGGTGACGATCACCGAGGCGCGGGTGTCGGCCAGCACGAAGGCGTTCCGCTCGGCGGGGTGGTCCGGATCCAGCGGCACGTACGCACCGCCGGTGGCGAGCACCGCCAGCAGGGCGACCAGCAGCTCCGGGCCGCGCGGCAGGTGGACGGCGGCGGTCGAGCCGGGCCCGAGGCCGAGCTCCCGCAGGTGGCCGGCCAGCCGGGCGGTCCGCTCGGCCAGCTCACGGTAGGTCAGCCGCTCGCCCGGGTGCGACCCCGAGCCCGGGTGCGCCCCCGAGCCCGGGTTCGAAGCCGGAGCCGGACCCGGACCCGAGCCCGAGCAGATCACGGCCGTCGCGTCCGGGCTGCGGGTCAGCTGGTCCTCGAACAGCGCGAGGAGGCTGCGTCCGGGGGCGGCGGCCGGCGGCTCGGCGTTCCAGCGCTCCAGCAGCGTGCGGCGGTCCGCTGCGGGCAGCGTGGCCCGGCGCGGGTCGGCCTGCGGGTCGGCGGCCAGCCCCTCCAGGACGTGCCGGTAGGCGCGGGCCAGCAGACCGAGCTCGGCCGGGCCGACCCGGGCCGGGTCGGCCTCCAGCAGGAACCCGCCGCCGACGGTGGAGACCGAGAGGCCGAACTCGTTCGGCTCGCGCTCCCCGACCGCGTCCGGGCCGGCGGCCGCGCCGTCCCGCACCGCGAGGTCGGTGTGGTTGAAGAAGACGTCCACCAGGGGCGTCCCCTGGCCCCACGCCCGCTGCATCGCGGCCAGCGGGTAGTGCCGGTGCGGCCACAGGGCGGTCTCCTCGGCGAACACCGCGCGGGCCAGCTCGGTCCAGCTCGGGGCGTCCAGGGTCTGCCCGAAGGGGACGGTGTTGAGGAACATGCCGCGCGCCTGGTCGCCGTCGGCCGTCTCCGGCCGCACGTGGCAGACCAGACCGGTGTGGAAGGCGACCGGGCTCTCGGTACCGCCCCTGATCAGGCCCAGCACGGTCAGGTGCGCGGCCAGCAGGACGCTCTTCAGCGGCACCCCGGCGGCCCGCGCCACCGCGTGCAGCTCCGGCAGCAGGTCGCGGAAGTCGACCCGGGCCACCTCCTCGGCCGCCGGCCGTCCGGCTTCGCCGGGCCGGGCCGCCCAGGCCTGCGGGAGCGCGAGCGGGGTGAACCGGGCGAGCCGCTCGCGCCAGAACTCCTGGTCCGCCTCGGACCGCAGGGAGCGCCGCTCCAGGGCGATCGCGTCCGCGAACCGGGTCGCGGGCGGGGCGGCCGGGGCCGGCTCCCGGCCGTCCCGGAGGGCCCGGTAGCAGCCCAGCAGCTCGGTGACCAGCGAGGTCTGGCTCCAACCGTCCAGCACGGCGTGGCAGTTGCTCACCGACAGCTGCCAGCGCCGCTCGTCCAGCCGGTAGGCGGTCAGCCGCAGCAGCCCGGGCACCGCCAGGTCGAAGGGCGCCAGCCGGTCGCGGGCGACGGCCGCGGCGAGCTCGGCCCGCTGCTGCGCCGGCTCCAGCTGCCGCAGGTCGACGTGGCGGACCGGGACGGTCGCGGTGGGGTGCACCAGCTGCAGCGGCTCGGAGAACGAGGACAGGTCGATGGAGGTGCGCAGGATCTCGTGGCGCTCGGTCAGCAGGGCCACGGCGGCGTGCAGCGCCTCCGCGGAGAAGGCGCCGTCGTCGTGGACCGGGTGGTGGAGGCCGTTGAGGTACACGCCCCGTTCGGCGCCCGCGAGCATCTCGTAGACCATGCCGGTCTGGCCGAGCGAGAGCGGGTAGGCGTCCACCAGCCCGTCCGGGAGGAGCGCCCGGTCGGCCTCGCCGACCAGCTCGAAGCGGGCCGGGCCGGCCTGCGCGGCGCTCGTGCCGCGCGGGGCGACGGCCTCGGCGAGCCGGGCCACCGTCTGGTGCCGGAAGACGTCCTGGACGGCGAGGTCGAGCCCGGCCGCGCGCAGCCGGCCGACCGCCCCGATGGCGCGGATCGAGTCGCCGCCGAGCGCGAAGAAGCTCTCGTGGACGCCGATCAGGTGCGGCTCGGTGCCGAGGGCTTCGGCCCAGGCCCGGGCGATCAGCTGCTGGGCCGGGGTGCTCGGCGGGGTGTGGTCCGCCGCCTCGGCCGGTGCCGGGTCCGGTGCGGGGAGGGCGTTGCGGTCGATCTTGCCGCTGGGGGTGAGCGGCAGGGCGTCGAGGGCGCGGTAGTGGCCGGGCAGCATGTGGGCGGGCAGGGTGTCGGCGAGGTGGGTGCGCAGCTGCGCGGGGGTGGGCGGGGTGGCGCCGGGGGCGGTGACGGTGTACGCGGTGAGCCGGCCGGTGTGGACGGTGACCACGGCCTGGGTGAGCGCCGGGTGGGCGCGCAGGGCGGTTTCGATCTCGCCGAGTTCGATCCGGTGGCCGTGCAGCTTGACCTGGTGGTCGGTGCGGCCGTGGTAGGTGAGGGTGCCGTCGGGGTTGTGGTGGGCCTGGTCGCCGGTCAGGTAGAGCCGGGTGCCGGGGTGGCGGGGGTCGGGGTCGGGGACGAAGCGTTCGGCGGTGAGGGCGGGGCGGCCCAGGTAGCCGCGGGCGAGCTGGACGCCGGCGAGGGCGAGTTGGCCGGTGAGGTGGACGGGTTGCGGGGTGAGGTGCTCGTCCAGGACGTGGGTGCGGGTGTTGGCGATGGGCCGGCCGATGGTGACCGGCTTGCCCGCCGGGCAGGGGGTGGCGGTGACGTCGACGGAGGCCTCGGTGGGGCCGTAGAGGTTGTGGAGTTCGGCGTGCCGGGTGGCCGGGTGCCGGTGGAAGGCCTCGACGAGGTCGTCGGGCAGGGCCTCGCCGCTGCACAGGACCCGGCGCAGCGGGGTGAGCGCCGTGGCGGGCGGCAGGGTGTCGAGGAAGGCCCGGAGCATGGCGGGGACGAAGTGGGTGGTGGTGATCCGCTCGCCGGCGATGGTCTCGGCGAGGTAGCCGGGGTCGCGGTGCCCGTCCGGGCGGGCGACCACCAGCGTCGCCCCGGTGGCCAGCGGCCAGAAGAACTCCCACACCGAGACGTCGAAGCTGTACGGCGTCTTCTGCAGCACCCGGTCGTCCTGGTCGAGGCCGTAGGCGTCCTGCATCCAGTGCAGCCGGTTGACGATGCCGCGGTGGGTGATCACCACGCCCTTGGGCAGGCCGGTGGAGCCGGAGGTGTAGATCACGTAGGCCGGGTTGTCCGGGTCCACCGGCACGGCCGTCCGCGGCGGCTGCGCGTCTTCTTCGGGCATGGGGGCCTCGCCGGGCGCTCCCGGGGGCTCGTCGATCAGGACGGTCCGGGCGCCGTGCCCGGGCAGGCCGGCCGCCAGGTCGGCGGTGGTGACCACGACCGGGGTTCCGGAGTCGGCGAGCATGTGGGCCAGCCGCTGGGCGGGGTACCCCGGGTCCAGGGGCAGGTACGCCCCGCCGGCCTTGAGCACGCCCAGCAGCGCCACCGGCAGTTCCAGGCTGCGGTGCAGGCACACGCCGACCACCGACTCCGGGCCCACGCCCGCCGTCCGCAGCCGCCGCGCCAGCCGCTCCGCCGCCGCGTCCAGCCGCGCGTACGACAGTTCGCGGCCTTCGAAGCGCACCGCCACCGCGTCCGGGGTGCGCGCCGCCTGGTCCTCGACCAGCCGGTGCAGCAGCCCGTCCGCCGGGTAGGCCACCGCCGTGTCGTTGAACCCGGCCAGCAGCTCCAGCTCCCGGGCCGAGGCCAGCGGGACCTGCCGGAGCGTCGACCCGGGCTCGGTGGCGAGCTCGTCGAGCAGCGTGCCGAAGTGCCGGGCGAGCGCCGCCATCCGGTCCCGGCCGAACAGCGCCGTCGCGTACTCGACGACTCCGCGCAGCGAGCCGTCGGGCTGCTCGGTCAGGTGCACCGTCAGGTCGAACCGGGATCCGTGCCAGGGCACGGCGAGTTCGGTGGCGCGCACCCGCGCGCCGTGGAATCCCGCGGCCTCGTTGTTGTTCAGCGCGAACATGATCTGGAACAGCGGGTTGCGGGACGGGTCCCGCTCCGGGGCGAGCTCGTCCACCAGCCGCTCGAACGGGACCTCCTGGTGGGCGAAGGCGTCCAGCGCCGTCTCCCGTACGCGGTCCACGGCGGTCAGGAAGGACGGGTCGCCGGACAGGTCGGTGCGCAGCACCAGGGTGTTGACGAAGAAGCCGAGCAGGCCGCGCACTTCGGCGCGGGTGCGGCCGGCCACCGGCGTGCCCACCACCACGTCGGTCAGGCCGGTGTGCCGGGCCAGCAGGACCTGGAAGGCGGCCAGCAGCACCATGAACGGCGTGGCGCCGCGCGAGCGCCCGAGCTCCGCCAGCGCCCGGGCGGTGTCGGCGGGGACGGTGAACGGCAGGGTGTCGCCGGTCGGGTCGAAGACCGGGGGGCGGGGCCGGTCGGGGGTCAGCTCGGTCGCGGTCGCGCCGGCGAGCCGGGAGCGCCAGTACGGCACCTGGCCGGCCGCCGGGTCGGTCGCCTGCCCGGTCTCCGGCCCGGCCGCCGGGTCGGTCTCCGGCCCGGCCGCCGGGTCGGCGGGCGCGCGGCGCTGCCAGGCGGCGAAGTCGGCGTACTGCACCGGCAGCGGCTCCAGCGGACTCGGCGCGCCGGTGGCGAACGCCCCGTACACCGCGCCGAGTTCACGGGCGAGCAGGCCGACCGACCAGCCGTCGAAGGCGATGTGGTGCACGGCCAGGGTCAGCACGTGGTGGTCCTCGGCGATCCGCGCCAGCCGGGCGCGCAGCGGCCACTGGCCGGCCAGGTCGAACGGGGTCCTGGCCTCGCGCTCGATCAGCTCCGCCAGCCGCGCCGTGCGCTCGGCGGGGGCGAGGCCGCCGAGGTCCAGCTCGGCGAAGTCCGGGTCGGCGGCCCGGTCCACCAGCTGGACCGGCCGGTGGTCGTGCTCCTGGTAGCGGGTGCGCAGCACCTCGTGCCGCTCGACCAGCTCGCGCAGGGCGCGGCGCAGGGCCGGTACGTCCAGCGGCCCGCGCAGCTCCCAGGCGAAGGGCAGCACGTACTCGGCGGTGCCGGGGCGCAGTTGCTCCAGCGTCCAGAGCCGCTGCTGGGCGAAGGAGAGCGGCAGGGGGCGGTCGCGCGGCACGGGGCCGATCGCCCCGGACGCGCGCGCGGGGCCGGCCGCGCCGCTCAGCAGGCTGTCCAGCAGCGCCTGCCGCTGGTCCCCGGAACTCCCCGACACCCGCGGGTTCGACACCGTACTCATCCCTCACGCACCTGCGACAGCATCAACTCGACCTCGGAATCGGATAGTTGCTCGACATGCCGGACGATCGCTCGGTGCACCAGGGCGGCCAGCCGCTCGACCGTCGGCTCGTCGAACACGGCGCGCGCGGGCAGCTCGACCGGGAACCGCTCCCCCAGCAGCGCGACCACCTGGGTGGCCAGCAGCGAGTTGCCGCCCAGCGCGAAGAAGTCCTCGTCCACCCCGACCCCGGCCACGCCGAGCAGCGTGGTCCAGATCTCGGCGACGGACTCCTCCAGCGGCGTCCTGGCCGCCGTGCCGGGCCCGGCCCCGCCCGCGGCGGGCGCCGGCAGCGCCGCCCGGTCCACCTTGCCGTTGGGTGTGAGCGGCAGCTCGGCGAGCGTCACCCAGGCGGTCGGCACGAGGTGCTCGGGCAGCCGCTCCCGCAGGTACGCCCGCAGCTGTGCGCCGGTGGGGCCGGGTTCGCCGCCCGGGACGACGTAGCCGACCAGTTGCTTGTCCCCGGCCGCGGTCGGTCGTACGGCGACGGCCGCCGCGGCGAGCCCCGGGTGGTTGCCGAGCGCCGCCTCGATCTCGCCGGGCTCCACCCGGTGGCCCAGGATCTTCACCTGCTGGTCGCGCCGGCCCAGGAAGCGGAACAGGCCGTCCTCCTGGCGGACCACCAGGTCGCCGGTGCGGTACAGCCGGGCGCCGGGCGTGGCGCCGAACGGGTCCGGCACGAAGCGCTCGGCGGTCAGGGCGGGCCGCCCGAGGTAGCCGCGGCCCACCCCGGGGCCGCCGATCAGCAGTTCGCCCTCCACGCCCGGGCCGACCGCCCGGCCCCGGTCGTCCACGACGTACGCGGCGGTGTTGGTGATGGCGGTGCCGATCGGGATGCTGCCCCGCGTCTCGGCCACGGTGATGCCGCGCCGGACGCAGCTGAACGTGGTGCACTCGGTGGGCCCGTAGCCGTTGCTGACCTCGACGCCGAGCTCGATCAGGGCCCGCACCTCGGCGGGCGGGGCGACGTCGCCGACCACCAGCACGTGCCGGGCCCCGGCGAGCGCGCCGGGGCGGGTGCGCACCACGTGCTGGAACAGCCCGCTGGTCAGCATCAGCTGGGTGACGCCGTGGTCCCGGACGGCCCGCTCGATCGACTCACCGGTGGGGATGCCCTGCGGCAGCACCGCCAGCCTGGCGCCGTTGGCCAGCGGGGCCCAGATCTCGAAGGTGGAGGCGTCGAAGGAGAGCGGAGCGAGCATCAGCACCACCTGCCCGGCGTCGAGGTCGACGTAGTCCACCTCGTGCACCAGCCGCAGCACGTTCCGGTGCGTGATCCCGACCCCCTTGGGCCGGCCCGTGGAGCCGGAGGTGTACATCAGGTAGGCCAGGTCGTCCGGGTGCGTGGCGACCGGCGGCGCGGTGGCCGGCCGGGCGGGCACCCCCGGGCCCTGCGGCATCGGGAGGGCGCGCAGCCCGGGCACACCGGCGAAGCGGTGCGCCTCCTCCGGCCGGACCAGCAGGATCCGGGCCCCGGAGTCGGCGGCCATGAACCCCAGCCGCTCGGCCGGGTACTCCGGGTCCAGCGGCACGTAGTAGCCGCCGGCCTTGAGCACGCCGAGCAGCGCGACCACCACCTCGACGTCCCGCCCCGCGCAGACCGCCACCGGGTCGCCGCGGCGGACCCCGTGCTCGCCCAGCAGCCGGGCCACCCGGTCCGCCCGGGCGTCCAGTTCGCCGTAGGTCAGGCGCTCGTCGCCGCACTCCACCGCGACGGCCCGCGGTGCGGCGGCCGCGTGCCGCGCGACCCGCTGGTGCAGCGTGACCTCGGGCAGCGGCACGTGCTCGCTCCGCTCGTTCATCAGCCCTGGCTCGCCTGCTCCATGCGGCGCCGCAGGCTGAGCGGGCGCATGTCCGTCCACACCTCGTCGATGTGGTCCAGGCAGGCCGCCTTGGGCCCCTCGAACCCCTCCCGGGACCAGCCGAGCGGCAGCTCCCGGTCGGCGAGCCAGATCGAGTACTGCTCCTCGTCGTTACGGACCACGCAGTAGGTGCGCTCGTCGGTGTTCTCGTCAGCCATCCCGCTGTCCTCCCGCAATGCTCGACCGGCCTCGGTGTCCGGCGCTGTCGCAGGACAGCGTGGCGCAGGCCGGATCGACGGCCACAGAGAAGAACCGACAGCGGAGTGCGCAGTCGCGGAGCGCGCAGGTCTGCCGGTCCCTCTCTTCCGCGCGCCGCCGGGTGCTCGGCAGGCTGACCGCACGCCGACGTGGCGCTCTGTGGGAGGTGGCAGGTGAACGGTGGTTACGGCCCGGAGGCCGAGGTGGCGGACGGTGCTGCGCAGGGGCAGCCGGTGCACTGCCCGACGTCCTTCGCCCAGGAACGGCTCTGGTTCCTCGACCAGTTGCGGCCGGGGGCGGCGGACTACCTGCTGCCGCTCGTGCTGCGGATCACCGGTCCGCTGGACGCCGCGGCGCTGGTCCGGGCGGTGCAGGCGGTGCTGGACCGGCACGAGGTGCTGCGCACCCGGTACCCGGCGGCCCAGGGCGCTCCCGTCCAGGAGATCGCCGAGCACGCGGAACTCCCGGTCGGGCAGCTGGACCTGCGCTACCTCCGGCCGTCCGACCGCGAGGCGGAGGCGCGCGCGATCGTCGACCGGGCGATCCGCCGCCCGTTCGACCTGGCCGCCGACCTCCCGCTGCGGCTCACCCTGCTCCGGCTCGCCGACGAGGAGCACCTGCTGGTGCTGGTGGTGCACCACATCGCCTTCGACGGCTGGTCCTGGGGCGTCCTGGCCCGGGAGCTGGACGCCTTCTACGGCGCGTTCACCGGCGGCGGGGCACCGCTCCCCGCGCCACCGCCGGTGCAGTACGCCGACTTCGCCGACTGGCAGCGCGCGTACCTGTCCGGCGACCGGCTGGACGGTGAACTGGCCTACTGGCGCGACCGGCTCGCCGACCTGACCCCGCTGGCCCTGCCGACCGACCGGCCGCGGCCGGCGGTGTGGGACGCGGCCGGCGACAGCGTGGAGTTCGAGCTCGCCCCCGAGCTGGTCGCGGCGGTCGGCGCGCTGGCCCGGGCGCACGGCGCGACCCCGTTCATGGTGCTGCTGGCGGCGTTCCAGGCGCTGCTGGCCCGGCACAGCGGCGGGCTGGACATCGCCGTGGGCACCCCGGTGGCGGGCCGGTCGCTGGTGGAGGTGGAGGAGCTGGTCGGCTTCTTCACCAACACCCTGGTGATGCGGGCCGACCTGTCCGGCGACCCGAGCTTCCTCGACCTGCTGGCCCAGGTGCGGGAGACGGCACTGGACGCCTTCACCCACCAGGACGTGCCGTTCGAGCGGCTGGTGGACGAGCTGGCGCCGGACCGGGACCTCTCCCGCAACCCCCTGTTCCAGGTCTCCTTCGCCCTGCAGAACGCCGCCGCCCGGCCGTTCACCCTGCCCGGCCTGGAGGTGCGGGTCGTCCCCACGCCGGGGGCGGGAGCGGCCTTCGACCTGACGCTGCACGTGCTGGAGCACGAGGACGGCACCCTCTCCGGCTCCCTGCAGTACGCCACCGCCCTGTTCGACCGGGACGGCGTCCGGCGGCTGGCGGACCACTACGGCCGGCTGCTGGCGGGCCTCACCGCCGAACCCGAGCGCCCGGTCAGCCGGGTCGAGCTGCTGGACGCCGCCGAGCGCCACCGGCTCGACGAGGCCGGCCTCGGGCCGGTCGTCCCCCGCCCCGACCGCTGCCTGCACGAGCTCGTCGCCGAGCAGACCGCCCGCACCCCCGGGGCCACCGCGGTCGTCTTCGGCAGTACGGAACTGACGTACCGTCAACTCGACACCCGGGCCGACCGGTTGGCCCGCCGTCTGATCGCCCTCGGGGCCGGCCCCGAGGTGCCGGTGGCGGTGGCGCTGCGTCGCGGACCGGACCTGGTCACCGCGCTGCTCGCGGTCCTCAAGGCGGGCTCGGTGTACGTCCCGATCGACCCCGAGTACCCGGCGGCGCGCCGCGAGCACCTGCTGCGGGACAGCGCGGCCGCCCTGCTGATCGCCGACGCCTCGCACGACCTGCCGGGGTTCCCGGCCGACGTCGTCCTCGGCGCGGCCTTCGACTGGGCCGCCCTCCCGGCCGGGGACGGCGCCGCCGACCTGCCGCCGGTCGACCCCGCCGGCGCCGCCTACGCCGTCTACACCTCCGGCTCGACCGGCCTGCCCAAGGGCGTCCTCGTCCCCCACGAGGGGATCCGCAACCGGGTGCTGTGGACCGTCGAGCGGCACGGCCTGACGGCCGGCGACCGGATCCTGCAGAAGACCACGATCGGCTTCGACGCGGCGATGTGGGAGTTCCTCGCCCCGCTGGTGTGCGGCGCCACCGTCGTACTGGCCCCCGACGGCGCCCACCGCGACCCGGCCGCGATGCTCCGGGCGGTGGCCGAGCACGGCGTCACCGTGCTGCAGCTGGTGCCGTCCGTCCTGAGCACCCTGGTGGACCAGCCGGGCCTGGCCCGCTGCACCAGCCTGCGCCTGGTGTTCTGCGCCGGCGAACCCCTGCCGGCCCGCCTCTGCGACCGGCTGCTCGACCAGGTCGACGTGGAGCTCTACAACACCTACGGGCCCACCGAGTGCTCGATCGACGTGACCGCCTGGCGCTACCGGCCCGAGGACCACGCCCGGACCGTCTCCATCGGCCGGCCGCTGGACAACCTGCGGATCCTGGTCCTCGACCGGGACGACAACCTCGCCCCGGTCGGCGTCCCCGGCGAGCTGTGCGTGGTCGGCGTCGGGCTCGCCCGCGGCTACCTGGGGCGCCCCGGGCTGACCGCCGAGCGCTTCGCCCCCAGCCCCTTCCCGCAGCACCCCGGCGAGCGGCTCTACCGCACCGGGGACCTGGCGCGGTGGCGCCCCGACGGCCGGCTGGAGTACCTGGGCCGGATCGACGGCCAGCTCAAGGTCCGCGGCGTCCGGATCGAACCGGGCGAGGTGGAGGGCGTCCTGTGCACCCATCCGGGCGTCGCCGCGGCCGTGGTGGGCGTGCAGCGCCGCGACGACGGGGACCACCGGCTGGTCGCGCACGTCGTGCCCGAGGCGGCGGCGGCGCTCGACGCGCAACAGCTGCGCTCGCACCTGGCGGGCCGGCTGCCGGAGGCGATGGTCCCCTCCGCCTTCGTCCTGCTGGACGCCCTGCCGCTGACCGCCAGCGGCAAGGTCGACCGCGCGGCGCTCCCCGCGCCCGACCCCGGGCGGACCGAGGCCGCGGGCGCCTACGTCGCACCGCGCTCCCCCGTCGAGCAGGCCCTGGCCGCGATCTTCGCCGAAGTCCTGGGGGTGGAGCGGGTCGGCGCCCGGGACGACTTCTTCGCGCTCGGCGGGCACTCCCTGCTCGCCACCCGGGTCGCCTTCCGGGTGCGCGGCGCCCTGGGCGTCGAGCTGCCGCTCGCCCAGGTCTTCGCCCGGCGCACCCCGGCCCGGCTGGCCGAGCTGATCGAGACCGGCTACCGCGGCGTCGAGCTGCCGCCCATCACCCCGGTGCCCAGGACCGGACCGCTGCCGCTCTCCTCGGCACAGCAGCGGCTCTGGTTCCTCGACCGGCTGGAGCCCGGCAGCGCCGAGTACCTGGTGCCCGCCGTGCTGCGGCTCACCGGCCGACTGGACGAGCGGGCGCTCGCCCTGGCCCTGGACCGGGTGGTGGCCCGGCACGAGGTGCTGCGCACCCGGTACACCGAGGCGGACGGCGTGCCCGTCCAGGTCATCGACCCCGCGCGCCCGCTCGGCCTGACCGCGCTGGACCTGCGCGGCCGCCCCGAGCCCGAGGTCCGCGCACGGCTGGCCGCGGAGACCGGGCGGCCGTTCGCGCTCGACCGCGAGCCCCCGCTGCGGGCCGCGCTGCTGCGGACCGCGGAGGAGGAGTGGATCCTCGCCCTGACCTTCCACCACATCGCCACCGACGCCTGGTCGACGGAGGTGATCACCGAGGAGCTCGGCCGCTTCTACCGCTGCCTCACGGCCGGCCGGCCGCTGCCGGACGCCGCACCCGCCGTCCAGTACGCCGACTTCGCCGCCTGGCAGCACGAGCGGCAGGACGAGCCGACGATGGCGGACCAACTGGCCTACTGGAAGGAGCACCTGAGCGACCTCCAGCCGCTGGAGCTGCCCACCGACCGGCCCCGCCCGGCGGTGCGCGACCCGCGCGGCGAGCTGCTCAGCGTCGAGGTGCCCGCCGAGCTCGGCGCGGCGGTGGCCGCCCTGGGCCGGGCCCGTTCGGCGACCTCGTTCATGGTCCTGCTCGCCGCCTTCCACGTCCTGCTGGCGCGCTACAGCGGACAGTCCGACCTCGCGGTCGGCACCCCGGTGGCGGGCCGAACCCGCGCCGAGACGGAGGACCTGGTCGGCCTGTTCGTCAACACCGTCGTCCTGCGCGCCGACCTCTCGGGGGCGCCGACCTTCGCCGAACTGCTCGACCGGGTGCGGGCCGACGCCGTCCAGGCCTACGCCCACCAGGACCTCCCGTTCGAGCGGCTGGTCGACGAGCTGCGCCCGGACCGCGACCTGTCCCGCAACCCGCTCTTCCAGGTGATGTTCGACCTGCTGCACACCCGGCGCAGTCCGCTCACGGTCGACGGCGTCGAGGTCGAGGAGCTCCAGGCCGACTGGCAGGTCGCCAAGTTCGACCTCGGCGTCACCCTGGACGAGCGGCCGGACGGCACCCTGGAGTGCTGCTTCGAGTACTCCACCGCGCTCTTCGACCGGTCCACCGTGCAGCGGATGGCCCGGCACTACCTGCAGCTGCTGCGCAGCGCCGTCCGCACCCCGGACGCCCGGATCGGCGAGCTGGAGATGCTGACCGCGCCGGAGCGGCGGCAGCTGCTCACCGACTGGCGCGGCACCGCGGCCGAGCAGCCCCGGCAGCTCGTGCCCGAGCTGTTCTCGGCGCGGGCCGCCGCCCAGCCGGACGCGCTCGCGGTGGTCTTCGCCGGCCGGTCCGAGAGCCATCTCACCTACGCCGAACTCAACGCCCGGGCCAACCAGTTGGCCCACCACCTGCGCGCCGCCGGGGTCGGCCCGGAGAGCGTGGTCGGGGTCTGCCTGGAGCGCGGACCGGACGTCGTGGTCGCCCTGCTCGGCGTCCTGAAGGCCGGCGGCTGCTACGTGCCGTTCGACCCCGAGCACCCGGCCGAGCGGCTCGCCTTCATGCTGGCCGACGCCGGGGCCGGGACGGTGCTCACGCACAGCCGCTTCGCCGACCGGCTGGCCGCCGGGCCGGCCCGGGTGATCAGCCTGGACGCCGACCGGGAGCGGCTGGCACAGCACCCCACCACGGACCCGGCGGTGACCGTTCACCCGGAGCAACTCGCGTACGTCATCTACACCTCGGGGTCCACCGGGCAGCCCAAGGGCGTGCTGATCCAGCACGGCTCCTACGCCCACCACTGCGAGGTCATCGCCGAGGCCTACGGCATCGGCACCGAGGACCGCGTCGTGCTGCTCTCCGCGCTCACCTTCGACGTGGCGATGGACCAGATGGCGGCCACCCTGCTGGCCGGCGCGACGGTGGTGGTGAGCGACCCGCTCTTCTGGAGCCCGGCCGAACTGGCGGACCGCCTGGCCGAACACCGGGTCACCGTCATGGAGATCACCCCCGCCTACTACCGCGAACTGGTCGGCGGCCTCCGGCCGGGCGACCGACGGCTGGCCGGGCTGAAGCTGATGAACGTCGGCAGCGACGTGGTCACCGTGGACGACGCCCGGCAGTGGGCCGCCACCGGACTGCCCGCCCGCTTCCTGTGCAACTACGGCCCGACCGAGGCCACCGTCACCTGCGTCCTGCACCCCGTCGCCGGCGAACTGCCCGGCGCCCGAGGGGAGTCCACCCTGCCGATCGGCCGGCCGGTGCCGGGCACCACCGCGTACGTCCTCGACCCCGACCTCAACCCGGTGCCGGTCGGGGTGGCGGGCGAGCTCTACCTCGGCGGCGTCCGGGTCGCCCGCGGCTACCACCGCAGGCCGGCGCTGACCGCCGAGCGCTTCGTCCCCGACCCCTTCTCGCCCGCGCCCGGCCGCCTCTACCGCACCGGCGACCTGGTCCGCTACACGGCCGACGGGGTCATCGAGTTCCTCGGCCGGATCGACCAGCAGGTCAAGATCCGCGGCTTCCGGATCGAACTCGGCGAGATCGAGGCGGTGCTCGCCCGGCACGCCCTGATCCGGGCGGTCGCGGTGGTCGCCCGGGACGTCCGGCCCGGCGACCGCCGCCTGGTGGCCTACCTCGTCACCCACGACGGCACCGCCCCCGACATCGCGGCCCTGCGCGCCTTCCTGGGCGACCGGATCCCCGAGTACATGATCCCCTCGCTCTGGGTGGACCTGCCCGAACTGCCGCTCACCAGCAGCAAGAAGGTGGACCGCAAGGCCCTCCCGGCCCCCGGGGCCGGCCGCCCGCAGCTGGAGCACGGCTACCTCGCGCCCCGTACCGCCGCGGAGGAGGTGATCGCGGGAATCTGGGGCGAGGTCCTCGGCCTGGACCGGATCGGCGTGCACGACGGGTTCTTCGACCTCGGCGGGCACTCGCTGCTCGCCACCCGGGTGCTCGCCCGGCTGCGCCGGCGGTTCGCGCTGGAACTGCCGCTGCGGCTGCTCTTCGAGGCGCCCACCGTCGCCCTCCAGGCGGAGGCCGTCGAGCGGGCGATCGAGGCGGAGATCGAGGGGCTCTCCGACGAGGAGGTCACGGCCCTGCTCGCCGAGGAGGCGTAGGACACGCCCCACGTGTCGGCCGGGGCCGGCCGGGCTTCGGCCCCGGCCGGCCCCGGCCGTTCCCGAATGCTCCGATGTCCGGAGCACGCTGCTCCGATGATCGGACACCGCCGGGCCGTCCCCCGGACTCCGCTCCGACCGCGAACGGAGGGCCGGCGCCTTCATGGGGGCATCGCCCCCAGGTTTCCGCGCGGGCCCTGCTCGGGGGTGCCACCGCCCCCGGCTACGGTCGCACGACGCGGGCACGGCCGTACCGGCGGTGGCGCCCCGACGGGCACCCGACGCCGTGGACGGCCGACGGACGGGCGGCGGACGACCGACGGACCGGCGGCGGCGGCAGGTCGGCGGCCGCCGGAGGCCCCCGGCGGCGGCCGTCCGCACCCCGGCCCGCGGGCGGATCGGGAAATCTGGGGGCCGTCACCCGATGCCGCGCGGCGCCCACCGGGGCGATGCTCTCTTCCTGTCGGGTACGGGCCGAACCCCAGGAGGAGCCGATGGGCGAACCGGTGAGAGTCAGCATCGTCGCGCAGGACCCGGTGCTGGAGGCCGGTACGCGGATCAGCCTGCAGCGCCACGGCGAGATCGCGGTGGCACCGCCCGGCGAACACGCCCAGGTCGCGGTCATCATGGTGGACCGGGTGACCCCGGAGGTGATGGACACCGTACGGGCGGCCCGGGAGGCGGACCAGCGGCGGGAGATCGTGCTGGTCGCGACGGAACTGGCGGCCGGCGACGCGGCCCAGGCCTTCGCGGCCGGCACCCGGGGGCTGCTGCGCCGCTCCGAGGCCACCGCCGAGCGCCTGGCCTGGACCGTGGTGGCCGCCGCCGCGGGCGACTGCACCCTGCCGCCGGACCTGCTGGACGGGCTCCTGGAACACGGGCCCGGGGGCGGCGCCCGCCGCACCGGCGGAGCGTCGGCCCCGGCCGGGTGGGAGCTCTCGGAGCGGGAGCAGGCGGTCATGCGCCTGGTCGCCGACGGCCGGGAGACCGAGGAGATCGCGCGGGAGCTGTGCTACTCCTCCCGCACCGTGACCACCGTGGTGCACGACGTCACCCGGCGCTTCCGGCTCCGCAACCGCGCCCACGCGGTGGCCTTCGCCCTGCGGGCGGGTCTGCTGTGAGCGCCACGATGACGGCCGCCCGCCCCGGCGCGGCGCCCCGGGTCCGGGTGCGGGCGAGCGACGCGGCGGCGCGCGCGGCGGTGGAGGAGAAGCTGACGGTCGCGGGGCTCCGGCCCGCCCAGGCGCCGGACCCGTCCGCGCGGGACGTGCTGGTGGCCGTCGGCGACACCGCGGACGGCGCGATCGAGGCCTGCCGGGCCGCCCTGCCGGGCGGCGGCGAGCGGCGGTTGGTGGTGGTGGCCGACGCACTGTCCCGGCACGGCGTCTCGCGGGCGCTGCGGGCGGGCGCCCGGGCCGTGCTGCTGTCCGCCGAGGCGACGCCGGCCCGGCTGGCCGCGGCCGTCCACTCGGCCCACCGCGGCGAGGGCCGGCTCTCCCACCTGGCGCTGACCTGCCTGCTCAACGGGTCCTCGGAGCGGCCCGCCCCCGGCCGGCGCCCGGGCACCTCGGCGCTGACGGCCCGTCAACTCGACGTGCTGCGCCTGATGGCGGACGGCTACGGCAACGAGGCCATCGCCCAGACGCTGCGCTGCTCCAAGCACACCGTCAAGAACGTGATCTACGAGCTGATGGCCCAGCTCCAGGTGCACAACCGGGCCCACGCGGTGGCGCACGCCGTCCGGACCGGGCTGATCTGACCCGCCGCGCGGGCGGCGCCGCCGCACCGGCCGGGACAAACGCGCAGCGCCCCGGCCACCGAGGCTGCCGCTCGTTCCCTGGCAGCGTGCCGCCGTCCGGCGGCACGCTGCTCCTGCCCATGTCCGTACGGCGGGCATGGCGACCCTGCTCCCCTCACCCCGGCGGCGCCACGAGCCGCCCGCCGCGGTCTCGTCCCTGCCGAGAGGACCCGATGGACATCGCCGAGCACACCCACGAGTTCAAGACCTTCGAGGAGCTGGAGTCGGAGGTCCGGATCTACTGCCGCAAGTTCCCCGCCGTCTTCGAGCGGGCCAAGGGCGTGGAACTGCACGCCGAGGACGGCCGGACGTTCATCGACTTCTTCTGCGGCGCCGGGACGCTCAACTACGGGCACAACGACGACTTCATCAAGACCCGGGTGGCCGAGTACCTCGCCGCCGACGGCATCGCGCACGGCCTGGACATGTACACCGTGGCCAAGCGGGAGTTCCTGACCGCCTTCGCGGACACCGTGCTGCGGCCCCGCGGGCTGGACTACAAGGCGCAGTTCACCGGCCCGACCGGCACCGACGCCGTGGAGGCCGCGCTCAAGCTCGCCCGCAAGGCCACCGGCCGCACCGGCCTGGTCGCGTTCACCGGCGCGTACCACGGCATGTCGCGCGGTTCGCTCGCGGTGACCGGCAGCCGCCGGGCCCGCCGGGCGGGCGGGGTCAGCGGGCAGGACGTCACCTTCGTCCCGTACGAGGACGGCCCGCAGGGCCCGTTCGACTCGGTCGGGTACCTGGAGCGGCTGCTCGCCGACCCCTCCTCGGGCGTCGACCTGCCCGCCGCGGTGATCCTGGAGCCGATGCAGATGGAGGGCGGGGTCTACCCGGCGAGCGCCGGCTGGCTGCGCGCGCTGCGCGACCTCACCGATCGGTACGGGATCCTGCTGATCCTGGACGAGATCCAGGCGGGCTGCGGCCGCTCCGGCCGGTTCTTCTGCTTCGAGCACGCCGGGATCACCCCGGACGTGGTGACGCTGTCCAAGTCGCTCAGCGGCTACGGGCTCCCGCTCTCGATGGTGCTGTTCAAGCGGGAGCTGGACGCCTGGGAGCCGGGCGAGCACACCGGGACCTTCCGCGGCAACCAGCTCGCCTTCGTCGCCGCCACCGCGGCCTGCGAACTGTGGCGGCAGGAGTCCTTCCACACCCACCTCACCGCCGCGATCGAGCGGCTGGACCGGTTCCGCGGCGAACTGGCGGAACTGGGCCAGGACCTGCGGGCGCGCGGGCGCGGCATGGCGCTCGGCATCGACCTCGGGGCGGCGGGCGGCGCCCTGCGCGCCGACCGGCTGCAGCGCCACGCCTTCGAGCACGGGCTGATCGTCGAACTGTGCGGCCGTGACGACGAGGTGGTCAAGCTGCTGCCGCCGCTGACCGTCGACCTCGCGCTGCTGGACCGGGGCCTCGACGTGCTGCTGCACGGCCTGAAGACGGTCTGACCCCGCCACCACGGAAAGGAGAGCGCGATGTCCCGTCCGGTACGCCGCCACCTGATCTCGATCGACGACCTCGGCTTCGAGGAGATGCACCGCATCGTGCGCCGGGGCGCCGAGTTCGCCGCCGGCCGCGGCGAGGACGCCCGCACGCTGCGCGACGCGGTGGTGGGCATCCTGTTCCGCAAGACCTCCACCCGCACCCGGACCGCCTTCTCGGCCGGCGCGCTGCGCCTGGGCGGCCGGCTGATCACCTACGGCCCAGGCGACCTGCAGGAGAACACCGGGGAGACGGTCGAGGACACCGCCGCCGTGCTGTCCCGGATGCTCGACGTCCTGGTGGCCAGGACCGCGGGCAGCGAGGCCGAGCTGCGGGCCTTCGCCGCCCAGCGGCGGATGGCGGTGGTCAACGCGATGAGCGCCGCCGAGCACCCCACCCAGGCGCTCACCGACCTCACCACGCTGTACGGCCGGTTCGGGCGGATCGAGGGCCTGCGGGTGCTCTACGTCGGCGAGGGCAACAACACCGCCTCGGCGCTGACGCTGGCGCTGTCCCGCTACGCCGGAACGGAGCTGCACCTGCGCACGCCGGACGGCTACGGGGTCGAGCAGCGCTACCTCGACCGGGCCGCCGCGTACGCGGCGGGCAGCGGCGCGCTGGTGGCGCAGCGGCACGACATGGCCGAGCTTCCCGAGGTCGACGTGGTCTACACCACCCGCTGGCAGACCACCGGCACCAGCAAGGCCGATCCGGACTGGCGGCTCGCCTTCGAGCCGTTCCGGGTGGACAAGGCCGTCATGGACGCCGCCCCCGGCGCGTTGTTCATGCACGACCTGCCCGCGCACCGCGGCGACGAGGTGACCGCCGAGGTCCTCGACGGGCCCGCCTCGATCGCCTTCGAGCAGGCCGAGAACAAGTACCACAGCGCCCGCGCGGTGCTGGAGTGGTGTGTCGGCGGCGGCCCGGCGGAGGACGGTGGGGAAGGCCTCGTCCTCGCCGGCTGACCCCCGGCCCGAACGGGCCGCCTCCCGGGAACGACCGGGAGGCGGCCCGTTCGGCGTGTCGGCGGCCCGGGGGCGACGACGAGGACGACGAGAGGACGGCTCCCCGCGACCGTGTCGCGGGGAGCCGTCCTCTCGTCGACCGACCGTCGGTCCGTACCGTCAGTCCGTCTCCGCCATCAGCCCGTCGAGCAGCCGGGCGAGGCCCGCGACGTGCGGCGGCTGCAGCACGCCGAGGTGGTCGCCGCCGACCCGGTGGACCTCCAGGCCGCCGGGGGTGAGCTCTGTCCAGCGCGCCAGGTACTCCCGGTAGGGCTGCCCGGAGGCCACCTCGTGCCCGCCGCCGGCGAGTTCGTCGCCGATCAGCAGGTGCATCCGCCCCGGGAAGGGCCGGTGCCGGTAGCCGAGGGTGGCCTGGGCCAGCTCGCGCCAGACCTTGAGCCGGCCCGCCCAGAAGGTGTCACCGGGCCGGGGCGCCAACTTGGGGCCCTCGTCGATGACGTAGTCGAGCACCTTGAGGAACTCCGCCTGGAGGAGTTCGACCTCCTCCTCCCCCACCGCCAGGTCCAGCTTGCCGAGCAGTTCCTCGCCGTGCGCCAGCATCGCCGCCTCGTCCCACAGGTTCCTGCGGGTGTGGCTGTCCAGGGCCGGGTCGAGCAGGGCGAAGGTGACCCGCTCGCCGTCCTGGTGCAGCCGGTGCGCGAGTTCGCTGGTGACCGGTCCGGCGCCGCACCAGCCGAGCAGGTGGTACGGCCCGGTGGGCCGGATGGCCCGGATCCGGCCGAGGAACTGCTCGGCGACGCTGCCGATGCTCTGCGGCGAGGGGACCTCGGCGTGCAGGCCGGGCCACTCCAGGCCGACCACCCGGCGGTCCTCGGCGAGGTGTTCGGCCAGGTGGACGTACCACTGGGCGCCGCCCGGGTAGACGCAGAACAGCGGTGCCCGGGTGCCCTCGCGCCGCAGCCACAGCACGGAGTCCGCGGCGGCGTCCACGGCCCGCGCCGGGTCGGCGACGAGCGCGGGCGCGAGGTCGGCGGCGACGGCGGGGTCGATCGCCCGGGCCAGCTCGGCGACCGTGCGGTGCTGGTAGAAGTCGCGGAAGGCGACCGCGAGCCCGTGCGCCTCACGCAGCCTGACGATCACCCGCATCGCGATCAGCGAGTGCAGGCCGAGGTCGGTGAAGGAGTCGTCCACGCCGACCCGGGGCACCCCCAGCACCTCGGCGAGGGCCGTCGCCAGGATGCCCTCGACCGCGGTGCGCGGCGCCAGGTACGGGGTGGCGGGGAGGCTCCCGGCGGCGGGCTCCGGCAGGGCGTGCGGGTCGACCTTGCCGCTGGGGGTGAGCGGCAGCGCGTCCAGCAGCACGAAGCCGGACGGGACGAGGTACTCGGGCAGTCGGCCGAGCAGCCACTCCCGCAGCTCACCGGGCCGCGGGTCCGCGCCCTCGCGCGGCACGGCGTAGGCGACCAGGGCGCGCTCGCCGCCGGGGGCGGTGCGCACCCGGACGGTGACCTCGCGGACCTCCGGGTGGCGGCGCAGCACGCCCTCCACCTCGCCGGGCTCGATCCGGTAGCCGCGGATCTTCACCTGGTTGTCCGCCCGGCCGCCGAACTCCAGCACGCCGTCCTCCCGGTAGCGGGCCAGGTCGCCGGTGCGGTAGAGCCGGGCTCCCGGCTCGGTCGCGTACGGGTCGGGGACGAAGCGGTCGGCGGTCAGCCCGGGCCGCCGCGCGTAGCCGCGGGCCAGCTGGACGCCGCCGATGTACAGCTCGCCGGTCACGCCGGCCGGGACGAGCCGCAGGTCGCGGTCGAGGACCCGCAGCACGGTGTTGGCCACCGGCCGGCCGATCGGCACCGGGCCGGTGGGCAGCAGGTCGGCCCGGGACTTGAGGACGCAGCAGCCGACGGTGGCCTCGGTCGGTCCGTAGTGGTTGACCACCGCGGTGTCCGGGGCGTGCTCGGTCCAGGCGCTGAGCGCCTCCCGGGTGAGCTCCTCGCCGCCCACCACCAGGCGGTCGGTGGCGCCGGCGAGCGCCGCGGGCGACAGGGTGCGGTTGAGCACCGCCAGGTGGGTGGGGGTGAGCTTGACCAGGCCGAACCCGCCGCGCTCCAGGGCGGCGACCAGGCCGTCCAGGCCGGGGGTGCCGTCGTCCTCGGTGAGGGTGACCGGACGGCCGGCGAGCAGCGCGGGGAAGAGCGAGGTGACCGGCAGGTCGAAGGTCATCGCGGAGTAGAGCGGGGAGCCGGTGCCGCGCACGTCCGGGAACTCGGCCGCCGCCCAGGTCGCGTAGTTCACCAGGGAGCGGTGCTCGATCATCACGCCCTTGGGGGTGCCGGTGGAGCCGGAGGTGTAGACGGTGTAGGCGAGGTTGCCGGGTGTGGCGATCGGGCCGAGGTCGTCCGGGCTCTGCGCGGCGAGCTCCTCGTCGCGGTCGAGCAGTACGGCCTCGGCGTCGTGGCCGGCGACCAGGCCGGCCAGCTCCTGCTGGGTGAGGACGGCGGCGGCACCGGTCTCGGTGAGCACGCCGGCCAGCCGCCGGGCGGGGTGGGTGGCGTCGAGCGGGAGGTAGGCGCCGCCGGCCTTGAGCACCCCGAGCAGTGCCGCGACCAGGTCGGGGCCGCGGCGCAGCAGCACCCCGACCGTGGACTCGGGGCCGACGCCGAGCGCGCGCAGCCGGCGGGCGATCCGGTTGGCGCGGGCGTTGAGCGCGGCGTAGTCGAGGGTGCTGCCGTCGGCGCAGTGCAGCGCCGCCGCGTGCGGGGTGCGGGCGGCCTGCCGCTCGAACACCTCGTGCACGCAGGCGTCCGGGACGGCCCGCTCGGGGCCGGTCGCGAAGCGGTGCAGCTGCTCGCGCTCCTCGGCGGCGAGGGCGTCGGCGCCGGCGTCGCCCCCCGGGTCGGCGGCCATCGCCTCCAGGATCCGCCGGTACAGCCCGGCCAGCCGCTGCGCGTGGGCGCGGCTGATCCGCTCGGGGCGGCCGTAGAGGACGAACACGCCGGGGAAGGTCGAGGCGTCCAGCGCGAACTCGTTGGGGCTGACGTCGACCACCTCGTCGGAGTCGATCTGCTCGTCGTCCAGGACGTGGAAGTCCAGGTAGGTGAAGGACACCTCGACCAGCGGCGTGCCGTCGCCCCAGGCCCGCTGCATCTCCGGCAGCGGGAAGCGGCGGTGCGGCCAGGCCGCGACCTCGGCGGCGAAGACCTCCCCCACCAGCTCGCGCCAGGTGGCGCCGGTCAGCTCGACGCCGAGCGGCACGGTGTTGAGGTGCATGCCGCGCACCAGCTCGCCGCCCTCGGTCTCCAGACGGCCGTTGAAGACCAGTCCGCTGTGGAAGCGGCGGCTGCCGCCGATCGTGGCCATCGCCTTCAGGTGCGCGGCGAACAGCACGCTCTTGAGCGGCACCCCGGCGTCGGCGGCCAGCGCGCGCAGGCCCGGCTCCAGGTCGTGGAACGGCACGGTGACCTGGTACGGGCGCTCGCCGGCCGCCGGGTCGGCGGCCCAGGACGGCGGCAGGACGACCCGCTCGAAGTCGGCGACCCGCTGCTGCCAGAACGCGCGGTCCTCGCCGGAGGCCAGGGAGCGCCGCTCCAGCGCGACGTGGTCGGCGTAGCGGACGGTGTGCCGCGGCCCGGCCGGGTCGGCCGGGGCCCGGCCGTCGCGGATCGCCCGGTAGTCGCGCATCACCTCGTCGATCAGCGAGTGGTGGCTCCAGCCGTCGAGGATCGCGTGGCACTCGATGAAGGAGAAGGTCCAGCGGTCGTCGGCGGTCTGGTGGACGTGGAAGCGCAGCATCGGCGCCCGGGCGACGTCGAAGGGCGTGCGGCGGGTGCGGGCGGTGAACTCGGCCAGCTCGGCGCGGACCCGCTCCTCGTCGAGCCCGCGCAGGTCGTCGTAGCCGACCTCCAGGACGGCCTCGGCGTGGACCAGCTGGAGCGGTTCGGAGTAGCCGGTGAGGTCGAAGGCGGTGCGCACGATCTCGTGCCGCCGGGCGAGCCGGGCGGCGGCCTCGCGCATCGCGCGCAGCGAGAACGGCGCGTCGTCGGTGAACGGGAAGAGCGTGATGTTGTGGTACGGGCTCTCGTCCCGGTCGGCGAGCATCTGGTAGACCATCGCGGCCTGCACCATGGCGAGCGGGTAGGCGTCCACCAGGCCGGGCGGCAGGGCGGCCCGGTCGGCCGCGGAGAGCAGCGCGAACGGCGCCACCCGCTGTTCCTCCGGGTTCGGTTCCGCGTCCGGCCCGACGCCCGGTCCGCCACCCGGTCCCCCGCCCGGCCGTCCGCTCGGCCGGCGCTCGGCGGCGGCGAGGTCGGCGAACCGGGCCAGGCCCTCCACGCTCTGGTGCACCAGCAGGTTCTGCACCGTCAGGTCGACCCCGCGCCGGCGCAGTGCGCCGATGACCTTGATCGCCCGGATCGAGTCGCCGCCCAGGTGGAAGAAGTTGTCGAGGGCGCCGACCTGCGGCAGCCGGAGGACCTCGGCCCAGGTCTCGGCGACGATCCGCTCCGTCCCGGTCCGCGGGGCCACGTGTGCGGCGCCGCCGAGGACGCGGTGGGCGTCGGGGTCGGGCAGGGCGCGGCGGTCGATCTTGCCGTTGGCCGTCATCGGGAAGGCGGCCAGCGGGACGAAGACCGCCGGCACCATGTAGCCGGGCAGGGTCCGGCCGAGGGCGGCGCGCAGTTCCGCCGGGTCGAGGGTACGGCCCGCGCGGGGCGCGACGTACGCGACCAGCCGGGCCTCCCGCTCGTCGGCGCGGCGGTGCGCGATCACCAGGCTCTTGTCCACCTCGGGGAGCGCGCCGATGGCCGCCTCGATCTCGCCGGGTTCGATCCGGTGGCCGCGGATCTTCAGCTGGCCGTCGGCCCGGCCGAGGAACTCCAGTTCGCCGTCGGCGTCGTAGCGGGCGAGGTCGCCGGTGCGGTACATCCGGGCGCCCGGCGTGGTGGCGTACGGGTCGGGCAGGAACCGCTCGGCGGTCAGCGCGGGGCGGTTGAGGTAGCCGCGGGCCAGGCCGGGCCCGGAGACGTAGAGCTGGCCGGGGACGCCGATCGGCACCGGGCCGAGGTCCGGGTCGAGCAGGCGCAGCCGCAGGTCGCCGAGCGGGCGGCCGATCGGGCTGCGCCGGGCGCCGGCGGTCTCCTCCGACCGCACCGGGCGGTGGGTCACGTGGACGGTGGTCTCGGTGATGCCGTACATGTTGACCAGTGCGGGCCGCTGGTCGCCGAACCGCTCGAACCAGGGCGCGAGTTCGGCCACGTCCAGCGCCTCGCCGCCGAAGACCACGGTCCGCAGCGCCAGGGCCCCGGGGCGGAGGTCGGCCAGCGCCACGGCCTCCTGGAGGCCGCGGAAGGCGGAGGGGGTCTGGTTGAGCACGGTGACGCGCTCGGTGACCAGCAGGTCCAGGAAGTCCTGCGGCGAGCGGGAGACGGCGTACGGGACCACCACGACCCGGCCGCCGTTCAGCAGCGCGCCCCACAGCTCCCAGACCGAGAAGTCGAAGGCGTAGGAGTGGAACAGCGTCCAGACGTCCTCGGGGCCGAAGCCGAAGTCCTCCTGGCAGGAGCGCAGCAGGCGCAGCACGTTGGCGTGGCTGACCGGGACGCCCTTGGGGGCGCCGGTGGAGCCGGAGGTGTGGATGACGTAGGCGGTGTTGCCGGGGCTCGCGAGCGGGGCGGGGTCGGTGTCCGGCCAGTCCTGCCCGGCCTCGTCGAGCAGCAGGGTGGTGACGCCCTCGCGGGCCGGGCCCTGCCCGCCCGCGCTCCGGTCGGTGACCAGGAGGCCGGCCCCGGCGTCGGCGAGGATGTACGCGAGCCGGTCGGCTGGCTGGCCCGGGTCCAGCGGGAGGTAGCCCGCGCCGGACTTGAGCACCCCGAGCAGGGCGACCACCAGGTCGAGCCCGCGCTCGAAGCGCACGCCGACCAGGGTCTCCGGGCCGGCTCCGTGCGCGCGCAGCCGGTGGGCGAGGCGGTTGGCCCGGGCGTTCAGCTCCGCGTAGGTCAGCGAGACGCCCTCGCAGGTGGCGGCGGGGGCGTCGGGGGTGCGCCGGGCCCACTGCCCGAAGACCTCGGGCAGGGTCTCCTCGGCGGGGTAGCCGCGGCCGGGTCCGCTCCAGGAGGCGAGGAGTGCGCGCTCGGCCTCGGGCAGCAGGTCGAGCCGGTGGACCGGCCGGTCCGGGTCGGCGGCGATGCCGGCCAGCAGCCGCAGGTAGTGCGCGATGGTCCGCTCGATCGTCGCCGGGTCGAACAGCGCGGTGGCGTACTCCAGTTCGCCGCTGACGGAGCCGTCGGCGGTTTCGGTGAGCGCGAGCGAGAGGTCGAACTTGGCGGTGCGCCAGTCCACCGCCCGCTGCTCGGCGCGCAGCGCGCCCGTCCCGGCCGGGGCGTGCGCGGCGAGCTGGAAGACCACCTGGAAGATCGGGTTGCGGGAGGGGTCGCGCTCCGGCGCCAGTTCGTCGACCAGCCGCTCGAACGGGGTCTCCTGGTGCGTGAAGGCGCCGAGCGCGGTCTCCCGGACCCTGCCGAGCAGTTCGCGGAAGGACGGGTCGCCGCCGAGGTCGGTGCGCAGCGCGACGGTGTTGGCGAACAGGCCCACCATGGCCTGGGTGTCGTCCCGCTCCCGGCCCGCGACCGGGGTGCCGACCACCACGTCGGTCTGCCCGCAGCTGCGGCCGAGCAGGAGCTGGAAGGCGGCCAGGTGCACCAGGAACGGGGTGGCGCCCTGGGTGCGGCCCAACTCCACCAGGGGCTGCGCGAGTTCGGCCGGGACGGTGAAGGTGGCGATGGCGCCGGCGGCGTCCCGGACCGGACCGCGCGGCCGGTCGGTCGGCAGCGCGAGCGGGGTGAGGTCGGCCAGGGTGTCCCGCCAGTAGGCGAGTTGGCCGGCCAGCCGGTCGCCGGACAGCTGCGCGCGCTGCCAGGCGGCGAAGTCCGCGTACTGCACGGCCTGCGGGTCCAGCGGGTCCGGCCGGCCGGCCGCGAACGCCTCGTGGAGTGCGCCGAGTTCGCCGAGCAGCACGTCCTCCGACCAGCCGTCCGAGGCGATGTGGTGGAGCGTCAGCAGCAGCGCGTACGCCTCGCCGGGGAGCCGCGCGAGCAGGGCCCGGACGGGGTGCTCGGCGGCCAGGTCGAACGGCCGCCGGCCGTCCTCGGCCACCAGCCCGGCGAGCCGCCGTTCCGCCTCCGCCGGCTCGGCGGACCCGAGATCGACCTCGGTCAGGGCGATCGGCCCCGGCGCGTCGATCGTCAGCACCGGCTCGTCGTCCACCGCCGGGTAGCGGGTGCGCAGCACCTCGTGCCGGGCGACCAGCGCGTCCAGCGCGCGCCGCAGCGCCGCCGGGTCCACCGGCCCGGGCAGCCGCAGCAGCAGCGGCATCAGGTACTCGGTGCCGCCGGGCTGGAGTCGGTCGAGCACCCACATCCGGTGCTGCGCGAACGACAGCGGGAGAACGCCGTCCCGGGGCACCGGGACGATCCCCTCCTGCCGCTTCTTCGTCAAGCCGCTCAGGCGCCGCTGCAGCAGCTCCGTGCGGGAGCTCGGGCTCGTGCTCATCCTTCGCCTTCCTGTGCGTGCGACGGGGTCCGGGGTCCGGTGACGGTCGACCGGCCGGGCGTCAGCCTGCCGACTGCGCGGGGCACACGGCAGGGTCAGCACGGCCGACGTTCCGGCGGCGAACTGCGCGCGTGACTGCCGGTCCTTCTCTGGGCCCGGGGCGGCCGGCCTCCCAGCATCGATCCATGACCGACACCGTGCGCGAGAAAGTCCCCGAGGACGTCCAGCCGTTGCTGCGCAACCGGGACTTCCTGCTGCTCTGGCAGGGAGCGGCGGTCTCCGGGCTGGGCTCCAACGCCTCCAGCGTGGCGTACCCGCTGCTGGTCCTGGCGCTGACCGGCTCCCCGGCCGACGCCGGCTTCACCGGCTTCGTCGCGCTGGTGCCGCAACTCCTGTTCCCGGTCCCGGCGGGCGCCCTGGTCGACCGCTGGAACCGCCGGCGGACGATGGTCTGGTGCGACGTACTGCGCGCCCTGGCCATCGCCAGCGTCGCGGCGGCCCTGCTGCTGGACCGGGTGTCGCTGGCGCACATCCTCGTGGTCGGCTTCGTCGAGGGCACGCTGACGGTGTGCTTCCAGATCGCCGCCTCGGCGGCCGTCCCCAACGTGGTGCACCCGTCCCAGCTGGCCGCCGCGCTCTCCCGCAACGAGGCGCGGGCCCGCGGCGCCACCATGCTCGGCAAGCCGCTGGGCGGCGCCCTGTTCGGCTTCGGCCGGGCGCTGCCCTTCCTGTTCGACGCGGCCAGCTACCTGTGGTCGCTGGTCTCGCTGCTGCTGATCCGCACCGAGTTCCAGTCCGAGCGGCGCCCCCGGGGCGAGCCGCTGCGACGCGAACTCACGGAGGGCGTGCGCTGGTTGTGGCGCAATCCGTTCATCCGCACCACGACCTTCCTGATCGCGGGCAGCAACCTGCTGTTCCAGGCGCTCTTCCTGACCGTCATCCTGATGGCGCGCGACCAGGGCGGCTCGTCGACCGCGATCGGCCTGATGTTCGGACTGGGCGCGGTCGGCGGGGTGCTCGGCTCGCTGCTGGCGCCCGAGGTGGAACGGCGGCTGTCCATGCGGACGGTGGTGATCGGCGCCAACTGGGCCTGGGCGCTGCTGGTTCCGCTGCTCCTGGTGGTCCGCGGCCCCTACCTGATCGGCGCGGTGTACGGCCTGATGTGCTTCGTCGGCCCGGTGTGGAACGTGGTGACCTCCGCCTACCAGCTCGCCGTCACCCCGGACGCCATCCAGGGCCGGGTGCTCGGCGCGGTCGGCGTGATCGCCTTCGGCGCCGTCCCGCTCGGTTCGCTGATCGGCGGCCAGCTGCTCTCCCGCTTCGGCGCGACCGCCACCGTCGGCGTGCTGGCCGCCTGGATGGTCCTGCTGGGCGCCACCGCCACCCTCAGCCCCGCGGTGCGCTCCGCCCCGTCCCTGGCCGGAGCGGCGGGCTCCGGCCGGTCCTAGCGGCGGGCTCCGCCCGGTCGCAGGGGCGCCCGTCCTGCTGCCCGTTTGTCTCTTGTCGCCGTTCCCCGGCGCCCGGCAGGCTCGCCCCGTCGCAGTGTCAACCACCAAGGCTAGGAGGGCCGTTGTGGCCGAGGAAGCCACCGACACCTGCACGTTCCAGGTCGTCGGCAACGACGAGGAGCAGCATCCGCATGTCTGACACCGTGCCGGCCGGCGTGCTCCGGACCGTGGGCCGGACGCCGCTGGTCGAGCTGACCAGGATCGAGCCGGCCAGCCACTTCCGCCTCTTCGCCAAGCTGGAGGCGCACAACCCCGGCGGCTCCATCAAGGACCGCTCCGCCCTGGAACTGCTGCGCGAGGGCATCCGCTCGGGCCGGCTGGTCCCCGGGCGGTCCGTGGTCGTCGAGTCCAGCTCGGGCAACCTGGGCATCGGACTCGCGCAGGTCTGCGGCTACTACGGGATCCGCTTCATCTGCGTGGTGGACCCCCGCGCCAACCGGCAGAACATCGCCGTCATGCGGGCCCTGGGCGCCGAGGTCGAGGTGGTCACCACGCCCGACCCGGTCACCGGCGAGTACCTGCCGGTGCGGATCCGCCGGGTGCGCGAGATCCTCGCCATGACCGAGCACGCCTACTGCCCGGACCAGTACTCCAACCCGGCCAACCCGCGCTCCCACCACGCGACCATGCGGGAGATCCAGGAGGCCGTGCCCGGCGGCCTGGACTACCTGTTCTGCGCGACCAGTTCGTGCGGGACGCTGCGCGGCTGCGCCGAGTACGCCCGGGAGCGGCGGCTCCCGGTGACCATCGTGGCCGTGGACGCCGAGGGCAGCGTCATCTTCGGCCGCGATCCCGCCCCCCGGCTGATCCCCGGCCACGGCGCGGCCGTCCGCCCGGCGCTCCACCAGGACGGCCTGGCGGACGAGGTGGTGCACGTCAGCGATCTCGACTGCGTGGTCAACTGCCGTCGCCTGGCGAACCGCGAGGCCATCCTGGCGGGCGGCTCGGCGGGCGCGGTGATCGCCGCGGTCCGGCGGATGAGCGCCCGGATCCCGGTCGGCGCGAGCTGCGCGGTGATCCTCCCCGACCGGGGCGAGCGCTACCTCGACACGATCTACGACGACGCATGGGTGGCCTCGCACTTCGGCGACGTCGCCCACCTCTGGAAGGAGAACGGCCCGGTGGCCGAGGTGACAGCATGCTGATTCTGACGGCCGGCGAGGTCCGGCAGGTGCTGGACGGTGCCGAGCACGAGGTGGTCGAGGCGGTCGGCCGGGCGTACCGGCTGCACGCGGCCGGACGCACCGCGGTTCCGCACTCGCTCTTCCTGCGCTTCCCCGACTCGGCCCGCGACCGGATCATCGCCCTGCCCGCCTACCTCGGGACCACCGGGGGCCCCGGAGACCGCGAGCCGGTCGCCGGCATCAAGTGGATCTCCTCCTTCCCGGGCAACCTGGCCTCCGGACTGGAGCGCGCCTCCGCGGCGGTCGTCCTCAACTCGATGCGCACCGGCCACCCCGAGGTGCTGCTGGAGGGATCGGTGATCTCCGCCCGGCGCACCGCCGCGAGCGCCGCGCTCGCGGCCGCCACGCTCGCCCCGGCGGAGCCGCAGACCGGCGTCACGCTGGTCGGCTGCGGCGTGATCAACTTCGAGGTGCTCACCTTCCTGCGGGCCCTGCTGCCCGACCTGGCCGAGGTCACCCTCTTCGATCTCGACCCGGCCCGCGCGCGGGCCTTCGCCGAGCGCTGCGCGGACCGGCTGCCCGAGCTCAAGACCACCACCGCCGAGCGGATCGAGGACGCCCTGGCGGCCCACCGGCTGGTCTCGCTCGCCACCACCGCCGCCGCCCCGCACCTGGACGCCTCGCCCTGCCGGCCCGGCACGCTGCTCCTCCACCTGTCCCTGCGCGACCTCTCCCCGGAGACCATCCTGTCCAGCGTCAACATCGTCGACGACGACGACCACGTGTGCCGCGAGGCCACCTCCCTGCACCTGGCCGAACAGCAGGCCGGCCACCGCGACTTCATCGCCGACTCGATCGGCGCCATCCTCACCGGCGGCCGGGGCCACCGCGACCCCGGGGCGCTCACCGTCTTCTCGCCCTTCGGCCTGGGCGTCCTCGACCTGGCCGTGGCCGACCTGGTCCACCGCAAGGCGCGGGAGCAGGGCCTGGGCACGGACGTCCCGGACTTCCTCTCCCCGGAGGCCTAGGAGCCCGCGGGCCGTGAGCCGCGGGTCCGCGAGGGGCTGGTTCGGGCGGGGCGATCGGCGTCGCCCCGCCCGAACCGGTCGGACACGCCCCTCGCGGACCCGCCCGACCCCGGTGCCGCGCGCCCGGTCAGTCCCCGCACAGCGCCCGGGCGAGGCTGCACAGCTCCGCCCGGTCCGGGCTGCCGGTCTTGTGCAGCAGGCTGGCGATGTGCTTCTCCACCGTGCGCGGCGAGATGGACAGCCGCTGGGCGATGTCCTGGTTCCCGAGCCGCTCCACCAGCAGCGCGAACACGTCGTACTCACGCGGCGTCACCCCGGCCGTGCGCAGTTCCCCGGGGATCAGCTCGCGCCCGGTGCGCCGCTGGGCGACCACCACGCCCGCCTGCCGGATCATCGACCGGCAGGCGCCGGCGACGGACCGGACGCCGGCCTCGTGGAAGTACTCCTCGGCGGTGCGCAGCCAGGCGACCGGCTCGCCCCAGCCGTCGGCGAGGGCCGCCTCGGCGACCAGCCGCAGTCCGAGGTGGTGGGCGGTCGGGAAGCCGCGGAACTCCCGCGCCGCCTGCTCCACCAGCGCGGCGGCCTCCCGGCCTCGACCCTCGCGGCCGAGCAGGACGGCGTCGGCGAGCACCAGGAACTGCCGGTTCCAGGCCAGGGCTGCGGCTGGCGCCGCCCGGACGGCCGCGTGGGCGGAGCGGTCGGCGGTGTCCGCGAGGGCGGCGAGCAGCGGCCCGAGGCCGTACCGTCCGCTGAGGTAGAAGACGTTGGGGTGGCGGTCCTCCCAGGCGGCCGCGGCGGCCAGCTCCTCGACGGCCCGGGCCCGGTTCTCCTCCAGGAGGGCGCAGAAGGCCCGGCACAGCCCGTACAGCACCGGCGTGAGGAAGGAGGCGGAGTCGTCGGCCCGCTCGAAGCGCAGCAGTTCCCGCTCCATCTGCCGCCGCCGGCCCTGGTGGGCGGCGACGGTGGCCGCCACCAGCAGCAGGTAGCGGTGGATGCCGAGGTTGCGCATCCGGGCGCTCGGCTCCAGGCAGCGGTCGATGATCTCCCGGGCCGCCGGGAAGTCGGCGCGCTGCAGGGCGTCCATGGCCAGCAGGCCGTCCGCGTGCTGGGCGAGGACGAGCGCCCCCAGGTCGCGGGCGGCGTCCCTGGCCTCGCGGATCCGACGCGCGTCACCGGAGCGCATGAAGGCGTTCCCGCCGAGCCGCAGCAGCGCCTCCACCCGCCAGACCGGCAGGGTGTGCGCCTCGGCGACGGCGAGCATCCGCTCCAGGCAGGCGTCGGCGTCGTCGAAGCCCCGTTCACGGGCCAGCAGGGCGAGCAACTGCCAGGCCTGGCAGGCCACCACGGGGAGCTTCTCGCGTTCGGCGACCTCGGCCGCCTCGCGGGCCAGCCGCTCGGTCTCCTCCGTCGCCCCGCCGTGGTGGCCGGGCAGCAGCGCCAGGTGGCCCTCGACCACGGCGAGGGCGGCGGTCTGGCGGGGGTCCCCGGAGCCGCCCAGCTGGGTACGGGCGGCGGCGATCTGCGCCAGGGTGTCGGCGGCCCGCTCGGCGATCACCGCCACCCAGGCGAGCCTGGTGTGCAGGGCGACCCGGCGCTCGATGTCCAGCGCGCCGGCCCCGGCCGCCGGGAGGGACTCGGCCAGCGCGAACACCCGGTCCAGTTGTCCGGCCTCGGCCAGCGCGTAGACCAGCGACTCGACGACGTCGGTGCGGTCGGCCGCCGCGGCCAGCCCGTGGGCCCGCTCCAGCAGTTGGACGGCGGTGGCGGAGGCACCCGCGGCCAGCTCCCGGCGGCCCGCCTCGGCGTAGAGCAGCGCCGCGCCCGCCCCGTCGCCGCCCAACTCCCGCAGGCGCGCGACCAGCTGGCAGCGGCCGTCGGCGAGGGCCGGATCGGCCGCCAGGATCGCCTCGGCCGCGCGGCGGGCGATCACCGCCCGCTCGGCCGGCGGCAGTCCGGCGAGCAGGGCCTCCGCCGTGAGCGCGTGCCGGAAGGCGTACTGGTCGACGGCGGTGGGGTCGGGGACGACGAAGCCCGAGGCGGCCGCCGTGGCCAGGTGGTCGAGCAGCGGCCGCGTGCCGTGGCCGGTGATCAGTTCCAGGGTGCCGAGCGAGAACCCGGTGCCCAGGGTGGCGGCGAGCAGCAGGAGGTCCCGGACCTGCGGATCGAGCTGCTCCAGCCGGTGCCGCAGGCCGCTGACCACGCTGGCCGGAACGGCGGTCGCCAGGTCCCCGGCGACCCGCCACCCGTCGCCGTCCGCGCGCAGCGCCCCGGATCCGACCATCTCGGTGAGCAACTCCTCGACGAGGTAGGGGTTCCCGTTGCTGACGGTGCTCAGCCGGTCGACCACGGCGGCGGGCACCCGCTCGACCGGCAGCTCCAGGCAGCCGGCCGCGAGGGCGCCGACCTGCGGCCTGCCGAGCGGCTCCAGGACGGCCAGCGAGGCGACCCGGCGTCGCTCGCCGCCCCGGGCGAGCTCCAGGGCGGCGCCCGGTTCGGGCAGCAGGGTGGCCACCAGGAGCACCGGCAGTCCGGCCAGGTTGTCGATCAGGTAGTCCACCACGGCGATGGTGTCCGAGTCGGCCTCGTGCAGGTCCTCCAGGACGACCAGACAGCCGCCGTCCCGGCCGAGTACGGCCAGCAGCCGCAGCACGGCCTCGGCCAGCTCGACCGCGCTCTCGGGGTAGCCGGGCACGGCGGTGTGCCGCCACTCCGGGATCACCCGGCCGAGGGCCGGGCGGTAGGGCTCCAGCTCCGGGTCGGCGGGGACACCGACGACCCGGAAGCGGGAGTTCAACGCCTCGATGAGCGGGCGGTACGCGATCCCGGCGCTGGTCGGGCTGCCGCGTCCGCGCAGCACCGGCAGGCCGAGCTCCTCGGCCCGGCCGACGCAGTCCGCGGCCAGCCGGGACTTGCCGATCCCCGCCTCGCCCACCAGGAAGACCGCGTGGCCCGCATTGTCCCGAAGACCGGTCAGAACCGTGTGGAGCAGCGCGAGTTCGGTCTCGCGGCCGATGGTCGTCGGGGAAGTGTTGCGCACGCTTCGCAGGCTACTGTGCCGATGTTGTGATGAATAGTGATCTCCGGAGGAAGATAATCACTTCCCGGGCACGCCTGCGGGTACCGGCCACTCCTTCCTCTCGCCCCTCTCCCCTCTCCCTCTCCCTCGCCCCGATTCTTCCTCTTCCCGATCCGCTCCTCCCGCCCGTCTCCGCTCCGCCCCCGAGGGGGCGGGTCAGTGGGGGTCGTCGGTGACCGGCTGGCTGATGGTGGTCCACTGCTCGAGGGTGGAGCGGAACATCGTGGGCTCGCGCAGCAGCCGGGAACGGCGGCCGAGCCCGCCGCCGCTGCGCAGCCGGATCTCACCCGCCGGGTGGTCGGCGGCGGCTCTGGGCCCGCTGGTGGGCCGCGGGCGGCGGAGCACGAGGTCGGTGCTGTCCATGAACGTTTCCTTCCGCTGTGGATGATCCAGGAGGTCGACTTCAGGTGGTCCCGGAGGTGACCGCGTCTCCGGGAACGGGGACGAACCGCCCTTCGGACGGCGGTTCGTACGGTGCTTCGGACGGTACTTCGGACCGTGCTTCGGACCGTGCTTCGGACGGTGGTTCAGGGCTCGGCGAGTGCAGCAGCAGCGCCGAGGGGACGCGGTCGGCGAAGCCGAGCCGCAGCAGGCCGTGGCCGAGGCCGGCCGGGCCGGTGAGCAGTCCGGGCGAGCCGGTCCCGCCGGGGGCCGCGCCCCGCGGACCGCGCCGGACCACACCGGCGGCCCGGTCCCCGAGGGCCGTCCGGCCGGGCGCCCGGTGGAGCAGTTCCAGGGCGCCCCACTCGCCGTGGCAGAGGCTGGCACCGGGCAGCGGTCCGGCGGCCGCGAGGCTCCCGACGGCCTCGGTGACGGCTGCGGCCAGCGCCGGGTCCGCCATCGCCTCGGCCCGGTCGGCCACCGCCAGCGCCACTCCGGCCAGGCCCGCGCACCAGGAGAGGTCCGCCCCGGCGGAGGGCCGCGCGGCCACGGCCGAGCGCAGCGCAGCCAGCCCCGAGCGGCGGTAGGGCTCGCCGCCCCCGGCGGCGGCGAAGCCGAGCAGCGCCCAGCCGACCCCGGCCGCGCCGGTGGCGAAGCCCGGCGCGGCCGGGAGGGGCGCGGCGGCCAGCCGGTCGGCGCAGTCCCGCGCGCCGCGCCGGAGCGCGGGCGAGGGAAGGACGCGGTGCGCGGCCAGCAGCGCGGCCAGGCCGCCCGCCGTACCGTCCAGCACGCCGAGCGGCTGCTCGGCACCGGCGGCCCGGACGGTCAGCGCGGCGGCCGGCTCGATCAGGGTGCGCAGCTCGGCGTCGTCCAGGGCGGCCGAGGTCAGGGTGAGGGCGTACAGGATGCCGCCGAGCCCGGTGAAGCCGCCCGAGCCGACCGCGCCGAGGTCCTCCGCCGGGAGCGCGTCGAGCCGGCCGAGCAGCTCCGGCAGCGGGCGCAGCGCGGTGAGCGCCGTCTCCGCGTAGCGGTCCGTGCCGGTGAGCTCCGCGAGTTGGGCGAGGAACAGGGCGATCCCGGTGTAGCCGTCCCCCAGGTCCGCGCCGCAGGGCCCGAACCGGCGGTAGCGCTCGCCGAGCAGTTCCGTGCCCAGCCAGTTCGCCCGCCCGCGGCCCCGGTGCGCCTGCCGGACCAGCTGGTCGCCGAGCTCCCGGGCGGCGGCGAGCAGCCGCTCGGGGTCGGGCACTTCGCCGGGCGCGGCGGCGCGGGGTTCGGACGGCGCGGCGGCGCGCGGGCCGGGCACGGCGGCGGGATGGGCCGGTTCCGCGGTGCGGCAGGCCAGCGAGGCCCGGATGATGCGCTCCTGCCCAGCGAGGTCGTCCTCGTCCATCGCCGCGAGGCGGTCGGTCACCCGGGCGAGTCCGGGCCGGTCCAGGGCGTCGGGGATGCGGGTGCCGGTGCCGCTCCACAGGTCGGCGCGGCCCGGGCGGGCGGTGAACACCGGCACGTCGCCGTCCCACAGTTCGGCGACCTCGTGGTCCAGCAGCCCCGGCCAGCCCGGGTCGTCCACGGCGTCCGTGCCGAGCAGCCGCAGCAGGTCCTCCCGGTCTGCCGGCTCCCGCAGCGCGTCGGGGTGGGTGGCCTCGGCGAGGACCGTCGCGTAGACCTGGGTGGCCCGGGTGACCACCCGGACTTCGTCGTCGGCGAAGCGGCGCAGCAGGCCGGTCAGCTCCGGCCGGCCGGCCAGGACCGCGCGGTAGCCGGCGCGGAATCCGGCCACCAGCGCCTCGGCGTGGGCGGCGGGCTCGACGGGCCCAGCGGACTCAGCGGACTCAGCGGCGGCGTCGGCGTCGTCCAGTCGCGGCCGGTTGCCGCCGCCGCGGACGGCGCCGGACCGGCGGACCATCCGCATCTCGTCGGTGCCGGCGGCCTCCCAGCCGATCCCCTCCAGCGGGGCGCGGCGGTCGTCGCCGCCGCCGAGGCCGGAGAGGTCGAGGGCGGTCTCGTCCCCGAGGACCAGGTGCGGGAGCAGTCCGGTCCGCTGGACGGACGCGTCCAGGGCGCGGGCCGCCGGGTCCTCGGCGGCCGGGCCCTCGGGCCCCGGCGGGTGGAAGAGCGTCTCGACGTCCACCGCCACCGGGTGGTCGCCGCAGGCGATCAGGTTCTCGAAGTGCAGGTCGGTGAGGTCCAGGACGTGGGCGAGGGCGAGCAGCGCGCCCTGACGCCGGTAGAACCGGTCCAGCTCGGCCGGGGAGGTGCAGGGCCTGGCCTCGATGAACTCCGCCCAGCCGTGGTCCGGCCGGGTCAGCAGGGCGGGCGTGCGCAGGTCGGGCGTCCCCGGGCGGGTGTTGAACCAGTCGACCAGTTCGCCGAAGTGGCGGTCGGCGGCGAGCGGGCGGGGCTTGTGGACCACGCGGCTGCCGTCGGCGAAGCGCAGGACGGCGACCCGGCGCCCGCCCCGGTGGGCGTCGCCGGCGGCCCGGTCCACGGCGACCAACGGCCCCGGGTCACGTCCGGCCAGGAGCGCGGCGAGCAGCTCGGCGCGGTCGGCGGCGTACCGGGTGAGCAGTTCGGCCATGGCCGCGACGGCGTTCACGCAGTGGCGGCCGAGCAGCCGGGCCAGCACCGGGTACGCGGCGCACAATCGGGCCAGGCCCGCCCCGGTCCCGGTGGTGGCGACGAAGTCACGGAACCGGTCCTGCGGGGTCGCGCCCGCCAACCGCCCCTCCGTCCGGGCCACCCGGAGCTCCAGCACCAGCGTGCGGGCCGCCAGGCCGCCCAGCGCGGCGGCCGTGGTCACGGTGAACTCCCGGACGATCTGAGGCAGTTCGGCCACCCGTGCGAGCTCCGGCCCGAGCGCGGCGAGCAGCCGACGCCCGGCCAGGTCGGCGAACGGCGCCAGGACGAGGGCGAAGCCGGTCGTCCCGGGCAGCGGTACGGACGGCGGGAACGGAGAGCGGGGCGCGGCGGCCAGCGCGGCCTCGACGAACTCCGCCGGGTCGGCCGGCTCCGCTCCTCGCGGGCCCGGCGGCTCCGCCGGCACGAGACTCGGCGACCACCGGCGCGAGGCGACCGCCTCCGCTGCTGCGAGCGCACTGTCACCGATCACGGCGCAGAGCCTGTCAGTCCGCGCGGCGGCCGCGCAAGAGGCGGGAAACTGCCGAATTTACCCTACCGACCGCACCGACTCTCGTGCCTCCAGCAGGAGTTGAGTGCCCGTCCGGTGTTCCTCCGGTGTTCCCCGAGCCCTCCCCTCGTAGGGCTCGGGGAACCGTTCACCCGGTCTTGCCGTAGCCGAGGCACTCGACGATCAGGCCGTCCCGGACGAGCGCGATGGTCACGCCCCGGACCGAGTCGGCCGGTCCCTCCCCGAAGCGGTGCCGCCAGCGGACCGTCGCCCGTTCACCGCTGACGACGACCGCCTCCGGTTCGAAGCGGCCCGCGCGGTCCTCGATGAGCGTCCGGCAGAGCTCCAGACACGCGGTGCGGCCTTCGTACCGGGCCCCGTCGGGTGCGGGCTGCCTCGGCTCGATCACGCAGTCCTCGGCGAGCAGGTCGGCGAGCAGGGAGACGTCCCGGTCGACGAAGGCCCGGATGAAGCGGTGGACGGCCTCGTCCGTGGCGCGGAACGACATGCCGCCCCCTCAGGAGCCGGCCGGCCGACGGGCCGGCGCCGCACCCCGACCGCGGGCAGGCCCCCGGCCGCGCCGGTTCACCGGGACCCCGCCCCGGGACCGCTCCCCGTCTCCCCGGCCTCCCCGGCCGCGTCGGCGGGGGAGGCGGCCGCGTCGGGTGCGGCGATCGCGTGTTCCGCGGCGCGGCTGACGTGCTCCCAGGCCGACCAGGTCTCCATCCGGGTGCGGGCGATGTCGAAGGCGAGGTCGTAGACCATGCTTCCGAGGAGCAGGCGCAGCGGCGGTTCGTCGCTGTCGACCAGCTCCAGCAGCGCGGCCGCGGCGAGCTTCGGGTCGCTGTCGACCGAGCCCTCGGCGAACTGCTTGGCCAGTTCCTCCCGCAGCGGCGCGTAGGCGTCGAGGGGGCTGGTGCTGCGCATGGCGGAGTAGAGGTCGGTCCAGTAGCCGCCCGGCTGGATCATGCTGACCTTGACGCCGAAGCCCGCCGCCTCCATCGCCAGGGCCTCGCTGAGGCCTTCCAGCGCGAACTTGCTGGCGCTGTAGAGGCCGGTGCTCGGGAAGCCGCCGAGGGCGGCGATGCTGGAGACCTGGACGACGTGGCCGGAGCCCTGCTCGCGCAGGACCGGCATGACGGCCTGGCTGACCCAGAGGGCACCGAAGAAGTTGACGTCCATCTGGGCGCGGGCCTCGGCCTCGGTGAACTCCTCGACCATGCCCATGGAGAGCATCCCGGCGTTGTTGACGACGACGTCGAGCCGCCCGTAGTGGCCGGCCGCCGCACTGACCGCGGCGAACACCGCGGCGCGGTCGGTCACGTCCAGGGCGAGGGGCAGCACCCGGCCGGGGTGGGCGGCCGCGAGCTCCTCCAGCGGGGCCACGGTGCGGGCGGCGACCGCGACCCGGTCTCCGGCGCTCAGCGCCGCCTCCGCGAAGGCGCGGCCGAGGCCGCGGCTGGCGCCGGTGATGAACCAGACGCGGTCGGTGGTGTCGGCAGGGGTGTTCACGTGCGTGTTCCTGTTCGGTGCGGCGCCGTGGCGCGGGTCGGTGGTGTGGTGCGGGTCGGTGGGTGTGGTGCGGGTCGGTGGGTGTGGTGCGGGTCGGTGGTGTGGCGCGCCGGGGGCACGGGGCACGGGATGCGGTGACCCAGCGGCCCCGGGCCACCGGTCAGGCGGTCGTCCGGCGCGCGCTGCGGACGGCCAGGAAGGTGACGAGGGTCAGGACCGCTCCGGCCGGCAGGACGCCGTTGATGCCGGCGGTGGTGGCGACGACGCCGCCGAGGAGGGCCCCGAGCGCGATCGCCAGGTTGTAGACGGAGGTGTTCAGCGCGGTGGCCGCCTCGGTCGAGTCCGGTGCCGCCTTGAGGATCCAGGTCTGGACGCTGACCGGCACGCCGCCGAAGGCCAGCCCCCAGCCCAGCAGCAGGAGGGCCCCGCTGACCGGTGTGCGGCCGGCGAGCGGGAAGACCGCGAGGATCGCCGTCAGCAGCACGCTGATGGAGACGATCGTGGCACGGATGTTGCGCTCGGCGGCCGCCCCCGCGAGGAAGTTGCCCAGGATGCCGGCGACGCCGAAGCCGAGCAGCAGCGGGCCGATCGCGCCTTCGCCGATCCCGGAGGTGCTCTGCAGGACCGGGCTGACGAAGGTGAAGGCCGCGAAGTGGCCGCCGACCAGGAGGAAGGTGGAGAGGACTCCGGCACGCACCACGGGGTGGCGGAACTGCTGCGGCAGCGTGCGCAGTTGGACGACCTGCTCGGCGGGCATGGGGGGCAGCAGGAAGAGCAGGGCGACCAGCACGAGCAGGCCGAGCACGCCCGCGGCCACGAACGCGGTGCGCCAGTCCGCGAGGCCGCCGACCAGGGTTCCGGCCGGTACACCGAGGACGTTGGCCGCCGTCGCGCCGCCGAAGACGACCGAGATGGCCCGGGGGATGGACCGCTCCGGCACCAGCCGTACGGCGAGGCCGGCGGCGAGCGCCCAGAAGCCGCCGATGCTGACGCCGACCAGGAAGCGGGCTGCCAGCAGGACGGTGAAGTTCGGCGCCGCCGCCGACAGTCCGTTGGCCAGGACCATCAGGGTGATCAGGGCGATCAGGGCCACCCGCCGGTCGAGGCGTCCGATCGCCACCGGGAGCAGTGGCGCGGTGACGGCGGCGACCAGGCCGGGGACGGTCACCATCAGGCCGGCGGTTCCCTCGGAGACGTCGAGGGCTCCACCGATGAAGGGCAGCAGTCCCACCGGCAGTGACTCGACGGTCACCAGCGCGAAGGTCCCGACGGCCATGGTGACGACGGCGAGCCAGCTCCTGAGGGGCACCCGCTCCCGGTCGGACGCGGTGGGGGATCTCTCGGCTTCGGTGAGGGCCATGGCGGTCTCCGTTCGACGGGGAAGGGCTTCGGACCGCTGTCGATCTTCGAATCCCTCGCCATGATCATCAACACCGAAGATCGGTAGGATCTGATAACCAGGACTTATGACCGGGGGGTCGACCGCAGGTGGACGTAAGAGAGATCGAGATCTTCCTGACGCTCGCGGAGGAACTGCACTTCGGGCGGGCGGCCGCCCGGCTGCACCTCACGCAGGCGCGGGTCAGCCAGGTGATCTGCCGCCAGGAACGGCAACTCGGCGGTCTGCTCTTCGACCGCTCCAACCGCCGCCGCATCCGGCTGACCCCGCTCGGCCACCAGCTGCGCACCGACCTGAAGCCGGTGTACGCGAACCTGCGCCACAGCCTCGAACGCGCCCGGATGACGGCCCGCGGCAAGACCGCGCGCCTGCGCGTCAGCCTGATGCCCTTCAACGTGCCCGACCTGCACCGCTACTGGCAGACCTTCCGGGCCCACCACCCGGAGTGGGAGCTGCAGATCCGCACCGCGCCCTACGTCGACGCCTTCGCCAGGCTCCGCGAGGGCGACGCGGACGTGCTCGTCACCTGGCTGCCGGTGGACGAACCCGATCTCGCCGTCGGCCCGGTGCTCTTCTACGACCGGCGCACCCTGGCCGTCTCCTCGGACCACGAACTCGCCGACCGCCACACCGTCCCGATCGAAGCCCTCGGCGACTTCGGCCACGCCATGCCGCCCGACATGGCCGACTACGTGCAGGACGGCTACCTGGGGTTCCACACGCCCCGGGGCAAGACGATCGAACGCATCGAGCAGGTCACCAACGCCGACGAGCTGATCAGCCTCGTCATCAACGGCGAGATCGTCCACCCGTTCCCGTCCCACGTCACCCACTACTGGTCGATGTCCCACGTGCGCTTCATCCCGATCCCCGAGATGGGGACCATCCCCTACGGCCTGGTGTGGCGCAGGGGCGACGACAACGAGCTCATCCGGGCCTTCGCCCAGATCGTCCGCAGCCTCGGCCCCGTCCGGTTCTGACGGGTGCCGCCCGCGCCGCCCCAGCAGAGAAGTCCGCGGTGGACAAGCGATCAACGACGTCCGCCGCCCCCGGCCCCGCGCGGCAGCGCCGGGCGACGCACGGACGCTCAGGAGCCGGAGGGCTCCAGGATGCCCATCTCGGAGATCTTCAGGGCGGCCTGGAACCGGGTCTGGACGCCCAGGCTGTCCAGCAGTCCCGAGATGGTCCGGCTCAGGGTCCTCGCGGAGACGCCGAGTTGGCGGGCGATGGTCTCGTCCTTCACCCCGGCGGCGAGCATCCGGATGATCAGGTGCTCCTGGGCGGTGAGCGGCACGTCCACGGCCGCGCCGTCCGGACCCCCGCGGTCCAGCGGGACGGCGTCGTGCCAGCAGAAGTCGAAGAACGTCTGGAGCGAGCGGACGAGTTCGGTGCCCCGGATGGCGAAGGCGCCGCGCGAGCTGTCCTGGGGGTCGATCGGGAGCAGCGCCAGGCCTTCGTCGAAGATCAGCATCCGCAGCGGCAGGTGGGCGGCGAGCCGGACCTCCATGCCGAGGCGGGTGATCTCGGTCAGGTACTCGGCCATGTGCGGCACCTCCGCGATGTGCCGGGCGTAGAGCGTGCGGACCTGGATGCCGCGGCTGACCACCTCCTGGTCGCGCAGGAGCATGTCGTCCATCACCTCGATCGGCGGGATGCCGCCGGGGTGCATCGTGCTCTCGTGCGCCTGCACCATGCTGACCGCGTCGTCGATGAAGGCGTTGACCTGGCTGCCGCTGCGCAGGGTCTCGATCTCGACGACGCCCCGCTCCTCGGCCCGCAGTCGCATGAAGCCGCTCATGATGGTGCGGATCGACTCCCGGGTGCGGGCGAGCTGCTGCTGGTGCAGCGTGACCTGGCGCTCCTCGGTCGCGAAGAGCCGGCTCAGGGCGGCTTCCGGGTCGATCGCGCTGTAGCCGCCGGGCGCGGTGGTGGAGGCGGCCAGCAGGCCGAGGCGCTCCAGCAGGTCGAGCGCGGCCTCGACCTCGGCGGGCGAGACACCGGTCTCGCCCGCGATGTCCTCCACCAGCCAGCTCGGGTGCTGGTGGATCAGCCGGTAGACCGCCTGGGTGAGTGACGCCTCGGCATCCGTGCCGACGGTGGTGCGCCGCATTTCCGTTCCCCCTGTTGCTCCCCCGTGGGCGTCCGCGACCGCGTGGGTGGAGGTCGGCGCCCACCTCCCGCGGGCCGTGCCGCGGGCCTTGCACAGTACCTCGTGTGATCACGCCATGCCACAGATCGCGCATCTCACATGGCGAGACGAACCGGCGCCGTGGCCGCCATCCGTCATGGCCGATGGCCGCAACCCGCAACCGTGGATTCGCGATCACCGGACGAGCAGGATGGACGTCAGAAGGCCGGAGCGAGGCGCCGACAGCGCCCCCCGGTCGAGCATCCGATCGCCGTTCAGGGGGAGAACCATGTCCAGGTCGTTCCGCATCGTCCCGTCGCTCGTCGCCGCCACCGCCGCGCTGGTCCTCTCCGGTGCCGCCGTCGCCGCAGCGGCCGACGCGCCCGCCGGCCCGTCCGCCCGGGTCTCGGTGGCCGCCGACGGTGCCGGCACCGCCGCCACGCCCCACACCGAGCCCGGGGCCACCCCGACCCCGACCGGCGGCCCGGGCAGCAACGGCTGGTGGTAGGCCGTGCCCGCCGCGCCGGCGGACCCGACACGCCCTCGGGGTCGCCCGGCCGACCAGGACCCGGAGCCGCCGGCTCCGCAGTGCGAGGAATGGTGGACGCGATGACGACTCCCGAACCCGCGGCGGCCCGGCCGGTCTCCCCGCCGCGGTCGCGCCAGGCGGGCGCGACCCTGTGGCTGACCGGCCTGCCGAGCGCCGGCAAGACCACGCTGGCCCGGGCCCTGTGCGCCCGCCTGGCGGCCGGCCCGGACGGCGGGCGACCGGTGGAACTGCTCGACGGTGACGCGCTGCGCGCCGAGCTCTCGCCCGACCTCGGCTTCGCCCCGGCCGACCGCGACCAGCAGGTGCGCCGGGTCGGCTTCCTGGCCCGGCGGCTGGCCGCCCACGGCGTCCTCGCCGTCGTCCCGGTGGTCGCCCCGTACGCGCGGGCACGCGGCCTGGTCCGGGAGGCGCACCGCGCGGACGGCGTCCGCTACCTGGAGGTGCACGTCGCCACCTCCCTGACGGCCTGCGAGGAACGCGACGTCAAGGGCCTCTACGCGCGGGCCCGGGCCGGGCGGCTCGCCGGCATGACCGGCCTGGACGCCCCGTACGAGGCACCCGAGCACCCGGACCTGCGGCTGCGGACCGAGGCCCGGACCCCCGACGCCTGCGTCGACGACCTCCTCCACCTCCTGACAAGGGAAGGACTGGCATGACCACCCTCGCCGAGCCACCCCGGCGGACCCCCGCACCCCCGGCGCCGGACGGGCACCTGAACGACCTGCGGGACGAGGCGATCCACGTCCTGCGCGAGACCGCGGGGCAGTTCGACCGACCGGCCCTGCTGTTCAGCGGCGGCAAGGACTCCGTGCTGGTCCTCCACCTCGCCCTGCTGGCGTTCCGTCCGGCCCCGTTGCCGTTCCCGCTGCTGCACGTCGACACCGGCCACAACTTCCCCGAGGTACTGGCCTTCCGCGACGCCGCGGCCGCACGGGCCGGCGCCCGGCTGCTGGTGGCGCGGGTGCAGGACTCCATCGACGCGGGCCGGGTCCGGGAGCGTCCGGACGGGCTGCGCAACCCGCTGCAGACCGTCACCCTGCTCGACGCGGTCGCCGAGCACCGCTTCGACGCCCTGATCGGCGGCGCACGCCGGGACGAGGACCGGGCCCGGGCCAAGGAGCGGGTCTTCAGCCTGCGCGACGAGTTCGGCCAGTGGGACCCGCGCCGACAGCGGCCCGAACTGTGGCAGCTCTACAACGGCCGTCACCTGCCCGGCGAGCACCTGCGGGTCTTCCCGCTCTCGAACTGGACCGAGCTGGACGTGTGGCGCTACCTCGCCCGCGAGGACGTCGCCCTGCCGGAGCTCTACCGGGCGCACCGCCGCCGGGTCGTGCGGCGGGACGGGATGTGGCTGCCCGAGTCCCCGCACGTGCCGCTGCGCGCCGGCGAGCGGGTCGAGGAGCGGCTGGTGCGCTACCGCACCGTCGGCGACGTCACCTGCACCGGCGCGGTGGAGAGCACCGCCGTCGACTACCCGGACATCGTCACCGAGGTCGCCCTGAGCCGCACCACCGAGCGCGGCGCCACCCGGGCCGACGACCGGCTCGGCCAGGCCGCCATGGAGGACCGCAAGCGTGAGGGCTACTTCTGATGACTGACACTCTGTTGCGCGTGGTGGCGGCCGGCTCGGTCGACGACGGCAAGTCCACCCTGATCGGCCGACTGCTGCACGACTCGTGCGCGGTCCCCGACGACCAGCTCGCCGCGCTGCTCGCGGCCGGGCACGAACGCGGCACCGGGCTCGACCTCTCCCTGCTGACCGACGGGCTGCGCGCCGAACGGGAACAGGGCATCACCATCGACGTCGCCTACCGCTACTTCGCCACCCCCCGGCGGTCGTTCGTCCTGATCGACACCCCCGGCCACGTCCAGTACACCCGGAACATGGTCACCGGCGCCTCCACCGCGGACGCCGCCCTGCTGCTCGTCGACGTCCGGGCCGGGCTGACCGACCAGACCCGCCGACACACCGCCCTGGTGGCCGCGCTCGGGGTGCGGCACGTGCTGCTGGTGGTCAACAAGATGGACCTGGCCGACTGGGCGGAGCCCGCCTACCGCGCCGTGGAGCGGGAGTTCCGCGCGCTGGCCGAGCGACTGGGGATCGCCGAACCGGCCGTCGTCCCGGTCTCGGCCGCCACCGGCGACAACGTGGTCGAGCCGTCCGCCGCCATGCCCTGGTACGGCGGCGGCCCGCTGCTCGCCCGGCTGGAGGACTGCGCCGCCGCGCCCGCCGACGCGCGGCCGGCCAGGATGCCGGTCCAGGTCGTGCTCCGCGCCGGCGAGTACCGGGGGTACGCGGGGCGGATCGAGTCCGGGGTGCTGCGGCCGGGCGACCGGGTCGTCGCGCTGCCGTCCCGGGCCACCGGCCGGATCGCCGCCATCGACGCCGCCGGCGGGGAACTGGCCGAGGCCGGCCCGGGCCGCTCCGTCGTCCTGCGGCTGCACGAGGACCTCGACATCTCCCGGGGCGAACTGCTCGCCGCGGCCGCCGACGCCCCGGAGCCGACCCGCGACCTCACCGGCACCGTGTGCTGGTTCTCCCCGCGCCCGCTGCGGGTCGGCGACCGCCTGCTGGTGCGGCACGGCACCCAGGTCACCCGGGCCGTGGTCCGCGGGATCGGCGACCGCTTCGACCCGACCACCGCGGACCGGGTCCCGGGACCGGCCGAGCTCGAACTCAACGCCCTGGCCCACGTCAGCCTGCGCACCATGACCGAACTCCCGGTCGACGCCTACCACCGGCTCCGCGCGACCGGCGCCTTCCTGCTGCTGGACGAGCAGGACGGCGACACCCTCGGCGCCGGCATGGCACTCCCCGCGGGCAGGGCCGCGTGAACCACGACACCACGACCCCCCGGGTCGCCGTGGTCGGCGCCGGCGCCGCCGGCACCCTGGCCGCCGTCCAGCTGCTGCGTCAGGCCGACCGGCACGGACTGCGCTGCGCGGTCGAACTCCTCGACCCCGCCGAGCTGCCCGGCCGCGGCGCGGCCTACCGGACGCCCGACCCCCGCCACCTGCTCAACGTGCCCGCCGCCCGGATGAGCGCGCTCCCCGAGGACCCCGAGCACTTCGTCCGCTGGCTCACCACCGCCGCCGGCGGCCGGTACCGGCCCGCCGACTTCGTGCCCCGCGCCCTGTACGGGCGGTACCTGGGCGAGCTGCTGGCCGACACCGCGCGGCAGTGCGGCCGCTCGGCCCGCCTCGTCCACCGCCGGGACCGGGTCGTCGGCCTCGACGCCCGCCCCGACCGCCCGGTGCTCCGGCTCGGCTCGGGCGAGCGCCGGAGCGTCGACGCGGCGGTGCTCGCGCTCGGCCCGCTGCCCTCGGCAGCCGGCTGGGCCCCGGACGCCCTGCGCGCCGACGCCCGCTTCCTCCGTACCCCCTGGGCGGCCGGGGCACTGGAACGGATCCCGGAGCGCGGCGACGTCCTGCTCGTCGGCACCGGACTGACCATGGCCGACGTGGCCGTCGCCCTGGAGCGGCCCGGCCGCACCCTGCACGCGGTCTCCCGCACCGGGCTGCTGCCCGAACGCCACCGCGAACACCCACCGCCCCCGGTGGACCCGCCCGCACTGGACGGCCTGCCGGACCTCGCCGCGCTGCGCCGCGCCACCCTGCGGCACCTGGCCGCGACCCGTCGTCACTGCGGCGACTGGCGGCCGGGCCTGGACGCCCTGCGGCCGGTCACCGCCGCGCTGTGGGGCGGCCTGTCGGCGGCCGACCGGGCCCGTTTCCTGCGCGAGGACCTGCGGCGCTGGGAGGTCCACCGGCACCGGCTGGCCCCGCCGACGGCCGCCCGGCTGGACGCGCTGCGCACCGCCGGCCGGCTGACCGTCCGGGCGGGCCGGGTCGCCGGCGTACGGCGCACCGACGGCGGACTGCGGGTGCGGCTGAGCGACGGCCATGAGCTGCACGTCGTGGCGGTGGTCGACTGCACCGGCGCCGCCCTGGACCCGCGCACCGCGGACGACCCGCTGCTGCGCTCCCTGCTGGCCGAAGGGACGGCCCGCCCCGGACCGGCGGGGGCCGGGCTGGACACCGCCGCCGACGGTCGGCTGCTACCCGCCGGCGACCGGGCCGGGGCGCCGCTGTGGACGCTCGGCGCGGCCCGCCGCGGGAACCTCCTGGAGTCCACCGCCGTCCCCGAGATCCGCGGCCAGGCGGCCGACGCGGCCGCCGCGCTGCTGCGCACCCTCCCCGGCTGGGAGCACGGCGCCCCGAACCCCCGAAGGAGCGCCGTGGACCGCGCGACCACCCTGGGAGCGACCCGATGACCCTCGGTGTCGGACTGGTCGGCTACGGGGTCGCCGGCCGCCAGCACGCCGCCGCACTGGCGGGCGCCGGGGTGGCGCGGATCAGGGCCGTGCTGGAGCCGGACCGGTCCACCGACCTCGGGCCGCTGCGGCGAAGCCCCGGCTGGGCGGACCTGCTCGACGACCCGGGCGTCCAGCTGGTGGCCCTGTGCACGCCCCCCGGCGGGCGGGCCGCACTCGCCGAGCAGGCCCTGGAAGCCGGCAAGGCCGTGCTGCTCGAACGGCCGGCGGCCTGTTCGCCCGCCGAGGTCGACCGGCTGCTCGCGGTCAGCCGCCGGGTGGGACGCCCCGTCGGGGCGATGTTCCAGCACCGGCAGCTGATCCCCGAGCAGGTCCTGCGCTGGGACTGGGGTCCGGGCGCCACCGCCGTCCTGCACGTGTCCCGGTACCGCCCGACCGCGCACTACCACCGGGCCGGCTGGCGGCACGACCCGGACCGGGCGCTCGGCGGGGTCACCGCCCACCTCGGGGCGCCCTACCTGGACCTCGCCTGCCAGGTGCTGGGCGAGCCCGCCGCCGTGCACGTGGTGGGCCGCCGCGAGGTCGCCCCCGGGATCGACTCCCGGATCGCCGGGGTGGTCGACTTCCGCGGCGGGGCAACGCTCAGCTTCGCCGTCACCGCCGAGTCCACCGTCCGCACCGCGCGGCTGGAGGTGCTGGGCGCCGACGGCCGGCTCCTGGTGCACAACGGCGAGGTGACCACCGAGACCGGCGGCGCGGTCGAGGACCACCCGACCGTCCCGGGGTCGCGGCTGCGCCTGGAGGTCTACCGGGAGATGGCCGAGGCACTGGCCACCGGACGGCCGCCGCGGCGCTGCCGGCTGGACGCCTCCCGCGCCGTGACGACCGTTCTGCACGCCGTCGCGGAACGGGCCCGCTGACGACCGCGCGGTGAGCACGGGCGCCGCCGCCCGGACCCTCCGCGCACGGCCCGACCGGCATCCCGCGCCGGCACCCGCGGCCGACACCCGCGGCCCGGCATCCCCCACGCCCGGCCCGACCGGGGACCTGCCGCCCCTCGCCCACCGTCACAACCCAACCCACGCCCTGGAGCTGGCTGGTGTCTCAACTCATCTCTCCGACCGGTCCGGTAGCACCGGCGGACCGGACCGCCGCGCCGAACGCGCCCGGCCCGACCGACGACGTCCTCACCTGTTTCCGACAGCGGGTCGCGGAGCACCCGGACCGGCCCGCCCTGGCCTGGCCCGGCGGCGCGCTGACCTTCGCCGAGCTGGACGCGGCCGCCGACCGGCTGGCCCGCCGTCTGGTCGAGGCCGGGGTGGGCGCGGGCTCGCGGGTGGCGCTGCACGCCGGGCGCGAGGCGGTGTCCGTGGTGGCGATCCTGGCCGTCTGGAAGGCCGGCGGGGCCTACGTGCCGCTGGACCCGTCCCACCCGGTGGAGCGGCTGCGCCTGCTGCTGGACGACTGCCGGCCCCGGCTGCTGCTCGGCCGCGCCGCGGCGCTCGACGACCTGGCGACGGCGCTGCCGGCGATCGCGCTGGACGACGCCCTGGCCCGTACCGACGGCCCGGCGGGGACACCCGACCAGGACGTCGCCGACCTCGGACTCCCGCTCGCCGGGGACCAGTTGGCGTACGTCATCTACACCTCCGGCTCCACCGGCCGACCCAAGGGCGTCGAGGTCGAGCACGGCAACCTCGCCCACCTGCTGCGCGCCAACCGGGACGTCCTGCACCCGGCGGCCGGTCCGCGGCCGCTGCGGGTCGGGCTCACCGCCTCCTTCGCCTTCGACGCCTCCGTCAACCAGCTCAGCTGGCTGCTGCGCGGCGACACCGGCTGGATCGTCGACGAGGAGACCCGCCGGGACACCCACGCCCTCGCCGCCCACCTGGCCGAACACCGCGTCGACGTCATCGACGTGACGCCCTCGCAGCTGGGCGTGCTGGTCGCCCTGGGGCTGTTCGAGGACCCGGAGCGGTCCCCGTCGGTGGTGGTGGTCGCCGGGGAGCCCACCGGCCCGGCACTCTGGAACCGCCTGCGGGAGATCCGCGGCACCCGGTTCTTCAACCTGTACGGCCCGACCGAGGCCACCGTCTACGCCACCGCCCAGCCGCTGGACGAGGCCGACGCCACCCCCACCATCGGCACCGCGGTGACCGCCACCCGCACCTACGTCGTCGACGAGCGGGGCGCACCGGTGCCGGCCGGCGGGACGGGCGAGCTGTGGATCGGCGGGACGGGCGTCGCCCGCGGCTACCTCGGACGGCCTGAGCTGACCGCCGAGCGCTTCCCGGCGGACCCGTTCACCCCCGGCTCCCGGGTCTACCGCACCGGCGACCTGGTGCGTCTGCGCCCGGACGGCCGGCTGGAGTTCGTCGGCCGGGTCGACGACCAGGTGAAGATCCGCGGCGTACGGGTCGAACCCGGCGAGGTGGCCGCCGAACTGGCCCGGCACCCGGGGGTGGGAGAGGCCGCCGTCGTCGCCCGGGCCGATGCCGACGGCGCCCACCGGCTGGTCGCGTACGTCACCGCCGCGCCCGGCGCAGGGACCCCGGAGGGGACGGTCGCCTCCTGGCAGGCGGTCTTCCAGGCCGCGCACGCGGGCGAGGACACCGTGGATCCGGAGTTCGACGTCCGCGGCTGGGCCAGCAGTTACACCGGCCTGGCCCTGCCCGAGGAGGAGATGCGGGACTGGGTCGACCGCACGGTGGCCCGGATCGCCGAGCTCGGGGCCCGCCGGGTGCTGGAGATCGGCGTCGGCAGCGGCCTGCTGATGTGGCGCCTGGCGCCGCACTGCGCGCGGTACGCCGGTACGGACCTGTCCGCCACCACGGTGGACCTGCTGCGGGAGCGGTTGCGGGCCCGTCCGCTGGACGGGGTCTCGGTCCACCAGGCCGAGGCCACCGACCTCGCCGCCCTCGCCGGGGAGCGCTTCGACTGCGTCGTGATCAACTCCGTGGCGCAGTACTTCCCGGACCAGGAGTACCTGCGGACGGTGCTGCGCACCGCGCTGACGGTGCTGGAGCCGCAGGGCCACCTGTTCGTCGGCGACGTGCGCCACCTCGGGCTGCAGGACGCCTTCCAGCTCGACCTGGCGCGCCACCGGCACCCGGACGGGACGCCCGCGGAGCACCGCCGCCTGGCACGGGAGGGACGCGAGGAGGAAGGCGAACTCCTCCTGGCCCCGGCCTGGTTCGAGCGGTTCGCCGCCGAGCACGGCCTCGCCGCCCCGCGCCTCGCGCCCAAGACCGGCCCGCACGACAACGAGCTGAACACCTTCCGCTACGACGTGGTGCTGACGCCCGCCTCCGACGGGCCGGCCCCGGTCGACGGCGACTGGATCGACGCCGGTGCCCGGGCCCTCGACGTCGCGGAGCTCCGGCGCCTGGCGGAGCGTCAGGAGCGGGTGCTGCTGCGCGGAGTGCCGCACCCCCGGCTCGGCGCGCTGACCCGGGCGGCCGCCGAACTCCTGGGAGGAGCAGGCGCCTTCGCGGCGACGGCGGGCGGCCTGACCCCGGCCGAGGTCGAACGGGCCGCGGCCGCGGCGGGCCGGCCGGTGGCGGTGAGCTGGCGGGCCGGGCACCGAGACGGCTCCTTCGACGCGGTGATCGGCGCGCGTCCCTGGGAGGCGGTCTTCCCCGGGCCGGCCGACAGCCCCACCGACGCCGACGGCGCCACCGGCTCCGGTGCCGCCACCGACCCGGTCCGGTCCGGCGCCGCGGCTCCGGACACCGCCAACCTGCCGCGCCCGCGCACCCCGGGCGCCACCGCCCGGCAGCTGCCGGCCGAGCTGGCGGCGCACGCCGCGCGGCACCTGCCCGAGCACCTGCGGCCGTCCGCGGTCGTCGTCCTGCCGCGCCTGCCGCTGACCACCAACGGCAAGCTCGACCGGGCCGCCCTGCCAGAGCCGCCGGGTGCCTCGGGCGCGCGGCGCCGGAGCACGGCCGGCCCGGCCGAACCCCCGCGGACCGCGACCGAGCAGGAGGTCGCCGCGCTCTGGGGCGGGGTGCTGGGCCGCACCGGTGTGGGCCGGCGGGACAACTTCTTCGAGCTCGGCGGGGACTCCCTCTCCGCCGCCAGCATGCTGGGCGCGATCGGCGACCGCTTCGGCGTCCGGCTCTCCCTGCGCCAGGTGATGGACACCGCGGACCTGGCGGACTTCTGCGACCGCGTCGACCTGGAACTGCTGGCCGGGCTCGACGACACCGAACTAGAGCGCCTGCTCGACGAGATCGAGGACACTCACCGATGAACAGCGGCATCTCAGCCATGCTCCTCCCGAAGGGCGGAGCCGCGCGCCGGCTCGCCCTCGCCGTCACCTCGGCCTGGGTCTCGGTGGCGATCATCGCCCTGGCGATCGTGCTCCAGGTGATCGACGCGACCGGCTCCTACTCGGCGGCCGGTCTGGCCGCGGCCGCCTACGGCCTGGCGGCGGCCCTGGTCAGCGTGCCGCGCAGTCGGCTCGTGGACCGCTACGGCCCCCGGCGCACCCTGCCGGCCCTCGCCGCCGTCCAGGTGGCCGCACTGCTGCTGATGATCGGCGCGGCCCGGGTGCACGCCGCCGGCGCGGTGTTCGTGGTCCTGGCCGCCGTCATCAGTGGCGCCACACCGCCGCTGATCGGCTTCGCCCGGGGCCGCTGGTCGGACGTCGTGCCCGAGGAGGAACTGCCCCGCGCCTACGCCCTGACCGCGATGCTGGGTGACCTGGCGCAGATCGGCGGCGCCCCGGCGGCGGCCCTGCTCGCCACCCTCCTGAACCCCTCCGCCGGACTGGCGGTGGCGGCCGTCTTCACCACCCTGGGCCTGCTGCTGATCAACCCGAGGACCGGCCCGGCCGACCGGCCCGACCAGGCCGACTCGGCCGCCGACGAGCCGGCCCCGGAGGAGTCCCGCGGCGTGCTGGGCGCGCTCGCCTTCCCCGGACTGCGCACGATCACCGTCGGCGGCATCGGCGCCGGCCTCGGCCTCGGCGCGGTGGACGTGGTGGTGGCGGCGCTGGCCACCGCCCGGGGCGACCGCTGGGCGGCCGGCCTGATGCTCGGCGCGCTCGGCGTCGGCGGGGTGGTCGGCAGCGTGCTGTCCCCGAAGCTCGCCAAGTACGCGCCGGGCGACCGGTACGTGGCCGGGCTCGTCGTGCTCCTGGTCAGCACCCTGGCCCTGGTGTCCACCCCGCCCGAGACGGTGGTCGGCGCGCTGCTGCTGGTCGTGGGCTTCGCCTGGGGCGTGACCAACGTCGTGCTCTACGAACTGCTCGACATCGTGGTGCCGAAGAGCCACTCCACCGAGGCGTGGGCGTGGCTGAGCACCGCCGAGTCGGTCGGCGCGGCCGCCGGGGCGGCGCTGGCCGGCGCCCTCGCGGGCCACTCGCTGACCCTGGGGTTCGCCCTGATCCCCGTCGCGGTCGCCGCCGGCCTGCTGGCCGGCCTGGTCGGGCGGCGCACGCTGACCGCGCCCGGGCAGCCGACCGTCGAACCGCGTGTCCCCACCGTCCCCGCGCGATGACGCGTGCCGAACAGGAGAGGTGTGCAGTGCCCAGGTTGACCCCGACCGACGCCGGAGGGGGCGAGGTGGACTTCACTCCCGTGGAGTACCCGCCCCAGGCGACCGTACTGGAACTGTTCCACGCCCGGGTGGCCGAGACCCCGGACCGTCCGGCGATCGTGCACGGCGACACCGTGCTGACCTACCGCCAGGTCGACGGCAAGGCCAACGCGCTGGCCGCCCGCCTCGCGGCGGCCGGAGTGCGCCGCGGCGCCCTCATCCCGCTGCTGGTCGGCAACGAGCCGCTGCTGCCGGTGGCGGCGATCGCCCTGATGAAGCTCGCCGCGCCGTTCGTCCCGGTGGACGAGGCCTGGCCGGCCGCCCGGACCGCCGCCGTGCTCGACCAGCTCGACCCCGCCGTGGTGGTCTGCTCGCCGGGCCTGGCCGAGCTCGCCGCGACGGTGGCCGGCACCCGCACCACGGTGCCGGTGGAGCTGGCCGCCCTCGCCCAGGACGCGGCCCCCGTGCCCGTCCCCGGCCCCACCTCGGACGACCTGATCTACGGGTTCTTCACCTCCGGCTCGACCGGGCTGCCCAAGTGCGCGCTCAACGCCCACCTCGGGCTGCTGAACCGGTTCCTGACCATGACCCGCCGCTTCGCCGAGGACGGCGCGGTCGTCCTGCAGAACAGCCGGCACGTGTTCGACTCCTCGATCTGGCAGCTGTTCTGGCCGCTGACCACCGGCTCCACGGTCGTCATCCCGGTGCGGCACGGCATCCTCGACCTGGCCGAGACCGTCAACGTGATCGCCCGCAACGGCGTCACCATGACCGACTTCGTCCCGTCGATCTTCAACACGCTGGTGACGATGCTCGCCGACGACCCGCGACTGCGCGCCTCGCTCGGCTCGCTGCGCCGGGTGCTGATCGGCGGCGAGGAGGTCTCCGCGACCGCCGTGCGGCGCTTCCGCGCCCTCATGCCGCAGGTCCGGCTGACCAACACCTACGGCCCCACCGAGTGCTCGATCGGCTCGGTGTTCCACGAGATCGACGACGCGGACGAGATCCCGATCGGGCGGGCCATCGACAACACCGTCGCCCTGGTGCTCGACGAGCGGCTGCGGCCGGTCGCGCCCGGCGTGCAGGGCGAGATCCACATCGGCGGCGACTGCGTCGGCCGCGGCTACCTCGGGGACCCGGACAAGACCGCCGCCGCGTTCCTGCCCAACCCCTTCCCGAACGTCCCCGGCCCGCTGATCTACCGCACCGGTGACCTGGGCTGGCTCGGCGAGGACGGCCTGCTGCGCTTCGCGGGCCGCCGCGACCACCAGGTGAAGCTCAACGGGGTCCGGATCGAATTGACCGAGGTGGAGGCGGCCCTGACCCGGCACCCGGCGGTGCGGGAGGCCAAGGCCGTGATCGCGGGCGAGGGCTCCCGCCAGCGTCTGGTGGCCTTCGTCCTGCTCGCGGAACCCGTCCCGGCCGGCCGGCTGCGCGAGTTCGTGGCCGGGCTGCTGCCGGGCGAGGCGGTGCCGAAGGAGGTCGTCGAGCTGCCGGCGTTCCCCCTCACCCCCAACGGCAAGGCCGACCGGCGGGCGCTGGCGGCGCTGGCCGCCTCCGGCGTCGACCGGCAGCGGGCCACCGAGCCGGCCACCGAGCTCGAACGGCGGATCCTGGCGGTCTGGCGGCAGGTCCTGGACCTGCCGGCGGTCGGCACCACCACCAGCTTCTTCGACGTCGGCGGTGACTCGCTGGCCGCCCACCGGCTGGCCGTGGCGCTGCGCGCCGTCCTCGGACGCTCGCCCAGCGTGCGCGAGCTGGTCAGCCACCCGACCGTCCGGGCGCAGGTCGCGCTGGTCCGGGAGGCCGACGCGGCGGGCGAGGAGCCGGTCATCGGCCGGCTGCGGGCCGACTCCGTGCTGCCCGCGGACCTGCGCCGGCGCACCGAGGAGCCCTGGCGCCTGGGCACCGTGCTGCTGACCGGCGCGACCGGCTTCGTCGGCGCCCACCTGCTGCACGAGCTGCTCGCCCGCACCCCCGCCCGGGTGGTGTGCCTGGTCCGCGCGGCCGACCGGCGGGAGGCCCGGGCCCGGATGGACGCGGTGCTGGCCCGCTACGGCCTGGCCGCGGACACCGCCACCCACCGGATGGAGGTGCTCCCCGGCGACCTCGGCACACCGCTGTTCGGGCTGGCACCGGAGGCCTTCGCCGCGCTCGCCGACGAGGTCGACACCGTCGTCCACAGCGGCGCCATGGTCAACCTGCTGCTCGACTACGAGGCCCACCGGCCGGCCAACGTCGAGGGCACCGGCGAGGTCCTGCGGCTGATGGCCACCGGGCGGCGCAAACACCTGCACCACATCTCGACCCTCGGGATCTTCCCCGCCGGGGCGCTGGACGGCGACCGGATCGCCGAGGAGGTGGAGCCGCTGGAGAACTCCCTGCCCTCGCACGGCTACGGCCAGTCGAAATGGGTCTCCGAGCGGCTGGTGCTGGCCGCGCGCGAGCGGGGCCTGGAGTCGAGCGTCTACCGCCTCGGCGAGGTCGGCCCGCACTCGGGCACCGGCCTGCCCAGCGACCGCGGACTGGTCGACGGGCTGCTGCGGGCGGCCGCCGCCCACGGCGTCTACCCCGGCAGCTCGGTCTCCATCGACTACACCCCGGTCGACTACGTGGCCCGGCTGGTCGTCGCGGCGATCGCCCGCGGCCGGGTGGGCGACACCTACCACCCGGTCCAGCGCACCGCCGTCGGACTGGACGACCTGTTCGACGCCCTGGCCCGCCGGTCCAAGATCGACCGAGTGTCCTACCGCGCCTTCTGGAGCTCGCTCGACCGCACCGACGAGGAGGCGCTGCGGCTGCGGACCATGCTCCCCGAGCCGGTCGGCGATGCCGCCGCGGACGCCCGCTGCCTGGCCGAGGTCTTCAGCGACGCCTCCCACCGGTTCGCCTCGCAGCGGGCCGACCGGCTCTGCGCCGAGGCCGGGATCGTCCTGCCGCCGCGCGAGGCCGTGCTCGGCCGCTACGCGCAGGGCTGCCTGCAGCGCGTGGGCGCCCACCGCCCCGCCGCCCGGCCCGTCCCGCTGGCCCACGCCCGGGGGGTGCGCTGATGCGGTACCGACGCTTCGGCCGGCTCGGCCACGAGGTCAGCGAGGTCGGCTACGGCATGTGGGGGGTCGCCGGCGGGGAGGGCGGCTGGACCGGCGCCGACGACGAACGCGGGCTCGCCGCGCTCCAGGAGGCCGTCGACCTGGGCTGCACCTTCTTCGACACCGCCTGGATCTACGGGCGCGGCCACAGCGAGCGGATGCTCGCCGAGGTGCTGCGCGCCAACCGGGACCGCGGGCTGACCGTCGCCACCAAGGTGCCGCCCAAGGACCGCCGGTGGCCCTCCACCCGCGAGTCCCGACTGGCGGACGTGTTCCCGGTCGACCACATCCGCGAGTACACCGAGAAGAGCCTGGCGAACCTCGGCGTCGAGCGGATCGACCTCCTGCAGTTCCACGTCTGGGAGGACGACTGGGCCGACGACCGGCGCTGGCAGCGCGCGGTGGCCGCGCTGCGCGAGGAGGGCCTGGTGGCCGGCATCGGCATCAGCGTGAACCGCTGGGAGCCGTGGAACGTCCTGAAGACCCTGCACACCGGCCTGGTGGACGCCGTCCAGGTCATCTACAACGTCTTCGACCAGGCTCCGGAGGACGAACTCCTCCCGCTCTGCGAAGAGTTGGACATCGCCGTGATCGCGCGGGTGCCGTTCGACGAGGGCACCCTGACCGGCACCCTCACGGCCGACAGCACCTGGCCGGAGGGCGACTGGCGCAACAGCTACTTCGTGCCGGAGAACCTCGGGCCGGCCGTGGCGCGCGCCGACCGGCTCAAGGAACTCCTGCCGCCCGGCCTGACCCTGCCCGAGCTGGCCCTGCGCTTCATCCTCGACGAGCCGCGGATCGCCACCGTGATCCCCGGGATGAGCTCCCCGAAGCACGTCCGGGCCAACCTCGCGGTCAGCCACCTGCCCCACCTGCCCGCCCCGCTGGCCGCCGAACTCAAGCGGCACCGGTGGGACCGAACGCCGACGGAGTGGTCCCAGTGAATCCTTCCAGCCCCCAGCCCCGGGTGATCGCCCTGTGGGGCCCGCCGCGCTCCCGCTCGACCGCCTTCGCCCGGATGATGATGGAACGCGGGGACCTCCTGGTCCTGCACGAGCCGATCTCCAACCTGCTGAGCGTCGGTCACCTGGACGTCGAGGGCGTCCGGGTGCACAGCCCCGCCGAGCTGCTGGAGCGGATCCTGCGGCTGGGCGAGGACCGCCCGGTGTTCTTCAAGGACACCACCGAGTACCGCTACCTGCCGTACCTCGACGACCGGTTCACCACCCGGGTGGTCCACACCTTCATCATCCGCGACCCGGCCGAGGCGATCGCCTCGCACTGCGCCGTCAACCCCGGGCTCACGCTGGACGAGGTCGGCTACGAGCGGCAGTTCGAGGTCTTCGAGCACGTCCGCCGGGCGACCGGGAGCACCCCGGTGGTGCTCGACTCCGGAGACCTGCTGGCCGACCCGGCCGGCGTGGTCCGCGCCTACTGCGAGCGGGTCGGGCTGCCGTACCGGCCCGAGGCGCTCAGCTGGGAGCCCGGCCCCCGGGCCGAGTGGGAGCGCACCGCCCGCTGGCACCAGGACGTCGCGGCCAGCGGCTCCTTCCGGGCCCGCGCCAACGACTACCGCCGCACCGTCCACAACGACCCACGGCTGGCCGCCTTCCGGGACCACCACCAGCCGTTCCACGACCGCCTTGCCGAGGTCCGGATCGGCTCCGCCACGAGGAGTGTGACGTCATGACCACGATCGAGAACGTACGGGACCTCCCCGGGCCCGTCGGGTTCTGCGTCTCGGAGGGCCTGCCCTCCCGGGCGACCGCCCTCTGGCTCGCCGAGCAGGGCGTCCCGGTGCACGGCTTCCTGGCCGACATCGGGCAGCGTCCGCGCGCCGAACTGGACCGCCTGGCCGCCGAGCTGGTCACGGCCGGCCTGCCCACCGAGGTCGTCGACCTCCGCCGGGAGATGGCCGAGCTCTGCCTCGACGTGGTGCGCTACCAGGCGCGCTACGACGACGGCTACTGGAACACCACCGGCGCCTCCCGGGCCGTCCTGGTGCGCGGTCTGTCCGCGGTGATGGGCCGGCGGGGCCTGCGGGTCCTCGGCCACGCCTCCGTCAGCGGCGGGAACGACGAGCGCCGCTTCGCCGGCTACACCGCCCGGATCCGGCCCGCGATGGACGTGTTCACCCCCTGGGCCGACCCGGCCTGCGGGGCCGCCTTCGCCGACCGTGCCGCGCTCGCCGCCTTCGCCGCCGCGCACGGCCTCACCCTGGCCGGCGACGAGGCCGTCCGCTCGCTCGACGGCAACCTCGGCGGCTACTCCCACGAGGGCACCGAACTGGAGCGGCTGGCCGCCCACGGGGCCGTCCAGCGGGTGATGAGCGTCTCCCCCGAGGAGGCGCCCGACCAGCCGGAGTCCTTCGTCCTCACCCTGCGCAGCGGCCGGCCGCTGCGCATCGACGAGGAGCCGGTGGACGCGCTCGACGCGCTGCTGCGGGCCAACCTGGTCGGTGGCCGCAACGCGCTCGGCTTCTTCGACGTCCTGGAGAACCGCCTCAACGGCACCAAGTGCCGCGGCGTCTACGAGGCGCCCGGCCTGGACCTGCTCGGCCGCTGCGTGCGCCGCCTCTACCAGGCCGTACTGCCGCTGGAGGACGCCCGCAAGCTCCAATCGCTGTCCGCCGTGCTCGGCACCGAGCTGTACGCCGGCCGCTGGTTCGACGAGCGCGCCGCCGAGGCCCGGGCCGACGCCGACACGATCGTCGGCGGTGCGACCGGCACCGTGGAGCTCTCGCTCTACAAGGGCAACACCTTCTTCCGCTCGCTGCGCGACGTCCCGGCGGGCAGCGCGGTCCCCCGCCAGGCCCGGTTCGGCGCCGGCGGCTTCCGCTGGAAGGTCCTGGACGACACCGAGCGCAAGGAGACCAGCCTTGTCTGAGACCACCGCCCTTCGCGAGCGGCTCTCGCCCGCCCAGCGCGCCGCGCTCGCCGCCCGCCTGGCCGAACAGCGCCGGACCACCGGCGACCGGATCCGCCCGCGCGACCCGGAGGCCACCGAACTGCCCGCCTCCTTCGCCCAGCAGCGCCTGTGGTTCCTGGAGCAGCTCGCCGCCGGCCGGCCGATCTACAACGTGCCCTTCACCCTGCGGATCCGCGGCGCGCTGGACGTGGACGCCCTGCGGGCCGCCCTCGGCGGCATCGTGGCGCGCCACGAGATCCTGCGCACCGCCCTGGTGAACCACGACGGCACGCCCGTCCAGCGGATCGACCCGGCCGGGGAGTTCCCCCTCCCGGTCCGCGACCTGGGCCGGCTCTCCCCCGCCCGCAGGCCCGCCGAGATCGAGCGGCTGGCCCGCGCCGAGGCCGCCAGGCCCTTCGACCTGGCCGGCGACCCGCTGCTGCGGGCCGTCCTGCTGCGCACCGGCGAGGACGAGCACGTCCTGCTGCTGACCATGCACCACATCGCCGTCGACGGCTGGTCACTGAACGTCGTCGCCGGGGAACTCGCCGCCCTCTACGAGGACTTCGCGGCCGGCCGGAGCGCCTCGCTGCCGGAACTTCCGGTGCAGTACGCCGATTTCGCGCTCTGGCAGCAGAGCTGGGTGGACGGCCCGGACGCCGCCCGCCAGATCGCCTACTGGACCGAGCGCCTGCGCGGGCTCGCCACCCTGGAACTGCCCACCGACCGCCCGCGCCCGGACCACCCGCCGTTCACCGGCGAGCGGGCCGAGCGGGCGCTGCCCGACGACCTGCTCGCCGAACTGGAGCGGCTCTCCCAGGCCCAGAACGCGACCCTCTTCATGACCGTGCTCACGGTCTTCCAGATCCTGCTGCACCGCTACACCGGGCAGGACGAGGTCGTGGTCGGCTCGCCGTTCGCCGGCCGCGCCCACCGCGAGGTGGAGCCGCTGATCGGCATGTTCGCCAACATGCTGGTGCTGCGCACCGCCGTGGACGGCGAGCGGTCCTTCCGCGAGCTGCTGGCCGCCGTCAAGGAGACGGTGCTGACCGCCGAGGAACACCAGCACGCCCCGTTCGAGCGGCTGGTGGACGAGCTGCGCCCGGAGCGTGACCCCTCCCGCAACCCGCTCTTCCAGATCTCGTTCAGCCTGCAGAGCGCCAGCGGCGACGGCTTCCGGCTGCCCGGCCTGGAGGTCGAGGAGCTGCCGGTCGACTCCGGCACCTCCCGCTTCGACATGGCCTTCAACGTCGAGGCCCGGGCCGGCGGCTACCGCCTCTGGGCGGACTACTCGACCGAGCTCTGGGACCGCGAGCGGATCGACCGCATGTTCGGCCACTACGAGACCCTGCTGCGCGCCGTGCTCGCCGACCCGGACCGCCCGGTCCGCGACCTGCCGCTGCTCACCGAGGACGAACGGCGGCAGCTGGTCACCGGGTTCAACGACACCGCCCGGGAGTTCCCGGCCGACACGACGCTGGACGCGCTCGTCGGCCGACGGGCCGCCGCCCAGCCCGACCACCCGGCCGTCGTGATGGACGGCACCACCCTCAGCTACGCGCGGCTCGACGCCGCGGCCGACGCGCTCGCCGCCCGGCTGGGCGAGCTCGGCGGCCCCGGGAGGACCGTCGCGGTCTGCCTGAACCGCTCGCCCGAACTGGTCGTCGCGCTGCTCGGCATCCTCCGCAGCGGCGCTGCCTACCTGCCGCTGGACCCCAACGACCCGCCCGGCCGGCGGGCCGGCATCCTCGCCGACACCGCCGCCACCGCCGTCATCGCCGCCGCGGACGCGGAGCTCGGACTGCCGCCGGGGCTGCCCGTCCTGACCCCGCTGTCCGAGGACGTCCCGGCCACCCCGGCACCCCGGGCGCACGGCCCCGCCGACCCGGCGTACGTCATCTTCACCTCGGGTTCGACCGGCACCCCGAAGGGCGTGGTCGTCGAGCACGCCGCCGCCGTCAACTTCGTCACCCAGGTGAACCGGCTGTTCGCGCTCGGCCCCGACGACCGGATGCTGCAGTTCGCCAACCCCACCTTCGACGTCTCGGTGTTCGAGATCTTCGCCGCGCTCACCAGCGGCGCCACCCTGTGCATGACCTCCCGCGAGGTGCTGCTCTCCCCGGACCGGCTCGGCGAGTTCATCAAGCGCAACGGCATCACCGTGATGGACATGGCGCCGGCCGTGATGGCCCTGCTGCCCGCCGAGGAGTTCGCCTCGCTGCGGATCGTCTTCGTCGGCGGCGAGGCCTTCCCGAGCAGCCTGGTCAACGCCTGGAACCTGCCCGGGCGCCGCTTCTTCAACGGCTACGGGCCCACCGAGGCCACCGTCACCTGCGTGGTGCACGAGTGCCAGGGCCGCTACCAGACCTCCCCGCCGATCGGCCGGCCGCTCGGCAACTACCGGGCGTACGTGCTGGACCGCTACGGCAACCCCCAGCCCGCCGGCGTCCCCGGCGAGCTGCACCTGGGCGGCACCGGCCTGGCCCGGGGCTACCTCAACCGCCCCGAGCTCACCGCCGAGCGCTTCCCCGTGCTCCCGGTCGACGGCGAGGAGCAGCGGCTCTACCGCACCGGCGACCTGGTCCGCCAGCGCTGGGACGGCGAGCTGGTCTTCCTCGGCCGGATCGACCGCCAGGTCAAGATGCGCGGCCTGCGGATCGAACTCGGCGAGGTGGAGGCCGCGCTGACCGGCCACCCGGCGGTGCGCCAGGGCGTGGTCGAGCTGGTCGGCACCGGGGCCGAGGCCCGCCTGGTGGCCTACGTGGTGCCGGACGGCGCCTGCGACGCCGCGACCCTGCGCGCCCACCTGGGCACCACCCTGGCCACCCACATGATCCCCTCGCAGTTCGTCTGGCTGGAGGCGCTGCCGCTGACCTCCAGCGGGAAGGTCGACCTCGCCCGGCTGCCGAGGCCCGAGCCGGGCGTCGACCGGGACACCGCGTACGTCCCGCCGACCTCGGAGACCGAGCGGCTGCTCGTCGACCAGGTGATCGGCAGCGTGCTGCGGGTCGAGGAGGTCGGGGTCCTGGACAACTTCTTCGACCTGGGCGGCAACTCGCTCCAGGCCACCCAGCTCGCCGCCCGCATCCGCAGCACCTTCGACACCGACATCGACCTCCAGGCCATCTACCGCGCCTCCTCGATGGCCGAACTGGCCGCGCTCATCGACGACGCGCGGACCGCCGCCGAGCAGGCCGCCGACGCCGAGCGGCTGGACCTCGCGGCCGAGATCGCCGAACTGACCGACGACGAGGTGGCGGCCCTGCTGCTCGCCGAAACCGAGGGGGACCAGGCATGACCGACACCGCACCTCCGCTCAGTGCCGCCCGGCGCGAACTGCTGGAGCGCCGGCTGCGCGCCGCGGCCCGCGAGCGCGCGGCGGCCGGCCGGATCGTCCCGCGCGAGCGGGCCACGGCCGACCTGCCCGCCTCCTTCGCCCAGCAGCGCCTGTGGTTCCTCGACCAGTGGGCCCCGGCGCGGTCGACCTACACCATCCCGTACCGTCTCCGGCTCACCGGTGCCCTGGACGTCGCGGCGCTCGACGCGGCGCTGGCCGCGGTCGTGGACCGGCACGAGGTGCTGCGCACCACCTTCGCCGGCTCCGGCGGCGTCCCGCTGCAGGTCGTCGGCGCTCCAGGCGGCTTCCGGCTGTCGGTGACCGATCTCGGCGCCCTCGGCCCGGCCGAGCGCGAGCGCGAGGCCGAGCGGCTCGCCCTCGCCGAGGCCACGGCCCCCTTCGACCTGGCGGCCGGGCCGCTGGTGCGGGGCAGTCTGCTGCGGCTCGGTCCGGACGAGCACCTGCTGCTGCTGACCCTGCACCACACCGTCTCCGACGGTTGGTCGTTCCGCGTCCTGTTCGAGGAGCTGAACGTCCTCTACACCGCCTTCGACCGGGGCGAGGCCTCGCCCCTGCCGCCGCTGGAGCTCCAGTACGGCGACTTCGCGGTGTGGGAGCGCCGGCGCGCACGGGACGGCGCGCACACCGCCGACCTGGACTACTGGACGGCCCGGCTCGCCGACGCCCCGATGGCCGAGTTCCCCACCGACCACCCGCGGCCCCGGGAGCTCAGCGGGCGGGGCCGACGGCTGCTGCTCTCCTGGGACGGAGACCTCGCCCGGCGGGCGGCCGACCACGCGCGGGCCTCCGGCGCGACGCTGTACATGCTGCTCGTGGCCGGCCTGGCCGGCCTGCTGCAGCGCCACAACGGCGTCGGCGACCAGGTCTTCGGCGCCGCGGTGGCCGGCCGGACCCGCGCCGAGACCGAGGGGCTGATCGGACTCTTCGTCAACACCCTCGCCCTGCGGATCGACACCGGGGACGACCCGACGCTGGAGACCCTGGTCCAGCGCGCCCGCAGCGCCGCCATCGAGGCCTTCGCCCACCAGGACGTGCCGTTCGACCGGATCGTGGAGGCGCTGCGGCTGCCGCGGGAGACCAACCGCAACCCGCTGTTCCAGGTCATGATCAGCATGCAGAACCTCAGCCACACCCCGAAGGCGGCCCTGCACGAGGTCGACGTCACCATCGGGACCGTCGACCTGGACATCGCCAAGTTCGACCTCACCTTCATCTTCTCCGAGGGCGAGGACCGCATCGGGCTGGAGGTGGAGTACAGCACCGACCTGTTCCGGGAGGACACCGTCCGCCGGCTGGCCGACCGCTTCGAACGGCTGCTGGAGGCCATCGTCAGCCGGCCGGAGCTGCGGCTTTCCGAGGTGTCCGTGCTCTCCGAGGAGGAGCGGCGCGAGCTGTTCGAGCTCTCCGCGCCGGCCCCGGCCGAGCTGCCCGAGGAGTCCGTGACGGCCGCATTCGCCCGGTGGGCCGCCGCCACGCCGGACCGCACCGCCGCGTCCTTCGACGGCCGCACGCTCAGCTACGCGGAGCTCGACGCCTGGGCCAACCGACTCGCGCACCGGCTGCTCGCGCACGGCATCGGGCGCGGCGCCCGGGTCGGCCTGTGCGCCCCCCGCTCGGTCGAGCTGGTCGTCGGCATGCTCGCGATCGCCCGCACCGGCGCCGCCTACGTGCCCCTGGACCCGGCCAACCCGGCCGAACGGCTGGCGTACATGCTCGCCGACGCCGAGGTCGAAGCCGTGCTGTACGAGCCGGGCGTGGCCGCGGCCGTACCCGAGGGAACGTTCCTGCGGCTGCCGCTGGACCCGGCCGAGGACCAGCCCGCCGACCCGCCCGCGGTCACCGTCGGGCCGGACGACCTGCTCTACGTCATCTACACCTCCGGCTCCACCGGCCGCCCCAAGGGGGTGTGCATCCCGCACCGCGCCGTCATGGCCCTGGTCTGGCAGGCCGACTACGTCCGCCTCACCCCCGCCGACGTCATCGGCCAGGCCTCCAACGCCTCCTTCGACGTCGCCACCTTCGAGGTCTGGGGCGCCCTGTGCAACGGCGCGCTGGTCGTCGGCGTGCCCAAGGAGGTACTGCTCTCCGGGCCGGCCCTGCGCGCGCACATCGCCGAGCACGGCATCACCGTGATGAACGTGCCGTCCTCCCTGCTCAGCGTGCTGGCGCAGGAGACGCCCGACGTCTTCCGCGGCCTGGACACCCTGCTCTTCGGCGGCGAGGCGGCCGACCCGGCGGCCGTGGCGGCCGTGCTGCGCCACCCCCCGGGCCGGATGCTCAACGTCTACGGGCCCACCGAGACCACCACCTTCTCGGTCGCCGGTCTGATCCGCTCGGTCGCCGACGGCGACCAGAGCGTGCCGCTGGGCCGCCCGATCAGCCACATGTGGGTGTACGTGTTCGACGCCGACGGCGCGCTGGCACCCCCGGGCGCCACCGGTGAGCTGTGGGTCGGCGGCGCCGGCCTGGCGCACGGCTACTGGAACCGCCCCGAACTGACCGCGCAGCGGTTCACCGAGGACCCGTTCCGGCCGGGCGAGCGGGTCTACCGCACCGGCGACCTCGGCCGCTGGCGCCCGGACGGCGAACTGGAGTTCTGCGGCCGGATCGACGACCAGGTGAAGATCCGCGGCTACCGGGTCGAGCCCGGCGAGATCGCGACGGTGCTCGCCGAGCACCCCGGCGTGCGCGAGGCCGTGGTGGTGGTGCGCTCCGACGCGGGCGGCCCGGCCCGGCTGGTGGCCTACGCGGTGCCCTCCGGGGCCGGAGTGGACGCCGCCGAACTGCGGCGCTTCGCGGCCGAGCGGCTGCCGGAGTTCATGGTGCCGGCCGCGGTGCTGCTGATGGAGCGGCTGCCGCTCAACGCCAACGACAAGGTGGACAAGACCGCCCTGCCGGCCCCGAGCGGCGGCGAGGGCGGGCAGGTCGAGTACCTGGCGCCGCGCACCGGGACGGAGAGCGCCCTGGCCGAGATCTGGTGCGAGGTGCTGGGCTGCGCCCGGGTCGGTGCGCGGGACGACTTCTTCGCGCTCGGCGGCCACTCGCTGCTGGTGACCCAGGTGGTCTCACGGGTGGAGTCGCGCCTCGGCGTGCGGATACCGCTGCGGGCGGTGTTCGAGGCGCCGGTGCTGGAGCGGCTGGCCGCGCTCGTCGACGAGCGGACCGCGGGCGGCGAGGACGCCCGCGAGATCGTCCGGGTGCCCCGCGACGGCGCGCTGCCGCTGTCCTTCGCCCAGCAGCGCCTCTGGTTCCTGGACCGCCTGGTCCCGGACAGCTCCTCGTACACCATGCCGGACGCCTTCCGGGTGCGCGGCGCGCTGGACCTCGCCGCGCTGCAGAGCGCGGTGGACACCGTCGTCGCCCGGCACGAGTCGCTGCGCACCACCTTCACCGAGCAGGACGGCACGCCCTGCCAGATCATCCACCCCCGGGTCGAGGTGCCGGTGCGGACCGTCGACGCGACGGACCGCGAGGACGCGACGGCGCGCGCGGCGGCCGAGTCCCAGGCGCCCTTCGACCTGGAGCGCGGCCCGCTCATGCGGGTGCTCGTCGTCCGGCTCGCCGCGGACGAGTCCTGGCTGCTGCTGACGCTGCACCACATCATCGCGGACGGCTGGTCCGTCGAGGTGCTGCTGGACGAGCTGTCGCGGGGGTACGCGGCGGCGGTGGCGGGGGACCGCCCGGAGCTACCCGAACTGCCCGTGCAGTACGCGGACTTCGCCGCCTGGCAGCGCGACTGGCTGCGCGAGGACGTCCTGGAGGAACAGCGCGCCTACTGGGCACGGGCCCTGGCCGG
>NZ_JBIWJF010000006.1:0-175886 GCF_044764985.1 Kitasatospora sp. NPDC093550
GGGGGGGGGGGGGGGGGGGGGGGGGGGGGGGGGGGGGGCGGGCGGGGGGGGGGGGGGGGGGGGGGGGGGGGGGGGGGGGGGGGGGGGGGGGGGGGGGGGGGCCCCCCCGCCGGGGGGGGCGGGCGGCGGGCCGTGGTGGTGCGGGCCGTTTCCCTGGGGTGGTGTTGTCCCCCCGTTGCGGCGTGTTGCTGGCGGGGACGGGTCGGGTGCCGGGTGCCGGGGTGTCCCGTGGTGCGGGGTCCGGGTTCTGGCGTCCCCTCGCGCCCCCTGGCGTCCCCTCGTGTTCCCGGGTGTTCCCGGGTGTTCCCTGGTGTTTCCTGGTTGTGGGGGGCGGGCTCTGGGTGTGGTGGCCCTGGTGTCTCCGGGCTGTGCCGGGTGCCGGGTGCCGGGTGGCGGGCCGGGTGGCGGGTGCCGGGGGGTGTCGCGTGGGTGCGCCGGGTGGGGGGTGTTAGGGGGTGGTGGTGGTGTGGTTGGTGTGGGTGGCGGTTTGGTAGTTGGTGATGTCGAGGTGGCGGGTTTGGCGGCGGAAGGTCCAGGTGTAGGTGGGCCAGATGCTGGGGTTGTTGCCTTGGGTGTCGGTGTACCAGCTGGTGCAGCCGCCTTGGTTCCAGACGGTGTTCTTGAGGCGGGTCTGGATGGTGTGGTTGTAGGTTTTCTGGGCTTCTTCGCGGACTTCGAGGGTGGTGAGGTGGTGGGTGTGGAGGGTTTTGAGGGCGGCGAGGATGTAGGTGATCTGGGCTTCGATCATGACGGTCTGGGAGGAGTGGCCGAGGGTGGTGTTGGGGCCGAGGATCATGAAGAGGTTGGGGAAGCCGTGGATGGTGGTGCCGCGGTGGGCGGTCATGCCGGTGGTGTTCCAGGCGGTGGCGAGGGTGGTGCCGCGGGCGTGGATGCGGTGGGCGATGGGGCGGTTGGTGGCGGTGAAGCCGGTGGCGAGGATGATGGTGTCGATGTCGCGTCGGGTGCCGTCGGCGGTGGTGATGTGGGTGGGGCCGATGTGGGTGATGGTGTCGGAGACGATGTCGACGTTGGGTTGCTGGATGGCGGGGTACCAGGTGTTGGAGAACAGGAGGCGTTTGCAGCCGACGGTGTAGTCGGGGGTGAGGCGTGCGCGTAGGGCGGGGTCTTTGACGCTCTTTTTGAGGTGGCCGGCGGCCATGTTCTTCATGCCGGTGGTGCGGGTGGGGCGGGACATGAAGAACGCGACGATTTCGCGGCCGTGTTTGTTGAAGTTGCGGCGGAAGCGCTGGTAGCCGGGGAGGTGGCGCAGCATCCAGGTGTGGCGGGGGGTGTTGGGTTTGTCGGGTTTGGCGGCGACCCATGGGGGGGTGCGCTGGTAGAGGTCGAGGCGGGCGACGTGGGGCTGGATCTCGGGGACGAACTGGATGGCGGAGGCGCCGGTGCCGATGACGGCGACGTTGCGGCCGGTGAGGTCGTGGTCGTGGTTCCAGCGGGAGGAGTGGAAGACGGTGCCGGTGAAGGTGTCGAGGCCGGGCAGGTCGGGGACGGCGGGGTCGGAGAGGTAGCCGGTGCCGGTGACGAGGATCTGGGCGGTGTAGCGGCCCTGGCTGGTGGTGAGGTTCCAGTGGTGGTGGGTGTCGTCCCAGCGGGCTTCGAGGAGTTCGTGGCGGTAGCGCAGGTGGGCGTCGACGCCGTAGCGGGTGGCGGTCTGGCGCAGGTAGGCGTGGACTTCGGCCTGGGTGGCGAAGGTGGATTTCCACTCGGGGTTGCGGGCGAAGGAGAAGGAGTAGAGGTGGGCCTGGACGTCGCAGGCGCAGCCGGGGTAGGTGTTGTCGCGCCAGGTGCCGCCGAGGTCGTCGGCGCGTTCGAAGACGAGGAAGTCGTTCTCGCCAGCGCGTAGGAGGCCGATGGCGGTGCCGAGGCCGGAGATGCCGGCGCCGATGACGGCGACTTTGAGGTGGCGTACGGCGAGGTCGCCGGTGGGGTGGGGGGTGTCGTGGGCGGCGGGGGTGGCCGCCGCGTCGGCGGTGGCGGTGGGGCCGGCGGGCGGGGCGGCCGTGGTGGTGGCGGTGCCGGTGGGGGTGGCGGTGCCGGTGGGGGTGGCCCCCGCCGCCGGGGCGGGGGCGGTGGGGGCCGTGGCACCGGCCGTGGCACCGGTGGCCGGGGTGGCCGGGGTGCCGGTGGTGCCGGTGGTGGTGTGGGTGGTGCGGTCGGGGGCGGGGGTGGTGGTCATGGCGTCGGTGTCCTCTTCTGCGGTGGCTGAGGTGCCGTCAAGGTGGCCTGAGGGGTCAGGCGCGGCGGGTGAGGGTGACGCGGAAGTTGTTGAAGATGTGGTCTTCGAGGGTGTAGGCGAAGATGTCGAGGTAGCGCTCGAAGCGGGCGACGGTGGTCTCGTCGGTCATGGCGACGGCTTCGTCGCGGCGGGCGGCCAGGAGCTGGAGCCAGGCGCGGCAGGCGCGGGCGAAGGACTCGGGCTCGTTGCGGATCTCGGTGACCTCGAAGAGGCCGTCGAGGCCGGCGGCGAGTTCGGGCAGGCGCGGGATGTGGCAGCCCTCGAACTCCTCGCGCTGGAGGAACTTCAGGTCGTCCAGGAGCTGGCGGCGCAGCGGGGGGTTCTCGACGGTCATGGTGTGCAGGACGAAGCGGGCGCCGGGCTTGAGGAGGGAGTGGATCTGCTTGAAGAAGACGCGGTAGCGCTGGGTGCGCTCCTTGGGGGTGAGGGAGGAGAGCACGAAGTGTTCGAGGGCGTTGATGCAGAACGCGGCGTCGTAGGCGTCCTCGCCCTCGGCGAGGCGGTGGTCCTCCCAGCTTTCGACGCGGGCCTCGATGGCGGGGTTGCCCAGGGCGTCGACGAAGTCGGCCTGGGTGCGGGAGAGGGTGACGCCGACGGCGCGCTTGACGCCGTGGACGGTGGTGAGGCGGTTGAGCATGGTGCCCCAGCCGCAGCCGACGTCCAGGACCTTGTTGGTGTGGGCGGCGCGGGCGAGGTCGGTGAAGGCGTCGAGCTTGCGTTCCTGGGCCTCGTCGAGGACGGCGACGAGGTCCTCGCCGTCCTCCCAGTAGCCGCCGGAGTACATCATGGTCGGGCCCAGGATGAGGCGGTAGAGCTCGTTGGGGACCTCGTAGTGGTGGCGGATGGCCTCGACGTCGGGGTTGATGGAACGGGCTTCGACGGTGGTCATGGGATGGGGCCCCTCGGTTGATGGGTTCGCGGGAACGGACGGACGTGCGGTGGGCCGGCTGACCGGCGTGCGGCCGGCGGCCGGTGGCCGGTGACGGCCGGTGGTGCTCTGCCGCGCCGGCGTGCGGCCGGTGGTGCGGCGGGTGCCTGGTCCTGCTCTGCCGGCTGGCGTGCGGACTCGGGCGGGCCGGCGGGTGCCGGTGGGCACTGCCGTGCGGGGTGACGCTGCGGTGGCCGGTGGCCGGGTGGTGCCGTGCGGGGTGGTGCTGCGGTGGCCGTCCTGGCGGACGGCCGGGTGGTGCTGTCTGAACCGGTGTGCGGGTACGGGGTGTTGGTGCCTGCCGTGCCGTGCCGTGCGGTTCGGGTTCGTGCGGGCCTGGTCCTGCTTTGCCGGCTGGCGTGCGGACTCGGGCGGGCCGGCGGGTGCCCGTGGGCACTGCCGTGCGGGGTGACGCTGTGGTGGCCGTGGCCGGTGGCCGGTGGCCGGGTGGTGCCGTGCGGGGTGGTGCTGCGGTGGCCGTCCTGGCGGACGGCCGGGTGGTGCTGTGCTGAACCGGTGTGCGGGTACGGGGTGTTGGTGCCTGCCGTGCCGTGCCGTGCGGTTCGGGTTCGTGCGGGCCTGGTCCTGCTCTGCTGGCTGGCGTGCGGACTCGGGCGGGCCGGCGGGTGCCCGTGGGCACTGCCGTGCGGGGTGACGCTGTGGTGGCCGTGGCCGTGGCCGGTGGCCGGTGGCCGGTGGCCGGGTGGTGCCGTGCGGGGTGGTGCTGCGGTGGCCGTCCTGGCGGACGGCCGGGTGGTGCTGTGCTGAACCGGTGCGCGGGCGTGGGCTGTTGGTGCCTGCCGTGCCGTGCCGTGCGGTTCGGGTTCGTGCGGGCCTGGTCCTGCTCTGCTGGCTGGCGTGCGGACTCGGGCGGGCCGGCGGGTGCCCGTGGGCACTGCCGTACCGGGTGGCGCTGTCGTGACCTACGGCCTACGGCCGGTGGCCGGGTGGTGCCGTGCGGGGTGGTGCTGTGCCGAACCGGCATTCGGGCGCGGGCTGTTGACGTGTTCCCGTGCCGTTCCGGTTCGCGTGCGCCGGCCCGGCCCGGCCCGGTTGGGCTGGGGCTTGTGGGCCGTGGTGCCGTGCGGTGCGTGCCGGGCCGGGTGGTGCTGTGGTGGCCTGGGTGGTGCGGCGGGTGCCTGGTCCTGCTCTGCTGGCTGGCGTGCGGACTCGGGCGGGCCGGCGGGTGCCGGTGGGCACTGCCGTACCGGGTGGTGCTGCCGTACCGGGTGACGCTGCCGGTGGCCGGTGGCCGGTGGCCGGGTGGTGCGGTGCTGAACCGGTGTGCGGGCGTGGGCTGTTGGTGCCTGCCGTGCCGTGTGCTTCGGGTTCGTGCGGTGCCTGGTCCTGCTCTGCCGGCTGGCGTGCGGACGCGGGCGGGCCGGCGGGTGCCCGGGGGCTTGTGCCGTGCGGGGTGGTGCTGTGGTGGCCGGTCGCCCGGTGGGCCGGTTGCCCGGTTGCCCGGTTGCCCGGTTGCCCGGTTGCCCGGTTGCCCGGTTGCCCGGTGGGCTGGTTGCCCGGTTGCCCGGTTGCCCGGTGGGCCGGTGGGCCGTGGGCCGTGGGCTGGTGGGTGGTCGGTGTGTCGGTCTGGTGGTGGTGGGCGTGCGGGTGCGGTGTGTTGTGGGTCAGGTAAGCGTGTGTCTCGCAAGGGGGGCGCAAGGGGGTCGGGGGGTGGGGGGTTGCGGGGCGTTTGCGCGGGCGGGGGTTTCATGCGGTTTCGACAAGACACGCGGCCCCCACGGCCGGGTCGCCTTCCGTCCGGTTCTTTCCTGCTGGTGTGGCCGGGGGTGCTTGTCCGGGTCTGTTCGCCGGTCCTTCGTGTGTGTCGTCCGGGTGTTGCCGGGTGGCGGGCAGGGGGGGGTGGCGGGCGGGTTGCGGGCGTGGCGCTTCCTGTAGTCGGGCCGCGGCCGGCAGGGGCTCGCGGGCGGGTGGCGGTCCTCGGGTGTTGTCCCGGTTCCCCCCCTTTTTTGTCCGTGTGTTGTGCCGGCCGTCTGCGGTGTGCGTGGCGGCCGGGGCGGGCCGGGGGGCCGGTTCCCGGCAGATCTTCTGTGTTCCCCCCTTTATTCGACGCGTTGACAGCCGCCCGTGTCCCGGTGAGCCGGGGCGGGGCGAGGAGAGGAAACGATCACCCATGTCGCAGATCCCCACCATCGAGGACCTGGCGCAGCAGCTGCAGGCGGTGTCCGGTGCGCGTGAGATCGACGCGGACGCGGCGTTGCAGCACATCGCGGACGTGGACTCGCTGGACCTGATGGAGTGGCTGTACGGGTTCCAGAACCAGTACCCGCACATTCCGGCCGACGAGTCGCTGTTCGCGGACATCGACGACACGACGACGCTGCGGGTGGTGCACGAGCGGATCCTGGCGCTCGTTCCCGCCGAGGGCAACTGAGGCCCCGGGGGCGGGGAGAGAGGGGTCGGGTGAGATGAGCGGTTTCGACGTCGCCGGCTGGGGGATGTGGGTCCCGGAGACGGTGGTGACCAGCGAGGAGCTCGCCGAGCGGTTCGGGGTGGACGAGCACTGGATCGTCTCCCGGTGCGGGATCCGTGAGCGCCGGGCGGTGGGTCCGGGCCAGACCACGGCGTCGATGGCGGTCGAGGCCGGGCGCCGGGCGCTGGAGCGGGCGGGGCTGACGGGTGCGGACATCGCGCACCTGATCGTGGCCACGGCCACCCCGGAGCAGCCCTCGCCGGCGACGTCGGCGTTCGTCCACGACGAGCTGGGGATCGCGGGCAGCGCGCACGACGTGAACTCGGAGTGTGCGGGGTTCGTGTACGCGCTGGTGACGGCGGTGGGCCTGATGCGGATGGATCCGCGGCCGGTGCTGGTGATCGGTTCGGACACGCACACGCAGACCGCGAACCCGGCGGACCGGGACCTGTCGATCCTGGTGGGTGACGGGGCGGGCGCGGTGGTGCTGACGCCGGGTGCGGTGGACCGGATCCGGGCGTGGAACCTGGGCGCGGACGGCTCGTGCAAGAACAGCCTGAAGGTCCTGGCGGGCGGTTCGAGGATGCCGACCACCGCGCAGACCGTCGCGCAGGGGCTGCACTACGCGCAGATCAACGGCAACGAGATCTACCTGAACGCGGTGCGGTACACGGTGCGCACGATCCGGGAGACGCTGGAGCAGGCGAAGATCACCGCGGCCGAGGTGGACCACGTGGTGCCGCACCAGGCGAACATCCGGATCATCAACTCGGTGCTCTCGCACACCGGGATCCCGCAGGACAGGCTGGTGACGAACCTGGAGCGGTACGGCAACACCGCGTCGGGCTCGATCCCGATCGCGTTGGCGGAGGCGCTGGACGCCGGGCGGATCAAGGACGGTGACACGGTCCTGCTGGCCGGGTTCGGCGCCGGGATGACCTGGGGTTCGATCCTGCTGACCTGGGGAGGCGCCCGGTGAGCGCGTCCGCGGCGTTCGGGCCGCGTCCCGCCGCGCCGGTGGCGCTGGTCACCGGCGCCTCCGGGGGGCTGGGCAGTGAGCTGGCGGTGGCGCTGGACGCGGCGGGGTGCCGGGTCGCGGTCCACTACAACAGCTCGCGCGCGGGGGCGGAGAAGACCGCGGCGCGGCTGTCCAACGCGCACGTGCTGGTGACCGGGTCGGTCGCGGACTTCGACGCGGTGAGCGCGATGTACGAGGAGATCCGGGCGGCGCTGGGGCCGGTGGACGTGCTGGTCAACAACGGCGCGATCCGCAAGGACGCGCTGATGGCGATGCAGAACCCCGCCGAGTGGCGCCAGGTGATCGACACCAACCTGATCGGCTCGTTCCACACCGCCAGGGTGTGCGTGCCGGCGATGCTGCGCGCGCGGTGGGGGCGGATCGTCAACATCGTGTCGCCGTCGGGCCTGATCGCCACCGCCGGGCAGACGGCGTACTCGGCGTCGAAGGCGGGGCTGATCGGCCTGACCCGCACGCTGGCCGCGGAGTGCGGGCGGCGCGGGGTGACGGTCAACGCCCTGTCACCCGGTTTCATGATCACCGGGATGACGGACACCCTGCCCGAGCACGTCAAGACCGCGATGCTGGAGAAGGTCCCGGTGCCGCGGTTCGTCACCCCGGCCGAGGTCGCGGCGTCCATCGGCCTGTTCCTGGACCAGGACTGCATGACCGGGCAGGTCATCAGCATCGACTCCGGGGCCTCCATCACCTGAGCCCCCGCCCGCCCCTAGCGGCCCGCCCCCGCCCCCGCGCCCGTCCGGGCGCGGGGGCGGGGGCGGCCTGTGACGGGCCGCACGGGGCCGTAGGGGCGGTGCGGCCGGGCCGCCTGGCCGGCCTGGACGGGCCGCGTGGACGGCGCGTCGGTCGGCCGGTGCGTCCCGTGCGCCCGTCCGTTCGCGGGTCGGTGGGCGGTGTCCCCTCTCCGCCACCGACCCGCCCCCTGCGGGGGGCCTCGCCCGCGCCCGCGCCCGTTCCCGCGCCCGCATCCTCCTTCCCGCGCCCGCATCCTCCTTCCCGCGCCCGCATCCTCGTTCCCGCGCCCGTGCCCGCGCCCGCATCCTCGTTCCCGCGCCCGTGCCCGCGCCCGCATCCTCGTTCCCGCGCCCGTGCCCGCGCCCGCATCCTCGTTCCCGCGCCCGCGCCCGCGTCCCCGCGTCCCCGCGTCCCCGTTCCCGCGTTCCCGCGCCCGCGTCCCTGTTCGCGTGCCCCTGGGCCCGGGGCGGGGGCGCACGCGTTGTCCGGGGCCGGCGTGGGGCGGGCGGTGTGGCGCGGGGGCGGGAGGCCGGGGGTGCCGGGTGTCGCGCCCCCGGCGGGCGGGGGCGTGCCGCGGGGCCTGTGCCGCGGGCGGCCTGCCGGGCCGGGGGTGTGGTGCCGGGGCCGGGTGGGTCAGTTCTCGGGGCTGTGGGTGGACTGCCGGGTGTAGGGGGCGGTGGTGCCGGCGGGGCGAAGCCGGGGGTGGCTCTGTCCGCGAGCACCGGCAGCGGACGGTCCACCCTTTCGGGGGTCCTTGCGATCGGCGGCTGTTCGATGGCCTTCTTCCGCTGTGTCGGCCCGAGACGTAGGTGTGCCGGACCGGGCGGCAGTTGCTGACGTCGAGCCGTGACTTCGGGCGTGATGTCCCGGAATCCGTCACGGGAGCACCAGGGGCATGGCACTGTGTCATCGGTTGATCACGCCATGTCCTGGAGGAGTCCTGCCGTGTCGCATGTCCCTGCTGAGCTCAAGTACACCGACGAGCACGAATGGGTGCGCGTCGAAGCCGACGGAACGCTGACGGTGGGCATCACGGATCATGCCCAGAACACGCTCGGGGACATCGTGTTCCTGGAGCTGCCCGCGGTGGGCAAGCAGGTCAAGGCCGGTGACGCCATCGGTGTCGTGGAGTCGGTCAAGGCCGCCAGCGACTTCTACAGTCCGGTGACCGGCGAGGTCGTCGCCGTCAACGCCGACGCCGTCGACACTCCCGAGGAAGTGAACTCCGACGCCTATGACACCTGGCTGTTCAAGATCAAGCTGGCGGACGGCGCCTCTACCGACAATCTGCTCGACGCCGCCGCCTACGCGAAGTTGATCGGCTGACGCCGCGTCGGCGCGGCGCCGCTCGGCACCGCGCCGATTCGCCGAGCTGCTCGCGCAGCGGTGGACGTCTGCTGTCCGTTCTCGGGTTCTGGCCCGACTTCCGTGACCGATGGCGCTGGGTTGTTCGGTGAGAGGTCGAAGACCGGGTCTTGCCGAAGCTCAGGCTCGGGTGTGCGGGGCGATGGCGGCGGTGCGGTCACCGGCTGCGGCGGCGTGCGCTTCGAGCCGGATGCGGGACCGGGCGGAACCTGTCGAAGCGATCAAGGCAGGTGATCGCGTCGAGCCGAGGACGTGCCGATCCCTGCGGATCGGTGAACCAGCGCAGAGGGGGAGGCTTGAGTCTCCCGTAGGGGGAGGCGCGAGAGTGAGGGCATGGACGGCGACACGCTTTTCACGATCGGTGACCTGGCCCGGCGGACCGGGCTGACGGTCAAGACCATCCGGTTCTACTCCGACACCGGGATCGTGCCGCCGACAGAGCGCAGCCCGGCCGGCTACCGGCTCTACGACATCGGCGCGCTGACGCGTCTGGATCTGGTGCGCACCCTGCGTGACCTGGGACTCGACCTTGCCGTCATCCGGCAGGTGCTGGACCGGGAGGTCTCGGTGCCCGAGGTCGCGGCCGCACACGCCGATGCCCTGGAGGTGCGGATCCGCACGCTGCGCCTGCGGCGCGCTGTGTTGCGCGCGGTGGCCGAACGCGGCTCCGGCCCCGAGGAGATGGACCTCATGCACAAGCTCGCCAGGCTTTCCGACGACGAACGCCGGCGCCTGATCACCGATTTCATCGACGATGCGTTCGGCGGACTCGACGCCAACGCCGACTTCGTGGACATGATGCGCTCGGCCGTGCCGGAACTGCCGGACGACCCCGAACCCGAGCAGGTCGACGCCTGGGCGGAACTCGCCGAGCTCACCCGGGATCCCGACTTCCGCGCGGCCGTGCGCCGCATGGCGCGGTACCAGGCCGGCGAGCGCGCCCAGGGCGACCGCACCGGCTTGCACCACGACCTCACCGAGGCCGTCCGGGACAGCGTCGGCCGCGCGATCGATGCCGGCATCGCCCCGGCCTGCGCCGAGGCCGCACCCGTCGTCGACGCTCTCACCGCCCGCTATGCGCAGACCTTCGGCCGTGCCGACGACGCCGACCTGCGCCACTGGCTGCTGAGGCGCCTGGAAATCGCCGGCGACCCTCGTGCGGAACGCTACTGGCACCTGCTCGCGGTGATCAACGGATGGCCCGTCCCGCCCAGCCTGACTCCGGTGTTCGCGTGGTTCACGCAAGCCTTGCGCGCCAGTACCGGGCAGCCGTCCCGCGCGCAGTAGTCCCGCGCGCAGTAGTCCCGCGCCTGGCGCCCGGCCCGTTCCTCGCGGCTTCGACCGGGCCGCGAGGGCCTCGGGGCGTTCGACGAGGCGGCCGCCCTCGAAGCGGGCTCCGGCGCGGACGGGGGCGACGGGGCGGGGCGCGTCCACGGCCCGCCACCGCTGCCCGGCGGACTCGACGAGCGCGAAGACCACGGCCGGGGCGGCGATGCGGGAGCCGGTACCGAAGGTGGCCTTGGTCCGCGGCCGGACGGCGGAGAAGGTCGACTCGACGGGGTGCGTGCGGCAGCCCCGCCGACCGGGGCACCCGGACCATCCACGGTCCCGCGCTGTCAGCCACCACGGCCGGCCGCCGGCGACTGCCGGGCGACCTCCCGCCGCCGGCCGCACCTGCACACCCTCACTCACCGTGCCCAGGTCACGGACGTCGGGCCGGAACCCGTGCTCGTGAACAGTGCCATCGCGGGCCCGGGTGGAGGGAGCCGAAGGCCGTGCCCCGCACGGACGGCCGGGCGCCGCGGAGGCCGGAGGCGACGGTGCGGGCGAGAGGCCCGGCCTCGGGTGTCCGGGCCGCCGGGTTCGGACTCCTCCGCGAGCCGGTTCTCCCCGCTCCGTCAGGTGATCGCCGCACCTGGCCCGCACTCTACGATCGGGGGCGTGACGATCGACGACGAGTGGCGGGGCGACTTCGACGACACCGACCTCGACGCGCTGCACGCCGACGGCTTCGGCCACCCGGTCACCCGGACCCCCTGGCGGGAACGGCTTGAACGCCACAGCCTCGGCTGGCTCTGCGCTCGGGAGGACGGCTCACTGGTCGGCTTCGTCAACGTGGTCTGGGACGGCGCGGTCCACGCCTTCGTCCTGGACACGGTGGTCGCCCGGCATCGCGAGCGCAGCGGCGTCGGGGCCGCGCTGGTCGCAACCGCCGCGCGCGAAGCCCGTGCCGCGAAGTGCGAGTGGCTCCACGTCGACTTCGAGGAGCACCTTCGTCCGTTCTACGTCGGTGCCTGCGGTTTCAAGGAGACGGCGGCCGGACTGCTCGCCCTGTAGCGCGGCGGACCGGGCCCGGGCCCGGTCCCGGGATGCTGGCCAGGGCCGGCAGCGGTAGCGGCACGCCCTCGCCGGGGCCCTGACCCGGTCTCGGACGTCACGGGGACGTCGGGGTGCCCGCGCCGCCCGCGGTCCGTCCGTCCGCTCGTCCGGCCGCGCGGCGCGGGCGGGCCCGGAGTGTGCCCGGCACCCCCGGGCGCCGTGCGGGGCCGGGGACGGCCGGGGTGCCGGGGACGGCCGGGGGGGTGGGGTGGGGGAACGGCGGCGGGGCCCCCGCCCCCCCGCCCCCCCCCGGGGGGGGGGGGGGGGGGGGGGCCGGGGGGGGGGGGGGGGCCGGGGGGGGGGGGGGGGGGGGGGCAACGGCGGCGGCCCGCCGGCCCCTGCTCCCGGCCGTGGTGGCGGGGAGTCGGGGCGGCGGGCCGCCGTTGCGTGCGCTGCGCGTCCGCGCCCGCGTCCGCGCGGGATCGGGGGCGCTGAGGGTGGGTCAGTTCAGGACGGCGAGCGCGGCGTCGTAGTTCGGCTCGTCGGCGATCTCGGCGACCAGCTCGGTGTGCAGGACGGTGTCGTTCTCGTCCAGGACGACCACGGCGCGCGCGGTCAGGCCGGCCAGCGGGCCGGAGTTGATGGCCACGCCGTAGGCGTCGTGGAAGTCGCGTCCGCGCACGGTGGACAGGGTCTTGACGTTGTCCAGGCCCTCGGCGCCGCAGAACCGGGCCTGCGCGAACGGCAGGTCCGCGGAGATGCACAGCACCACGGTGTTGTCGAGGGCGCCGGCCTGGGCGTTGAAGGTGCGCACCGACGTCGCGCAGGTCGGGGTGTCGATGCTGGGGAAGATGTTGAGGACCTTGCGGGCGCCCGCGAAGTCCTTCAGCGAGGTGTCCGCGAGCCCCGCGCCGACCAGCGTGAACGCCGGAGCCTGGCTGCCGGCGGCGGGCAGCGCGCCGCCGACCTCGACCGGGTTCCCCTTCAGCGTGACCTGAGCCATGAAAAGCCTCCTACCAGCGGTGTACGGGTGTGCAACGCCGCCGATCCTACTGCCCGCCCGCGCCCCGCCCACCCCCCGACCACCGACTGGACACCCCGCCCCGCACCGCCCGCACCCCCTCCCGCACCCGCCCCGCACCGGCCTCCGCGCCCGGCCCGTGCGGGGGCCGGCGGGACGGCTGGGCGGCGATGGCGGCGGTGGTGGGGGCCCGGTGCGGCGGGACGGGGAACCGCTCACCGGGCGCTCCCTTCCCGCCCATCCCGCATCGGCCCCCGCACCCCCTCTCGCATCGGCCTCCGCGCCCGGCCCGTGCGGGGGCCGGCGGGCCGGCGATGGCGGTGGTGGTGGGGGCCCGGTGCGGCGGGACGGGGAACCGCACACCGGGCGCTCCCTTCCCGCCCCAGCCCTGCTGCGCCGCGTGCGGGGCCGGGACGGTGTGGGCCGTGGGCGCGAGGGCTCCTGCCCGCGGACGTCCCGTCCGGCGGTGGGGCGCGGGGGGTTCAGAGTGCGGCGGGAGCGGGGCAGTCGCGCGTCGGACGGTTCGTCCGGCCCGCCTGGGCTGCGCCGTCCCCGCCCCGTCCCCGTCCCCGTTCCCGTTCCCGGCCGCGGCCCCGGTTCTGTCCGTGCGGGGGCGGGGCGGTGGGTCCGTCCGTGGGAAGGGGGGAAGCCGTGCGTCGGCCGGTTCTTGCGGCCTGGCGCCTCAGCCCTGGTCCCGCCTCGGCTCCGTGCCGTGCGAAGGCCGGGGTGGTGGGGGCGCTCGCAGGCGGAGGTTCTGCCGGGCCCGGCTCTGGCCTGCGGCCCGGCGCCGGTGGTGGGGCAGGGGGGCGGCGGGGCGGGTGAGAGGGGGGTCGCGCGCCCGCATGTTCTTGTGGCCTGCCCCGTACCCGGCCCGACTCTGCCCCGTGCGGGGGTTCGCGTGGACGGGAGGGCACCCGCCGGATTCGTACGCGGCCCCGGGCGTGCGGGTGGGGTGGTGCGCAGCGGGGCAGTCGCGCGCCGGTCGGTTCTTCCGCCCCGTCTCGTCGGGGTCCTGGCGCCGTCTCGGCTGCGTTGCGTGCGGGGGCCGGTGTGGTGGGGGAGTCCGTCGGGGACTGCCGCCGGGCCCGGACCCGGTCCCGTGCGCGGGTGTGCGGGCACGGGTGGGGTGGGGGCTGGGTGCGGCGGGGCGGGGGAGCGGTGCGTCGGTCGGTCTTTCGGCCGGGCCCGGCCGCGGCCCGGGCGGAGGCCGGGGTCGTGGGTGCCGGGGTGTGTTCGTGGGCGGGAGGGGCACCGGCCACGTGCTCGTCCCGGGCCCGCCGGCCGGGCGTGCGGGCGCAGCGGTGGGGGCGGGGGGCGGCGGGGCGGGTGAGGGGGCAGTCGCGCGCCGGTCGGTTCTTCCGCCCCGTCTCGTCCGGGTCCTGGCGCCGTCCCGGCTGCGTTGCGTGCGGGGGCCGGTGTGGTGGGGGTGTCCGTGGGCGGGAGGGCTGGCGCCGTCCCCGGTCCCGGCCCGGGGCCCGGGCATAGGGGGTGTGGTGGGGGAGGTGCACGGCGGGCGGTTCTTCCGGCCGGCTCCGTCCCGGTCCGGGCTCGGCTGTGCGCGGACGGCGGCGGAGGTTCCCGTCGGGCCCGGGGGGCCGGGCCCGGGTGTGCGGGCGTGGCGGTGATGGGGCGGGGGCCCGTCCAGGGGGCGGTCCTTTCGGCCGCGTCCGGCTGCGCCCCGTGCGGGTGGGGGCGGTGGTGGTCCGTGGGCGGGGGCCGGCGGGGTGGCGGGGGGTCAGGGGGTGGCGGGCAGGGGGAAGGGGACGCCGGTGAGGTCTTCGGACAGGGCCCACAGGCGGGTGGCGGCCTCGGCGTCCCTGGCGCGGGGGCGAGGGGCACGCGGACGGGGGCGCCGCGCAGTTCGCCGGGGCCGCCGGGGCCGTAGAGCTCGCCGCCGAGGGCGTGGGGGTCGGTGGCCGCGTACAGCTGGGGCAGCGCGCCGCGTTCGGGGCTCTGGGCCAGGGGGCGCAGCAGGCGGCCGTAGAGCAGGCGGACGGCGGGGACGGGAGCGCCGTGCTGCAGGCCGGTGGCGGTGTAGCCGGGGTGGGCGAGGACGCTGCGCACGGGGTGGGCGGCGCGGGTGAGGCGGCGGCGCAGTTCGTGGCCGAAGAGGGCGTTGGCGAGTTTGGACTGGTTGTAGCGGTCCATGGGGGAGTAGGCGCGTGCGGCGGCGGGGTCGTCGAAGTCGATGCGGGCGCGGCGGTGGTTGGCGGAGGTGACGGTGACCACGCGCGGGTCGCGGCCGAGGGCGAGGAGGCCGATGAGGCGGGCGGTGAGGGCGAAGCGGCCGAGGTGGTTGGCGGCGAGCTGCAGTTCGTGGCCGTGGGGGGTGAGGGTGCGCGGCGGGGCGAGGACGCCGGCGTTGTCGACCAGGACGTCGGGGTGCGGGCCGTGTTCGTGCAGGCGGTCGGCGAAGGCGCGGACGCAGGCGGGGTCGCCCAGGTCCAGGCGGTGGACCTGCGGGGCCGGGGCGTCGGGGTGACGCCGGGTCAGTTCGGCGGCGGCGTGCCGTCCGCGGTCCTCGTCGCGCACGGCGAGGACGACGAGGGCGCCCTTGGCGGCGAGGGCGAGGGCGAGGGCGAGGGCGAGGGCGTGGGCGCAGGCCAGGCCCAGGCCGCCGGTGGCGCCGGTGACGACGAACACGCGGCCCCGCTGGGCGGGGACGCGGTCGGTGGTCCAGTCGCTCCGGGGCATGCGGCTCACGGTGCCCCACATGTCACCATGTGTCAAGTCTGACGGGTCGTGACATGCGTGGCGCGGGGTCTAGGATGGGCCGGTGACCTCCCCCGCCCCCGCCGCCGTGTCCCTGGCCCAGCGCAAGCGCCAGCTCGTCGCCGACGAACTCACCCGCTCGGCGCTGGAACTGCTGGCCGGCCAGGGCTTCGACGCCGTCACGGTGGACGAGATCGCCGCGGCCGCGGGCGTGTCCAAGCGGACCTTCTTCCGCTACTTCGCCTCCAAGGAGGACGTGGTCGTCCGCTTCCTGGCCGGTCTGGGCGCCGCCATGCGCGAGGAACTGGCCCGCCGCCCGGCGGGCGAGGCGCCCTCGGTGGCGCTGCGGCACGCGGTGGGGTGCTCCCTCGACGCGTGCGCCGGCCACGCCGAGCGCGCCCGGCGCGTGGTGCGGCTGATCCTCACCACGCCCGCCCTGCTCGCCCGCTTCCTGGAACGCCAGGCCCAGTGGCGCGACGCGCTCGCCGCGGAACTGGCCGCCCGCCTGGACCTCGACCCGGACACCGAGCTCTACCCGCAGCTGGCCGCGGACATGGCCCTCGCGGCCTTCCACGCGGTGCTCCAGCGCTGGAGCGGCGCCGACGGCGGGAGCGCCGACGGCGGCGGTGGCGGTGGCGGCGGTGGTGTGGTGGACGCGGCGGTGCTGACCGACCGGTCCTTCGCCGTCATCGCGCCCGCCCTGGACGCCGTCGTGCGCACCGGCGCCCCGCGCCGCGGCCCCGCGACCGCCTGACCCCCGCCCGCCCGCGCCCGCCCGTGCGGGGCCGGCCGCGCCCCAGTGCGCGCGGCCGGCCCCGGCGTGTCCTTCCACGGCCTGACGGGCCGGCTCCCGCGTAGCGGGCGGCCGGCGCGTGGCGCCGTCGTGCCCGGAGGGTGGGGAGGGGGCGCGGCCCCGGGGGCCGGCCGGGCGAAGGCCGCGCCCCGCGGCGCCGCGGGCGAGCGCCGGCTTTCACGGGGCCTTCGCCCCCGGGACGGGCCGCGGTGCTCGGCTGAGGACCGCGCCGCCGGTGCGTACCGGCGGCGCTCTGCTGCGGCCGGGGCCGGTCCCGAAGGCCACCGCGCCGCCGCCCGCTCGGCCGTCCGCTGCTCCGCCGCCCTGCCGCCCGCTGTCCGCTCGGTCGTCCGCTGCTCCGCCGCCCTGCCGCCCGCTGTCCGCTCGGCCGTCCGCTGCCCGGCCGCCTGTCCCGCCGTCCGGGGCCCGGTTTGATAGGCAAGCCACGGCTTGCCTATGGTGGGGTGGTGACGGACGATGTCCTGTGGAAGGCGCTGGCGGACCCCACCCGTCGCCTCATCCTCGACGAACTCGCGCAGCGCGACGGCCAGTCCCTGTTCGAGATCTGCGCCCGCCTGGCCACCCGGCACGCCCTGGGCCTGTCGAGGCAGGCGGTCAGCCAGCACCTGGCGGTCCTGGAACAGGCCCACCTGGTGCGCACGCGCCGCGAGGGCCGCTACAAGTTCCACGACCTGAACACCGGACCGCTCGAGCGCATCGCCACCCGGTGGCTCGGGCCCCGCACGCCCGAGGAGGCCCCGTGAGGATCAACCTGGCCAGCGTCTTCGTCGACGACCAGGACAAGGCCCTGCGCTTCTACACCGAGGTGCTGGGCTTCGTGAAGAAGACCGAGGTCCCCCTCGGCGGGCACAGCTGGCTCACCGTGGTCTCGCCCGAACAGCCCGACGGCACCGAACTGGTCCTGGAACCCGACCAGCACCCCGCCGCCAAGGCCTACGTCGCGGCGCTCGCCGCCGACGGCATCCCGGCGACCTCCTTCGCCGTGGACGACGTGCACGCCGAGTACGAACGGCTGCGCGCCCTGGGGGTGCGCTTCACCCAGGCACCGCTGGACCTCGGGCCGGTGACCACCGCCGTGCTGGACGACACCTGCGGCAACCTCCTGCAGATCGCCCAGTACCACTGACCGTCCGGCAGCCGGGCACCCGGCACCGCCGGGCACCACTGGCCGTCCGGCACCGCCGGGCACCACTGGCCGTCCGGCACCGCCGGGCCCCACTGACCGTCCGGCGCCGTGGGGCGGGTGGCGGCGCGGACGGGCCCGCCGGTGCCGGCGGCGGGGTGTCCGGGGCCGGGACGGGCAGTGGCGCCCCGCCGCCGCACGGACGCCATCCGCTCCGCGCGGGGTGCGGGGCCGACGGCCGGCGGTCCTCGCCGTTCAGGGAAGCGGGGCCGCGGGGCGGCCGGGGCGGCTCACCCGTCCCGGCCGCCGGTGCGGGATGCGGGCAGGGGACAGCGGCCGGTGGGGCAGGAGGTGCCCGTGCGGCCGCGGGTGAGGACGCGCAGCAGTGCCGCGGTCCAGCACAGCGGGCAGCCGCGCAGCGCGTACAGGCCCGCCGGTGCCAGCAGCAGGGCGCCCGCCCCCAGGACCGGCAGCAGCGCCACCGAGGCGGCCAGCGCGCCGAACCCGGCCGCGCCGCGCGCCAGATGACGGGGCAGGGACGGCGTCCCGGCCTCCTGCTCCTGCGCCCGCTTCACCGCGCGTTTCACCGCGACCGCCCCTCCGCCGCGACCGCGACCGTGACCGCGGCCGGGCCGGGGCCGGGGGTTGGGGCGGGGGCGGGGGTGGGGCGCAGGGTGTGGCGCAGGGCGGCGCGGGCGCGGTGCAGGCGGGACTTCATCGCGGCCTGCCCGATCCCGAGTTCCTCGGCCACCGCCCGCCCGCTGCGTCCCTGCACGTCGCGCAGCACCAGCACCCGGCGCTGGTCGGGCGGCAGCGCGGCCACCGCGGCCGCGATCCGGCGCGCCTCCAGGCGCCGCAGCGCCTCCTCCTCCGCCGACGCCAGGCCCGCCCGTCCGCCGCCCCCGCCGACCCCGCCGCCCCCGCCGACCCCGCCGACCCCGCCCCCGCCGCTGCCGCTGCCGGTGGCGGTGGCGTCGTCCGCGGACGCGGCCGGGTGGTGGCGCAGCGCGGCCCGGGCGCGGCGCAGGCACTCGTTGCGCACGATCCGGAACATCCACGACGCCAGCGCCGTGGAGGCCCGCAGCATGCCGACCCTGCGGTACAGCACGATCAGCGCCTCCTGCGCGGCGTCCTCGGCGTCCTCCCGGCTCGCGCACAACGAGCCGGCGAAACGCCGTACATGGGGATGCGAGGCCGTCACCAGCGCGGCCAGCGCCTCGGCGTCCCCGCGCTGCGCGGCCGCCACCAGCACCTCACCGGGCCACCCCGCGCCCTCCACCAGGCCCTCCACCGCGCCCTCAGCCACGCCCGCCACCACGCCCGCGCCGCACGGCGAAGACGCAGGCGCACAGCAGCACCCCGCCCACGAGCACACCGACACCGACCACCACGACGACCTCCCGCAAACGCTTCCGTCACCGGGCCCCCACGGGCCCGCGACCAGGGCCCGCGGTCCGGGCCCGCCCATAAGAGGCACCCGGAGGGCAAAAGGATTCACCCCCGCCCCCGGTGCCGTGAGAGCATCGCCCGGTGCGCCGACTGACAGTCCTGGGAACCAGTGCCGCCCACCCCGAAGCCGGCCGCGCCGCCAGCGGCTTCCTCCTCGAACACGACGGCTACCGCCTCGCCCTCGACCTCGGCTACGCCACCTTCCCCCGCCTGCTCCACCACACCCCCGCCACCGGCCTCGACGCCGTCGTCATCACCCACGAACACCCCGACCACTGCGCCGACCTCAGCGCCCTCGCCCGCGCCCGCTACTTCACCACCCCCCGCCCGGTGCGCCTGCCCCTGTACTGCCCTGCGGGCGTCGTGCGACGCGTCCAGGCGATGGAACCCAGCGAAGACCTCCACGACGTCTTCGACATCCACCCCCTGCCCGCCCACGCCACCGTCCACCGCCTGGGCCCGCTGCGCCTGGAGAGCGCCGCGCTGCCCCACCACGTCCCCCACGCGGGCGTGCGTCTGAGCGCCCCGGGCCTGACCCTCGCCTACAGCGGCGACGCGGGACCGGGCCCCGCCCTCACCCGCCTCGCCGCCGGCGCCGACCTGCTCATCGCCGGCGCCACCCTGTGCGGCACCCAGGCGCACGACCCCCGCCTGCTCAGCGCCGCCCAGGCCGGCACCACCGCCCGCGACGCCGGCGCCGCCCGCCTGCTGCTCACCCACTTCTGGCCCGGCACCGACCGCTCCCTGCCCCTCGCCGAGGCCCGCCGCACCTACGGAGGCGACGTCACCGCCGCCGAGGAGGACATGCACCTGCCCCTGTGACCCCCACCGGCCCCGCCCCGGAGGCCGGGAAAGCCGGCCCGGACGCCCCGCCGCCCGGAGGCCGGGAGGCTGCCCGGGGTACGGGAAGCCGGCCCGGACGCCCCGCCGGCGGGGCAGACGTCCCGCGCAGGGCCGGGCCGAGGAGCCGGGCAGGGCGGGCCGGGGGCAGGGCGGGGCGGGTCGCCGGAGCGGAGGGGATGCCCGCGGCCCGGCCGCGCCGGGGCCGGAACACCGGGCCGGCACACCGGCCGGAGCAGCGGCTCCCCGTGTCGGGCCGGGGCGGCGATACGGGTCCGCCAGGGAGCCGAGCGCGCCGTCCCCGCCACGGCCCCGCTGCCGGGCCGGGGTGGGGGTGGTGGTTCGAGGGGCCGGGGGCGGGACCGTCGTGGTCGTGGGTGTTGTCGGCCTGTGCCGGGCCGGTGGTGGGTGGTCTGGGCCGACACAGGGACGGCGGGCTCGACTTCCGGCGCGGGTGGGGCCCGGGCCGAGCTGGGGGGTGACGGGCCGTGGGCGGTGCTGGTGGTGGGTGCCCCGTGCCGGGCCGGTGGCTGGTGGCGTGGCCCGTGCGGGGTGCGGGGTGCGGGAAGTCGGTGGGGCCGACTTCCTGTACGGGCAGGGGAGTGGGTTCGGGTGCTGGGGTGCCTGGTGGGGTGGAGTCGGGGCTCCGGCTCGTGGGTGGCGGGCCGGTGGTGGGTGGGGAAGCCGGCGGGGCCGGGCTTCCCGGGCTGACGGCGGCCACCGGGGACCACCGCGGACGGCCCGGTTGTGGCGCCGAGTGACGGCCGACGCCCGGCGGGACGGCGGGCCCGAAGCGTGGTCGGGCGCTGCGCCCGTGGTGCAGGGGCCGGTCGACGGTCGCGGTGGCGGGGGTCTTGGGCATGATCTCCTTCGCCCCGGTCCCACCGCGGCCACATCGCCGGCTCGGGTATCCACGGCCGGAAGACCCTGCGGCCCCGGCCCGGGAGAACTCCTTCGCCGCGGCGACGGCCCGGCGGGTGGGCGGTCGGTGCCGGTGAAGCCCGTCGCGGCGATCTTCTTGTGAACAGCGTCGGCGCCGACCCGGCCGCAGGACCGCTCGGCCGGTTCCGCCCGGGGAGATCAGCTGTCCCCCCCCGGGCGGAACAGACGCGCACGGGGGTTGTCTCTCCGACGGGCCGCACCTGGCCCCCGGGGGGGCGGACGGGGCGCCGCGCCCCCGAGCCGCGCGCCGGCGCGGGATCCGCGGGCGGGGCCGCCGTCACGGGTGTGCCGCCGGCGGCCGGATGACTGCCCGTCGGCCGGCCGTGAGCCGGGGGACGCGAACCGGCCGCCGGCCCGGCGCGGCGCACGGGTGCGGGCCGGGTGCGGGGCTCGGCCCGTACGGGGCCGGCCGGGGTGTCAGCGGGGGCGGGTGGCGGGCTGGAGGCGGAAGGAGAGGGCTTCCAGCAGGCGGCGGTGGCGGGTCTTGTGGACCGCGGCGATGCGCCACCGGCCGTCCGCCTCGCGCACCAGGGTGTAGGTGGCGACCTTGCCCAGCCGCCGGGGGCGGCCCTTGTGGACCTCGCCGCGGGCCACCGCCACCGCCGTGTCCGGCCCCGGGAACCGCAGGTCCGTCACCTCGGTGGTGAGCCCGGTGCCCTTGAGGAACCCGTCGAACAGGGCCTGGTGCGCGCGCCCGATCTCCGCTGCGCCCCGGTAGAGGGTGCCGGCGAAGGTGACGTCGGTGGCGTCCGCGGTGAACTGCGCGCCGTACGCGGCGCCGTCGCCGCGCCCCCAGGCCTCGGCGCTGCGCGCCAGCAGGGCGTGGATCGCGGCGGTGTCGGCCTGCCGGGAGGTGCCGGCGACGGCGGGGCGGGAGGTGTCGGGCGCGGGCATGGAGGCCCCCTTCATGGTAGCTTCGTCAGAGAAGAAGCTTCATTGAGGATTTCTCTTCCTTGAGGAAGAGATTAGGGAGGAGGGGGTTCGCGTGTCAACGCCCGAGACGCCGGAGGGCGCCAGTGAGGTCTACCGGCGGTACGTGAGCGCGGTCCTGTTCCACGGCCACGCCGCGGCGCGGGCCTGCGGCCTGGGCGCCACCGACCTGTACGCGCTGAACATCCTGCGGCTGGCCGGTGCCATGACCCCCGGTGAGCTGGCCGCCCGCACCGGGCTGACCACCGGTCCCACCACGCGCCTGATCGACCGTCTGGAACGGGCGGGCCACGTGCGCCGCACCCCCGACGCCTCGGACCGGCGCAAGGTCCTCGTCGAGCCGCTGGCCGTCCCCGCCGCCCTCGACGAGGCGCTGGAGCCGGCCCGCCGCGGTGTCGGCGAGATCATCGCCGACTGCACCCCCGAGGAGCGCGAGGTTCTCTTCGGCTACTTCGCCCGCGCCGCCGACGCCTACCAGCGCGCCGCCGAGCAGCTGCGCGGTGGCGGCGCCTGAACGGACCACGGACCACGGACCGTGGACCGTGGACCGTGGGCCCGGGCCACGGGCCCACGGGGGTGCGGCGGCGGGCCGCGGTCCGCGGGTCAGTCGAGGGCGAGGCGCTTGTTGAGGGCCTCGCCCGAGGGCAGGGGGTCGATGAAGCGGTGGAGGAGGGTGAGCGCCGCGTCGGTGTCCAGGCCCTCGCAGGCGGCGTCCGTCGCGGCGTAGAGGAACTCCTCGATCGCGGCGACCTCGCTGGCCAGGCGTTCGCCCTCGGGGGTGAGGCTGAGCCGCAGGTAGCGGCGGTCGGCCGCGTCGGTACGGCGCTCGACCAGCCCGGCCGCCACGACGCGTTCCACCAGCCGGCTCGGGTTGGTGCCGCTCTCGCACACCAGCAGCTGGCCGAGCCCGCTCAGGCTCAGGGTGCCGTGCTGCTGGAGCAGGCGCAGCACCTCGGCCTGGGAGGGGGTGATGCCGTGGGGCTTGAGGGCCTGGATCAGCAGCCGGTTGCCCTCGCGCTGGGCCGCCAGGATCGCGAACCGCAGGTGTTCGGCCTTACGCACCGGCGGCCTGCCCGGTGGCCTGCCCGGCGGCGGGGAGGGCGGCGAGGAAGTCGGTGACCGCGGCGGCGTAGGCGCCGGGGTGGGAGAAGCGGAACATGTGGCCGGTGCGCGCGAGCACGACCTCCCGGGCGTCGGGGATGCCCGCGAGCATGACCTTGGAGGCCTTCTCGCCGATCAGCACGTCGTGCGCGGGGGTCAGGATCAGGGTCGGGACCCGGACGCGGCCCAGCGCGCCGGTGTAGTCGGCGCCGAGAACGGCCCGCACCCGGGCGTCGAAGGACGCGGCCGGGGTGTTGGCCAGGAACAGCTCGCGGCTGCGCGCCTCGTTCCAGGGCACCTGCCCCTCGCCGTCGAACGGGGAGGCGAGGCGGCGGGCGTGCACGCGCAGCGTCAGCTGCCGGTAGAGCGGGCCGCGGGCCTTTCCGGCCGCCCGCATCAGGGCCTTCCACGCCTTCGAGTCGACCGGGTCGGCCGCGAACCCGCCGGACAGGACCAGGGCGCGCAGGCCGGGCGGGCGGCGGGTGGCGAGCGCGAGCGCGATGTTCGCGCCGAACGAGTCGCCGACCAGCACGTAGTCCTCCAGGTCCGCGACCGCGTCCCGGACGTGGTCGGCGTAGCCCTCGATGTCGCCGACCCCCTCGGGCAGGCGCAGCGTGCGCCGGGGTGCCTGCCCGTAGGGGGCGAGCTGCTCGGCGCTCCACGGGGCGCCCGACAGGCACGGGACGAAGACGAGGGTCGGATTCTTCTCTGAGGTGCTCATAACGGACACGTTACACGACACATGTGTTGTGTCATATGTAGGCGGATGGGGGTCCACACCCGGGTAGGGGCGGGGAGGGGTGATCGGGGGCGCCGGAGGGAGCTGGGGCGGCTGGTGGAGGCGGTTGGTGGAGGTGGCGCGGGCGCAGGCACCCCGGCGCGACGCGGCCTGCCCGGACGGGGCCGGCGCCGGACCTGCGCGGGCGTCCCCGTCCAGGCCGACGGGAGGGCCGCCGCCCGGCGTCGGGTGGCGGCCGGGGCCCCGGGGCCGGTGGCGGGGTCCCGAGGGGAGGGCCGGGGGCGGCCCGGGGCGGTCAGGCGTAGCGGTCGAACAGGGCCTGCAGGTAGTCCTCCAGACGGTCGGTCAGGACGGCCGGGGTCAGGTCGGTGCGGCCCAGCTCGCGCCAGGGGACGGCGACCTTCTCGGCGTCCGGGGCGAAGGCGAGGGCGTCCAGCAGCCGCCAGTACAGGTGGTCGCGGCCCTCGGCGAGGGTGCCGCCGGCCTCCCGGTAGCGGTCGGCGAAGGCCAGGCCGGCGGCGGGGCCGTGGAGCAGGGCCAGGGCGGTCGAGCAGTGGGCGACGTCCAGGTCGGCCGGGCCCCAGGAGGTCTCCACCCAGTCGACCACCCCGCTGACCGCCAGGTCCGCGCCGCTGCCGGTGAACAGCACGTTGCCGGGGTGGAAGTCGCGGTGCAGGAAGCACGGGCGCAGCGCCGGCGCCTCGCGGTCGATCTCCGCCACCGCCCGCGCCCACAGGGCCGGGCGGGCCGTGGCCCCGGGCACGCGCACGAGGCCGGGGGCCGTCCACGCCTGCCAGGCGCGCGGGCGCTGCTGCTCGCCGACGCTGAGCGCGTGGACGGCGGCGAGCTGGGCGGCCAGCAGGCCCGCGCGCCGCCCGGTGTCCGCGTCCTGTTCCAGGCGCACCCGCCCGGGCAGGTGCGTCATCACCAGCGACGGGTGGTCGCAGGCCGCGCCCCGCCCGTCCAGCGCGCGCAGCCGCGCCGCCGGGACGGCCCCCGTCTCCAGCAGGCGCAGCACCCCGGCCTCGCGCTCCAGCAGGCCCGGGGCGTGCCGGCGGTAGAACGGCTTGACGAAGGACCGCAGCACCAGCGCGTGCCCGCCGCCCCCGCCGGGGCCCTCGACGTCCAGACGGCGCATCCGCGAGGTCCACCCGCCCTTGAGCTCCGCCACCCCCGTGATCCGCTCACCGGGCCGCAGCGCGCCCTGCGCCCACCGCAGGGTGTCCGCGAAGGTCCGCCCCCCGGCCGCGCCGCCGCCGTCACCGTCACCGTCGCCGTCACCGTTTCCGATCATGGACCGGCAGCCTACGCCCCGCCCGGCGCCCCACGCCGGACCGGGGGCGGGTAGGGGGAGAGGCCCAACTGCCCTCTCAGGACGGCGCGGTGTCCCGCACCTCCGCGTCCGCGGCCGCCACCACCGCCGACAGCAGGCCCGGGAAACGGCGCTCCAGCTCCTCGCTGCGCAGCGCGTTCATCTTGGTCGTGCCCACGTAGTACTGGCGCAGCAGTCCCGCCTCGCGCAGCACGCTGAAGTGGTGGCTGGAGGTCGAACGCCCCACCGGCAGCTCGAAGGAACCGCAGCTGAGATCGGCCCCCGAATGCGCGAGCGTGCGCACCACCGACCTGCGGGCCGGATCAGCGAGCGCCTCCAGCACCTGCTGGACGCTCACGTCCTCCACACCAGGGTGCACGATCACCCGCGCCACGACGCGTGCCCGTCCCACACCCACCACCCCTTCCCACCGCTCGACCCCCGTCCGTCCCATGGTCAAAAACCGCGCCGTGCGCGCGACTTCACGCCCAGACGCTACTACGCCCGGTCCATCTGCCACGCCCACCGCAACACCTCCGCAACACGTCCGGCCAAGCCCGGACCCGGACCTGAGAGGGAGGGGGAGCGGCGGGCGGGCCGTGGGCAACGGGCCTGGGTGGGCGGGTGGTTGCGGGACGGGAGAGGCGGGGGTGGCGGGGGTGGAGGGGGAGCGGCGGGCGGGCCGTGGGCAACGGGCCCGGGTGGACGGGTGGTTGCGGGACGGGAGAGGCGGGGGTGGCGGGGGTGGAGGGGGAGCGGCGGGCGGGCCGTGGGCAACGGGCCGGGGTGGACGGGTGGTTGCGGGACGGGAGAGGCGGGGGTGGCGGGGGTGGAGGGGGAGCGGCGCGCGGGCCGTGGGCAACGGGCCCGGGTGGACGGGCGGTTGCGGGGGCGGGCGGGGTGTGGGGGTGGTCCCGCCCGCCCCCGGGTCAGGCGGCGCGCACCGGGTTGGGAGCGGGGCGGGGCAGGCGGGTGAGGGCCAGCGGCTCGAAGATGCCCATCAGGACCGGGTCCACCGCCCGTACCGCCGCCGGGGCGGGCGGCGCGGGGGTGGGGGTGCGCAGCAGGGCGAGGTAGAGCTCCTGGGTCTCGGCGGCCGGGTCGATGCCCAGTTCCTCCGCCAGCACCTGGCGCAGCTGCTGGTAGCAGCGCAGCGCCTCGGCGCGGTTGCCGGAGGCGGCCAGGGCCTCCATGCGGCAGCGGTAGGCGCTCTCGCGGAACGGGGCGCGCCGCACCGCCTCGTCGGCCCAGCGCAGCGCGTGGTGCTCCTCGCCGAGCGCGGAGGCCGCCAGGCTCGCGGTCTCCAGCGCGCTGATCCGCAGTTCCTCCACGTGCTCGCGCACGCCCTGCGCCCACTCGCCCTCGTGGTCGGGCAGGAACGCCCCGCGCAGGTTGGCCAGCGCCCCCGCGGCCAGCTGCTGGGCCACCGCGTGGCTGCCCGCGGCCAGCGCCTCGCCGGCCTCCCCGACGGCCGAGGCGGCGGCCTCCAGGTCCACCGCCGCGTCCGCCGGCAGCCGCAGCACGTAGCGCCCGCCCTGGGCGATCAGCGGGGTCGCGCCGGGCCCCTGGGCGGGGTCGGTGACGAACGCCCGCACCCGGCTGACCACGCTGCGCAGCGCCGAGGCCCACGTGTCGGGCAGGCCGTCGGGCCAGATGGTGTCGGCCAGTTGGTCGCGGCTGGTGCCGCTGGAGCGCTCCAGGACCAGGCGGGCGAACGCCACCTGGGCCTGCGCGCTGGACAGGTGCTGCGGGGCACCGTCCTCGTGCTCGATCGCCACCAGACCGGTGAGGCGGATCAGCATCGCCGCACCCCCGATCTGCCGGACGGACTGTCTTCCCTGAAGCCGTTCAACGTAGCTCCAACCCCCCTTGAGTCAAAGCGGAAGTGACGGCCCGTGCCGGGCCGTCGGCATGGGAAACCCGGAACAGAACAAAAACCGCCGACCAGCCGTTCGGTTTCGGCGGATTTCGACCATACATTCGCCGCGAGGCGCGATGTCAACACCGGCCGCGAAAACATACCCGCCGGCCGGTCGATGCGTCGTGGACGCAAGGTTTCCGCACGTCAGAGCGTTCCCGCAGGCCGGGAAAGCGGCTATTGCGGACGCCTTGCGCATCCTGCCGTAGAAATGTAGCCATCCTTGAGCACCCCGCGTGAAGGCTTCGAGAAATACCGCCCGGAGCCACCCCGCACCCCCAAGCCCTACCGCACCCGCGCCGCCCCGCACCGCGCAATACCGGGAAACAGCCGCAAGAAAACCGGAAGAGAACCGGAAGAAAACCGGACCGAAGCCGGACCGAAGCCGGACCGGAACCGGAAATCCGCGAACACCCGGCAACACCGGGAACACCCGGGATCGCCCGGAACACCCGCGGACCCCCCGGGACACGCGCGCAAGCCCCGCACCCCCCCTGTGAAGCCGAGAAGTCCGTGACGCCGTGAAGGAGAAACGCCCGTGAACGCCACCGGAGCATGGGACCGCCTGGAGCCGAAGCTGGCCGCAACGAACGCCCGGGTGGCCGCACTGGAGTCCGACCCCTCCCGGCGCAACAGCTTCGTCGCCTACACCATGGAACGCGACAGCGCCTACTGCGACCTCGACGGCGAGCGCCTGCTCATGATGTCCGGCTACTCCTACCTCGGCCTGGCCGGCGACGAGCGCGTGGTGGCCGCCGCCAAGGCCGCCGTCGACGTCTACGGCACCGGCAACCACGGCGTGCGCGCCCTGGCCGGCACCATCCCGCTGCACGAGGAACTCGAGGCCGAGGTCGCCCGCTACGCCGGCCGCGAGCGCGCCCTGGTCTTCGGCTCCGGCTACGCCGCCAACGTCGGCACCGTCGGCGCCCTGGTCGGCCAGGGCGACACCGTCCTGATCGACAAGTACGACCACGCCTCCATCGTCGACGGCTGCCGCCTGTCGGGCGCCACCGTGACCCGCTTCCGCCACAACGACGTCGAGCACCTGGAGCGCCGCCTGAAGGCCGCCTCCCCCACCGGGGTGCGCCTGGTCATCGTCGACAGCGTCTACTCCATGGACGGCGACATCGCCCCGCTGCCCGAGCTGCGCGAGGTCTGCGACCGCTACGACGCCCTGCTCATGGTCGACGAGGCCCACGCGCTGGGCGTCATCGGACGCACCGGCGGCGGCATCGAGGAGCACTTCGACCACAAGGTCCGCGTCGACATCAAGCTCGGCACCCTCTCCAAGGCCATCCCCTCCATGGGCGGCTGGGTCGCCGGCAGCCACGACCTCATCGGCCACCTGCGCTACGCCGCCCGCCCGTTCCTGTTCTCCGCCGCCCTCGGCCCCGCCCAGACCGGCGCCGCCCTGGAGTGCCTGCGCATCCTGCGCCGCGAGCCCGAGCGCGTCACCCACATCCAGGTCCAGGCCGAGCGCCTGCGCAAGCGCCTGAACGAGGCCGGCATCTCCACCATGGACTCCACCACCGCCGTGCTGCCCGTCATCGCCGGCTCCGACGACGCCGCCTACGACTACGCCACCGCCTGCCGCAAGGCCGGCGTCATCGGCCTGCCCGTCGTCACCCCCGCCGTGCCCAACGACCTCGCCCGGCTGCGCATCGCGGTCACCGCCCGCCACACCGCCGCCGACATCGACTTCGCCGCCGAGGCGTTCCTGACCGCGGCCGCCCAGACCGGCCTGATCTGACCGCCCCCCGACCCCAGCCCCGGAAAGGAGACGCAGCCATGGCTCCCCGCACCCGCCCGCCGATCGCCGTCACCGGCCTCGGCGTGGTCAGCCCCGCCGGCCACACCGTCGACGCCCTGTGGCGCACCGTCGCCTCCGGGCGCTCCACCGCCACCGCCCTCACCGACCCGGCCCTCGCCCGCCACCGGGTGCGCCTGGGCTGCCGGGTCGCCGCCCTGCCCGAGGACGGGCCCCTGCCGGCCAAGGACGCCCGCCGCCTGGACCCGTTCGCCCACTACGGCACCCTCGCCGCGCTCGCCGCCCACCAGGACGCCGGGCGCCCCGAACCCGGGCCCGGACGCGCCGCGATCGTGGTCGGCACCGCGGTGGGCGGACGCACCACCAGCGACCGCGAGTCCGCCCTGTACACCGAGCACGGGCCGCTGCGGGTCTCCCCGCTGATGCCGCTGGTGACCATGCCGAACGCGGCCGCCTCGCAGATCGCGATCCGCCTGGCCTGGAGCGGGCCGGCCCTGACCATCGCCACCACCTGCGCCTCCAGCGCGGACGCGATCGGCCACGGCGCGCTGCTGCTGGAGAGCGGACGCGCGGACGTCGTCATCGCCGGCGGCTGCGAGGCCACCCTCACCCCGGTCACCCTCGCCGCGTTCGGCAACCTCGGCGCGCACTCGCTGCGCAACGACGACCCCGCCGCCGCCTCCCGCCCCTTCGACACCGACCGCGACGGCTTCGTGATGGGCGAGGGCGCCGGCTTCCTCGTCCTGGAGCGCCTGGAGGACGCCGCCGCCCGCGGCCGCACCCCCTACGCGCTGCTCGCCGGGTACGGCTCCAGCGCGGACGCCTACCACCTGTCCAACCCGCGCCCCGACGGCGCCGGCGCGGTCGCCGCGATGCGCGCCGCCCTCGCCGACGCCGGCCTGGGACCGGGCGACATCGCCCACGTCAACGCGCACGGCACCTCCACCGTGCACAACGACCGCGCCGAAGCCGCCGCCCTGCGCACCGTGTTCGGCCCGCACGGCGTGCCGGTCACCTCCACCAAGGGCGCCATCGGCCACCTGATCGGCGCCGCCGGCGCCGTCGAGCTGATCACCGCCATCGAGGCCATGAACACCCGCACCGTCCCTCCCACCGCCAACCACGAGAAGACCGAAGAGGGCCTGGACCTCGACGTCGTCCACACCGCCGCCCGCCCCATCCGAAGCGGCGCGGCCCTGTCCAACTCGTTCGGCTTCGGCGGCCACAACGCGACCCTGGTGGTGACCCCCGCATGACCACGACCACACCCGCACACACCCCGGCCCCGGCCGCACACTCCCCGGCCCCGGCCCCGGCCCCGGCCGCGGACGCCCCGGCGCCGGCCGTGCCCGTGCAGCGCACCCGGCTGACCGTCACCGCCGCCGACCTGGCCGCCTACCGCGCCGCCGCCCGCGCCGGCCTCACCGCCCCCGCCGGCCCCGGCGCCGCCCCCGCGCACCCCTTCGTCGCCGCCCACGCCCTGGCCCAGCACACCGTCGCCGCCCTGACCGCCGGCGACGACGGCTTCACCGGCGTGGTCCACCTCGCCCAGGAGATCCACACCCGCAACCCCCTGGCCCCCGGTGAGCTGGACGTCACCGTCGAGGTCACCGCCGTGCGCCGCGAGGCCCGCGGCACCCGCCTGGCCCTCACCACCCGCCTCACCGACGCCGCCACCGGCGCCCCGGTCGCCGAACTCGCCACCGCCGCCCTGCTGGTGGGCGCCACCCGCGTGCAGCCGTACGGCGCCGTCCCTCCCGCCGCCCACCCCGGCACCACCCCCGACAGCGGCCCGCTCACCCTCACCCACACCCTCACCGCCGCCGACACCACCGCCTACGCCCACGCCTCCGGCGACCTCAACCCCATCCACCTCGACGACGCCGCCGCCCGCGCGGCCGGCTTCCCCGGCACCATCGCCCACGGCATGCACCTGGTCGCCCTGGCCGCCGAGGAGATCACCGACCGCCACGCCGGCGGCGACCCCTCCCGCGTCACCGCCCTCGGCGCCCGCTTCGCCGCCCCCACCCGCCCCGGCACCGACCTGCGCCTGACCCTGCAGCCCCACGACGCGGGCACCGTGGTGCGCTTCACCGTCGCCACCGACGCCGGCACCGCGCTCAAGGCCGGCTGGGCGCGCATCGCCCCGGCGGGGGAGTGAGCACCATGACCACCCTGGAGACGGACGTGGCGCCCCTGCCGCTGCCCGACGCGTTCACCGCCCACGCCCGCACCCGGCCGCACGCGCCCGCCCTGCTGTGGCACGAACGCACCGTCGGCTACGGCGAACTCGCCGCCCTCGCCGAGACCGAACGCGAGCGCCTGCAGGCCCTGGACCTCGCCCCGGGCGAGCCGGTGGGCCTGCTCGCCGTCAAGTCCCCCGAGGCGATCGCCCTGGTCCTGGCCTGCCTGCAGGAACGCCGCCCCTTCCTGCTGCCCTCCCCGCAGCTCGCCCCGGCCCTGCTCGCCGCCCTGTTCGCCCAGGCCGGCGCCCGCCACGTGCTCGCCCCCACCGGACAGGACACCCCCCGCCTGCCCCGCCCGGCCCAGCCCGCGCCGGTGCCCACCCTCGCGGCCGGCACCTCCTTCATGCTCACCACCTCCGGCTCCACCGACCTGCCCAAGATCGTGCCGCTGGCCCAGAGCGCCGTCGACCGCTTCACCGCCTGGGCCCACGACACCTTCGACCTCGGACCGGGCCGCACGGTGGCGAACTACGCCCCGCTGAACTTCGACCTCGCCCTGCTCGACGTGTGGGCCACCCTCGCCGCCGGCGGCACCTGCCTGCTCATCGACCCCGCCCACGCCCTGAACGCCCGCCACCTGCTCGCCCAGCTCACCCGCCACCGCCCGCACGTCCTGCAGGCCGTCCCCCTCGCCTACGCCCTGCTCGCCCAGGCCGCCGGAACACAGGCCGCCGGGACACAGGCCACCGGGACACAGACCGCCCTGGACAGCGTCGAGCACGCCGCGTTCACCGGCGACGCCATCGACGCCCGCACCCTGGCCGCCCTGCCCGCCCTGCTGCCCAACGCCCGCCTCTACAACATCTACGGCTGCACCGAGACCAACGACAGCTTCCTGCACCGCCTGGACCGCCTGGACGCCGCCGCCGCCCTGCCCGTGCCCATCGGACAGCCCCTGCCCGGCGTGCGCACCCTCATCGCCACCCCCGACGGCACCCCCCTGGAGGGCCCCGGCAGCGGCGAACTCTACGTCTCCACCCCCTTCCAGGCCGCCGGCTACCTGGACCGCTCCCGCGACACCGGCCGCTTCACCACCCAGCCCGACGGCGCCGGACCCGGCCGGCGCTGGTTCCGCACCGGCGACCTCGTCACCCGCGACGACCACGGCCGCGTCCACCTCACCGGCCGCGCCGACTTCCAGGTCAAGGTCCGCGGCGTGGCCGTCAACACCGCCGAAGTCGAACGCGTCCTGCTCGCCCACCCCGACGTCCGCGAAGCCGCCGTCGCCGCCGCCCCCGACCCGCTCACCGGCAAACGCCTGCACGCCGCCGTCCAGCGCGCCCCCGGCTCCACCCTCAACACCCTCACCCTGCGCGAGCACCTGGCCCGCAACCTGCCACGCGCCGCCGTCCCCGAGAAACTCGCCATCCACGACGAGCCGCTCGCCAAGACCGCCACCGGCAAGGTCGACCGCAAAGCCGTCCTGCCCGCCGCCACCTGAACCCCCCCGCATCCGCACCACGAATCACCAATCCCGTACTCACGCAAGGGAGTTGCCACCATGAGCAACATCACCCAGATCAAGCGGTTCCTGATCGAGGAATTCCTGCCCGACGTCACCCCCGAGCAGCTCGCCGACGACCACGACCTGCTCTCCGACGGCGTCATCGACAGCCTCGGCGTCCTCAAACTCATCGCCTGGGTCGAGGACCACTTCTCCCTGCCCGTCGACGACACCGACCTGGACCCCAACAACTTCCGCTCCGTCGCCGCCATCGACGCCTTCATCACCGCCCGCCGCACCGCGGCCACCGCCACGGTGGGCGGCTGATCCCATGCACCCGGCCCTCACCGCACTCCTCGCCGGCCGCCCGGTACCCCTGGACGCCTGGCGCACGTGGTGGGACCAGCTGGAACACCGCACCCTGGGCCCGGCCCGCGACAGCGACCGGGCCCAGGCGGCGGCCCTGCTGGCCAGCCTCACCACCCGCCTGCCCGACACCGCCACCCTCGCCGCCCTCACCACCTCCCTCACCGAACGCGCCCCCGACCCCGGCCCCGCCCACCCCGCCAGCGTCAACATCGTCGGCACCGGCGGCGGCCCCGCCACCTTCAACCTCTCCACCGCCGCCGCCCTGACCGCCGCCGCCATGGGCATCCCCGTCGTCAAGACCGGATCCCGCGCCTACACCAGCGCCGCCGGCTCCGTCGACCTCCTCGAACGCCTCGGCATCACCCTCACCTCCGGCCACACCCACACCGCCGACCACCTCGCCCGCCACGGCATCGCCTTCGCCGGCCCCCACGTCTACCCGCCGGCCCTCACCCGCCTGGCCCGCACCCTCTACCCCCTCACCCTCAAACCCTTCGGCGCCTTCCTCAACACCCTCGGCCCGCTGCTCGCCACCGTCCCCGTCACCGCCCAGCTCACCGGCGCCAGCGCCGCCGCACCCCTGGACGCCCTGCGCCACCTCGCCGCCAAGGACACCCGCCGCACCGTGTGGATCGCCCACAACAGCGCCGGCGCCGACGAGCTCCTGCCCTTCGCCGACAACACCCTGCACACCCCCACCGGCGCCATCCACCTGCCCGCCGGAGCCGTCGCCCCCGCCACCGGCACCCTCGCCGACCTCGCCCCGCACCCCGACGACCTCACCGGCCACTTCCTGCGCGCCCTCACCGGCCGCGCCGGCGAGACCGCCACCCGCACCATCGCCCTCAACGCCGCCGCCCTCGCCCTCGCCTCCGGCCGCCACACCCGCTGGGCCACCGCCTACACCACCGCCCTGGACGCGCTCGCCGACGGCGCCCCCCGCTCCCTCGCCGAACGCCTCGGCGCCCGCCACCAGGAGACCGCCGGTGTCTGACCCCCACCCCCCGCTCTTCCCCCACGACGAGCTGGGCCTCGCGGTCTTCCTCAACGCCGGCGACCCCCCGGGCCGCCTCACCGACCTCGCCCGCATGCTCGACACCCACGGCGTCGACGTCCTCGAACTCGCCGTCCCCTTCCCCAACTCACCCACCGACGGCCCCGTCATCCGCCGCTCCGCCACCCGCGCCCTCCAGGCCGGCACCACCCTGGACACCGTCCTCGCCGAACTCGCCGACCTCACCCCCCACCTCACCCGCCTCAAGGTCGCCCTGCTCGCCGACTGGAGCCACAGCCTGCGCCACCGCGACCCCGCCGCCACCGCCCGCGCCGTCGCCGACGCCGGAGCCCACGCCCTGCTCGTCCACGCCCTGCCCCCACGCCTGCGCCCCGCCTGGCACCACGCCCTGCGCACCCAGCACCTGCCCCAGGTCACCACCTGCTACCCCGCCTCCACCCCCGAGGTCCTCACCGCCGCCGCCCGCGACGCCGAAGGCGCCTACGTCTACCTCGTCGCCCACTACGGCCGCTCCGGCACCACCCCCGCCACCGGCCACCACGCCCTCACCGACACCGTCACCGCGCTGCGCACCGCCGCCCCCGCGACCCCCGTCGCCGTCGGCTTCGGCGTCAAGACCGCCGCCGACCTCAAGGCCGTCGCCGCATCCGGCGCCGACGCCGCCATCGTCGGCTCCGCCGCCGTGGCCCGCATCGAACACGCCCACACCGAAGGCCTCGACCCCGTCGAGGAACTGAGCGCCTTCCTCACCGACCTCCGCCCCGACCGTCCCCCGCACCCGGACGCCGCCGGCGGACGCACCACCCTCACCCCCGCACGCACCACCGACCGAGAGGAACAACCGGCATGCTGATCCGCGACATCGCCGACGTGAAGACCGTCCAGTGGGGCAACGGCCTGTCCCGCCGCTTCCTCCTGGAGAGCGACGGCCTCGGCTACAGCCTCACCGACACCGTCGTCAACGCCGGCACCAAGTCCCGCCTGGAGTACCGCAACCACCTCGAGGCCTGCTACTGCATCGCCGGCTCCGGCGAGGTCATCGACATGGACGGCAACTCCCACCCCATCACCCCCGGGCGCATGTACGCCCTCGACCAGCACGACGCCCACTACCTGGTCGCCAGCCCCCACGAGGACCTGCGCCTGGTCTGCGTCTTCTCCCCGGCCCTGCGCGGCGACGAGGTCCACCAGCTCGACGCCCACTCCTCCTCCGCCTACTAAGGCGAGACCTTCTGTTCAGACGAGCGCCGGCGACCCACCCGTCGCCGGCCCTGCCACCCCGGGCCCCCGCCGCCGGCGGGCCCCGGGAGGAAGGCGGCAACACCGTGATCCGCTGGAACGCCGACCAGAAGGCCCTGCGCGAGGGCCTGGCCCGCTTCGGCGACGACCTGAGCGCCGGCCACATCGAAGGCGACGAACAGGCCGCCTTCTCCCACGACAAGTGGCGCCTGATCCAGAAGACCGGCATCCTCTCCCTGCCCTTCGACGAACGCTACGGCGGCCTGGGCCAGTCCCTGCTCACCACCATGTACGTCCTCGAAGGCCTCGGACAGACCTGCCGCGACGGCGGCCTCAACTTCTCCGTCACCACCTCCATCGCCTCCACCGGCGTCCCCCTGCAGGCCTTCGGCTCACCCGCCCTCAAAGAGGCCTACCTGCCGCGCATCGCCTCCGGCGACGCCATCGGCGCCCACGCCATCACCGAGACCGACAGCGGCTCCGACGCCATGCAGATGCGCACCCGCGCCGTGCGCGACGGCGACGACTTCATCCTCACCGGCGCCAAGACCTTCGTCTCCAACGGCCCCGTCGCCGACGTCATCGTCGTCTACGCCCGCACCCACCCCCAGGGCGGCGCCCTCGGCGTCACCGCCTTCCTCCTGGACGCCGACATGCCCGGCCTGACCTGCGGCAACCCCATCAAGAAGATGGGCCTGCGCACCTCCCCGCTGTCCGAACTCTTCCTCGACGGCGTCCGCGTCCCCAAGGACCGCGTCCTGGGCCGCGTCGGCGGCGGCTTCATGGTCCTCGACCACGTCATGAAACGCGAGATCCTCTACTCCTTCATCGTCAACACCGGCGAGATGCAGCACCGCCTGGCCCGCTGCCTGGACTACGCCAAGACCCGCATGTCCTTCGGCAAGCCCATCGGCTCCTACCAGTCCGTCGCCAACAAGATCGTCGACACCAAGATCCGCCTCGAAACCGCCCGCAAGTGGCTCTACGACACCGCCCAGCGCCTCGAAGCCGGCGACAACGTCACCGTCGACATGGCCATCGCCAAACTCCTCACCAGCGAATCCAACCTCGCCACCTCCCTGGCCGCCGTCCAGGTCTTCGGCGGCAACGGCTACATGTCCGAATACGGACTGGAGAAGGACGTCCGCAACGCCGTCGCCGGCACCATCTACTCCGGCAGCAACGAGATCCAGTACAACCGCATCGCCGCCATGCTGGGACTGGGCAAATGACCGCCCCCGCCCTCGCCCCCGCCCCCGTGCGCCCCGGCCACCTCAAAGTCTGCGGCGCCCGCACCCGCGCCGACCTCGCCCTGCTCGCCGACACCGGCCCCACCCTGGTCGGCCTGTGGCACGGCGTGCCCGGCGGCCCCGCCGACCTCGACGCCGCCCACCTCGCCGACCTCGCCGCCACCGCCATCCGCCTGGGCCTGGAACCCGTCCTCGTCACCTTCCTCGACGACGCCGAACACCTCGCCCGCCTCGCCCGCGCCACCGGCATCCGCTGGATCCAGCTCCACGCCTACCAGAGCCCCGCCCTCGTCGCCGACCTGCGCACCCGCCTGCCCTACGCCGTCCTCGTCAAAGTCCTCCACCTCTCCCGCGGACGCTGCCTCGAACGCGCCTTCACCCCCGCCTTCGAACGCGCCGGCACCGACCTGTTCCTCCTGGACACCGTCACCGACGACGGCCGCGTCGGCTCCACCGGCCAGAGCCTGGACCCCGCCCACGTCCACGCCCTCCTGCCACGCCTGCGCACCCCCTTCCTCCTCGCCGGCGGCCTCAACACCGCCAACCGCGACACCTACCGCACCGTCACCGACCACCCCCTGTACGCCGGCGCCGACATCGACACCGCCGCCCGCGACCGCACCGGCCGCCTCACCCGCGACGCCGTCACCGCCCTCACCCGCGCCTGGCACCCGCGCCTGCAGGAGGCCGCCCTATGAGCACCCCCACCCCCGCCGCCGACGTGCCCGCCGCCGCGCCCGCCGACACCCGCGCACCCGGCGGCTTCGTCGACGCCCTCCTCGCCGCCCGCCGCCCCCTGGTCATGGAAGTCAAACTCCGCGACCCCCACGGCAACGACCTGATCGGCGAACGCACCGTCACCGACCTCGTCACCCGCTACGAACACGCCGGCGCCCCCTGCCTGTCCGTCGTCACCGGCCGCTGGTTCGGCGGCACCACCCGCCTGCTGCGCGACGTCACCGCCGCCACCACCCTGCCCGTCCTCCAAAAAGACTTCCTCACCCGCCCCGCCCAGCTCGAAGCAGCCCGCGCCATGGGCGCCTCCGCCGTCCTGCTCACCGCCGCCCTGCTCCCCGCCACCTCCCTCAAACGCCTGGTCACCTGCGCCCACGACCTCGCCCTCACCCCCTTCGTCGAAATCACCGACGAACGCGAACTCGACCACCTGCCCCACCCCGAGAACTGCGTCATCGCCGTCAACAACAAAGACATCCGCACCCGCGAACGCGACCGGGGCGACCTCGAACGCAGCCTGCGCCTGCTGCCCGCCGTCCGCGCCACCGGCTGCCGCGCCCCCGTCTCCGCCTCCGCCATCACCGACCCCCACACCGCCGCCCGCCTCCTGGACGCCGGCTACGCCGCACTCCTCGTCGGCACCGCCCTCATGCGCACCACCGACCTCACCGGCTGGCTCGCCGCCCTCGACACCGCCCGCACCGGAGCCGCCGCATGACCACCGACCCGCTGCGCACCCGCTCCCTGGTCCTGGACGCCGCCGGCATCCCCCTCTCCGCCCTCGTCGCCGAACCCGAACACGGCGAACCCAAAGCCGTCCTGCTGGCCATCCACGGCCGCGGCATGCGCGCCGCCTACTTCGCCGGCCCCGCCCACCCCGACACCAGCCTGCTCACCCTCGCCGCCGACCTCGGCTACACCGTCCTGGCCGTCGACCGCCCCGGCCACGGCGCCTCCGCCCACCGCCTGCCCCACGGCCAGCTCATCGCCGACCAGGCCGCCACCCTCCACGCCGCCCTCACCGACTACGCCCGCGCCCACCCCACCGGCGCCGGCGTCCAGCTCCTCGCCCACTCCTTCGGCGGCAAGATCGCCCTCCACCTCGCCGCCCACTGGCCCGCCGACCCCCGCCTGCCCCTGCTCGGCGCCGACATCAACGGCCTCGCCCAGCACTACGCCCCCGGCGCCTGGGACCGCCCCGACGACCTCGCCGGCGGCGGCCGCCTCAACTGGGGCCCCCTCGGCCTCTACCCGCCCGGCACCTTCCACGCCGCCCGCACCCTGCTCACCCCCGTCCCCGCCCTCGAATCCCGCGAACTGGCCACCTGGCCCGCCCGCTACACCGCCCTCGCCGCCCGCGTCCGCGTCCCGGTGCGCCTGACCATCGCCGAACACGAGCACTGGTGGCGCCTGGACGCCCCCCACCGCGCCGCCCTGACCGCCGCCTTCCCCCCGGGCCTGGCCCACCTCGTCACCGCCCACGGCGCCGGCCACAACCTCTCCCTGGGCCACGCCGCCCGCCCCTACCACCTGCGCGCCCTCGCCTTCACCGACGACTGCCGCACCCGCCCCGCCCCCACCCCGGCCACCACCGGGGCATCGGTGCTCGCCGCCGTCTGACCCCCGCCGCCTCCGGGGCCACCCGCCCCCTCCGGGCCCCGGAGACGGCGGAAACCCGGACGGGTACGGGTACGTACCCGTATGCTGTGGATGAACGGAAGGAGCCGACATGGCCGACGCGAACATCCGCATTCCCGCCGAGGCGCGCGACCGCCTGGCCGAGATCGCCGCCGGTGAGCACCTGTCCCTGCGGGCCTACCTCTCTCGCCTGGCCGAGGACCTGCTGACACCGGACGAACGGGCCGAACGGGCGGAGCAGGCCCGTCGCCTGCTGAAGGGGTGGAACGGTTACGACCCCGACGCCGCCCACACCGCCGCACTGGACGCCGAACTGGACCGCCGCCTGTCCGAGGCGGCCGGGCGGTGAACGCTCTGCACGTCGTCCTGGACGCCACCGCGATGGTCGCGGCGGGCCGCGGCAACCTCCTCGCCTCCCGCCTCATCCACCGCGCACACGCCGAGCAGGGCTGGTATCTCCACGCGCCGGCCTGCGCCCTGGTGGAAGCGGACCGCGAGCGTCCCGGGACGGCCGAGCACCTGGCCGCCCTGCCGGCCGTCACCGTGCTGGACCTGGACCTCGCCGCCGCTCTCGCCGTGGCCTCCGACTCCACCTGGGCGCAGGCTCACGTCCGCCACGCGGCGGCCCCCACGCCCGAGCGTCCTGACGGGGCGTTCGTCGCGACCGCGGACCCCCTGCGCTGGAAGGGCGAGCCGGTACGCATCCTGGAACTCGGTCCCTGAGCACCACGGCCCCGCACGCGGGAAGGCCCCGGCGCCCGCAGTGGCCGGGCGGCGGGGCCTTGCTCGCGGGGTGGGGCTACCGGTCGGCGGTGAGCTTGCCGGCCGTGCCCCAGTTCTCGGCCGGGTACTCCTGGATCCACACCGACACGCTCTCGGCCGGAACCCCCAGCGCCTCGACGAAGGCCCCGGTGACCTTCTCGACCAGCGCGCGCTTCTGCCCCGCCTCGCGCGGGCCCTGCTGGATGGTGACGATCGGCATGCTCGGCTCCTGACCGGTGGTCCTGCGGTGATCCCGGCGGTCCCGGCGATCCCCGGGCCGGGTGGTTCCCCGGCCTGCGACCAGTCCACCCGATCCGGGCCCCCGCACCCAGACCCGATCCGCACCGGCAGCGATCACGAATCGTGATCGCCGGCGGCCGCGGCGCCCCGGCGGCAGGCCTGCAGCAGCAGCCGGGGCGGCGGCGCGCCGCGCCGCACCGCCAGCCAGGTCGCCAGCGCCAGCGGCGTGCGGCACGGCCGGAAGGCGATCCGGCGGGCATTGGTCATCCGCGCGTTCGCGCCGTACACCACCGTCCACATCGGCTCTCCGGTGCCGATCGAGGCCAGGGTGTCCTGCAGGGTGCCGTGCGGCGGCCCGGCGACGGGGGTGAAACCGGCCCGCGCGCAGGCGGCGGCGACCAGGTCCACCAGCGCCGGGTGGTTGCGGCGCTCGGTCATCCGCAGCGGCAGCGCGGCGAGGTCCGCGAGATCGACCTCGGCCCGCTCGGCCAGGGCGTGCCGGGCCGGCAGCGCGATCACCAGCTCCTCCTGCCACACCGGCAGGAACCGCAGCCCCCCGCCGCCGTCCGCGCCCTCGGGGGCGGCGCCGCGGACGAACGCGGCGTCCAGGCGGCCGTCGGCCAGCCGGGCCAGGCGCTCGCGCACCGGGACGGCGTGCAGCTCCACCCGCACGCCCGGGGCCCCGCGCTCGTAGGCGTCCAGGATCACCTCCAGGCGCTCGCCGAGCCCGGTGACGGTGCCCAGCCGCAGCACGCCGGGCGCGGCCAGACCGGCGGCCAGCGCGCGCGCCGCGTCCTCGGCCGCCAACACGTCCCGGGCGGCCGGCAGGAATCGCTGCCCGGCCGCGGTCAGCCGCACGTGCCGCGGCGAGCGGTCGAACAGCTCGACCTTCAACTCCCGCTCCAGACGCCGCACCTGCTGGCTCACCGCGGGCTGCCCCAGCAGCAGCCGCTCGGCCGCCCGCCCGAAGTGCAGCTCCTCGGCGACGGCGACGAAGCAGCGCAGCTGCCTCAGCTCCATGCAGGCCCCCCTCCTCCGGTGAAAAGCCCATCGTCGCAGCCCCGGACGGCGCAGCCCGCGCCGACGCCCGCGCCGGACAGCCCACGGGCCGCCGGCACCGCCAGGTGCCGTGGGGCGGGTGAGGGCGAGGGAAGAACAGGGCCGGCCCCCTCGGGGTCACGGGAGCCCCCGGGCAGGGCAGGGCCCCTGCTTCGGCCGGGTGGAGGGAGACGTCGGCGGGGCCCACTGCCCGTGCGCGGTCCGGGCCGGTACGGATGCCGCCGCCCCGGGACCCGGGTTCCTCGCCGAGCTCGGCGAAGCGGTCGAACACGCCGCCCTCCTCGCTGCGCCGCGGGCGCGGCAGTGGCGCGTCGTGACCGGCGGCGCGGGCCGGGTGGGGTGAGGGTGTGCCCCTCGAAGCGGACAGCCCGAGGTGGCGGGGGGCCGTCCCGCGGGGCGCTGAAGCGCGCCTGCCCGCCCGCGGCGTCGGCGGGTTCGGCGACGCTCTCCACGGCGACCCGGACCCGGCAGCCGCTCCCGGTCTCGCGCCGCACGGTCCGCAGGAGGGCGGGCCGCTCCACCCTCCAGCCGGGCCTCCAGCTGGACGAAGCAGGGGGGTGTACCCGGCGAGGAAGACCCCGGACAGCGCCCGGCGACCGGCTGCCCCCGCCGCGCGGGGGCAGGCCGACCGCCGTCGACCGGGCCCGCCTGGCCGGCGCCGCCGCTGCGCCGGCCAGGCGGGCCCGGTCGGCGAGCCGTGCGTCGAGCCCGGACCCGTCCTCGCCCGGTGCCGTGACCGCCCCGCCCGCCGGCCGGGCCGGTCACCTGCCGAGGACGGCTCTCACCAGGTCACCGGCAGGGTCTCGGGCCCTCGGTTGACGGTGCCGCGGTGCCAGCTCACCCGCTCCGGCGGCACGGCGAGCCGCAGGCCCGGCAACTCCCGCAGCAGGGTGCCGAGAACGACCTGCGCCTGCATCCGGGTGAGCGCCGCCCCGACGCAGTAGTGCGCGCCGTGTCCGAAGGCCAGGTGCGGTGCCTCGTCGCGGGTGAGGTCGAGGCGGTCCGGGTCGGTGAAGACGCGCGGATCCCGGTTGGCGGCGAGGTACGAGACGTACACCGCCTCGCCGGCCCGGATCAGGGCGCCGGCGACGGCGACGTCCTCGGTGGCGATCCGGGGCAGGCCGACACCGTTGCGCTGCGGGATGAACCGCAGCAGCTCCTCGACGGCGGCCGGCAGCAGGGCCGGTTCGGCCCGCAGCCGCTCCAGCTGCCCGGGGTGGGTGAGCAGCGTGTAGACCATGGTCGAGGTCTGGTTGCGGACCTGGTCCAGGGCGTTGAGCACGACCATCACCGACAGCGAGACCAGCTCCGGGCGGCTCAGCGCGCCGTCCGCGTGGGCGGCGACCAGTTCGCTGAACAGGTCGTCGCCCCGGTGGCGCAGCCGGTGGTCGGCCAACTCCCCGAAGTACCGGGCGATCTCGGCCTTGACCGCGTTGCCCTCGTCCGGGGAACGGCTGCTGGAGAGGATCACGGCGCGCCACTGCTGCAGCCGGGGCAGATCGGCCGGCGGCAGGCCCAGCAGCGTGCCGACGACCCGTTCCGGCAGCGGGCCGGTCAGGCTCCCGGTCAGCTCGGCGGGCGGTCCCTGGCGCACCATCGCGCCCACCAGCCGGTCGGCGCTCGCCTGCGCCCCGATCCGCAGTTCGGCCACGCGCTTGCGGTGGAAGGCCTGGGCGACGAGCCGGCGCAGCCGGGTGTGGTCGGGCGGGTCGGTGCGTCCGATGCCGCCGGCCGGGGCCAGGCGGTGCGGGGTCATGCTGGTCACCGGACGGTCGACGGTCAGCGCCCGGCTGAACCGCGGGTCGGCGGTGACCGCCTTGACGTCCTCGTACCCGGTCAGCAGCCAGGCGTGGCCCTCGCCGAACCGCAGCCGGATCCTCGCGGCCGGCTCCTCGCGCAGCAGCCGGTGCAGCAGCGGGTCGAACTCCAGGGCGTCCAGGTGGTCCACCGGCCAGTCGTGGACGCCCGCGCCGGCCGTCGCCGGCGCGGGCCCGTGCGCACGGCTCGGCGTCATCGGGCGTCCCCCGTCCCGCGGCCGGCGGCCGGCGGCGTGTGCCGCAGGGGAGTGAGCTGCTCGATCCCGTAGCGGCGGCGCAGCTCGGCCACGGTGTGCCGGTCGATCCCGCCGTCGGCGTCGAGCAGTTCCAGCAGTTCCTCGAAGTAGCGTTCGTGACCGGGTGGCGGCGCGGCCTGGAACAGCATCCGGGCCGGGCGCCCGGTGGGGTTGGCGAAGGCGTGCGGGCAGCCGGCCGGCACCAGGATCAGGGTGCCGGCGGTGGCCCGCACCGGGCGCTGCCCGGTGTGCGACTCCCAGCCGTGCCAGTCGTCGCGGGTGCGCAGCTTCGGCTCGAAGGCGAGCACGTCGAGCTCGCCCTCGAGCACGTAGAACAACTCCTCGCTGTGGCGGTGGGTGTGGGCGCCGACGTCGAACCCCGGCGGCACCACGACCTCGAACGTGGACGCGGTGCGCGAGTGCGCCCCGGTGACCTTGAAGGTGACCTGCTGGGCGGCGGTTTCGATGGTGCGTCCGCCACCGGGCGGGACCACCAGGCCCTCGGCCCGGTACGGCCGGCCCGGGGCCTGCTCCCGCGCGGACCGGTGCGCGGTCACCATGCGACCGGCAGGGCTTCGGGCCCGCGGATCAGCGCGCCGCGCTGCCAGCGCAGCTGCTCCTCGGGTACGGCCAGCCGCAGCCGCGGGAAGCGGCGCCACAGCGAGCCGAGGATGATCTCGGACTCCATCCGGGCGAGCGCCGCGCCCGGGCAGTAGTGCGGGCCGTGGCCGAAGGCGAGGTGCGGGTTGTCGGTGCGGTCGAAGTCCAGCTCCTCGGGGTCGGCGAAGACCTGCGGATCCCGGTTGGCGGTCAGGTACGACACGTACACCGCCTCGCCCGCGGGGATCAGCACGCCGCCGACCTCGACGTCCTCCAGGGCGATCCGGGACAGGCCGACGGCGTTGCGGTGCGGGATGTAGCGCAGCAACTCCTCGACGGCCTGCGGGAGGAGGGCCGGTTCGGCGCGCAGCCGGGCCAGGTGGGCGGGCCGGGTCAGCAGGGCGTAGACCATGTTGGCGCTGTTGTTGCGCACGGCGTGGGCGCCGCTGATCTGGACCAGCCCGGCGAGTGCGACGGCCTCGTGCTCGGCGAGCACGCCGGCGTCGGTGGCCTCGGCCAGCACGCTGGTGAGGTCCTCGCGGGGGTCGGTGCGGCGGCGGGCGAGCAGGGCGGTGAAGTACGCGGCCAGTTCGGCCTTGGCGCGTTCGCTGGCCTCGCGGCCGTGGGCGGCGGAGATGACGGTCTCCGACCAGGCGGCCATCTCGTCCCGGTCCTCGGCCGGCACGCCCATCAGCTCGCTGACCATGGCCAGGGGGAACGGGCGGTGGAGGTGGGCCACCAGGTCGGCCGGCGGCCCGTGCCGTTCGAGGGTGTCGAGCAGGCCCTCGACCAGGTCCTGCGCCCGGTCGTGCAGTCGGCGCATGCTGCGGGCGGTGAACGCCTTGGCGACCACCCGCCGCATCCGGGTGTGGTCCGGCGGGTCGGCGAACCCGACCGCGCCGTCGAGCGGGATGAAGTGCGGGGCCAGCCTGGTCACCGGTCGGCCGACGACGGCCTGCCGGCTGAACCGGGGGTCGACGGAGACGAACTTGACGTCCTCGTGGCGGGTCACCAGCCAGGCGTGGCCCTCGCCGTTGGGCAGGCGGATCCGGGAGACCGGTTCCTCGTGCAGCAGGCGGGCGAGCATCGGGTCGAAGGTGAGGCCGGGCAGGTCGGGCGGGGCCCAGAAGTGGACGGGGGGCGGGGGGACGACGGTCATCGGGGTCTTCCGGGGTCGGGGAGGCGGCGGTGGGGCGGCTCAGCGCGCGAGGTCGAGCGCGGCGGCGGCCACCGGCCGGTCGCGCACGCGCTGGGTGGTCCACCGGCCGAGGGCGATCTCGGCGGTGATGCCGGGGCCGAAGCCGGCGATCAGGCCCTTGGCACCTTCCGGGGCCCCGCCCTCGTCGAACAGCCGGCCGAGCGCGTCCAGTACGACGGCGCTGGCGATGTTCCCGTACTCGGTGAGGGTGGCCCGGCTGAAGCGGAAGGCCTGCGGTGGGACGCCGAGGTAGGTGCCCAGGTCGTCCAGGATGCGCGGGCCGCCGGCGTGGACGATGTAGAAGTCCAGCGCCGAGGCGTCCCAGCGGTGCCGGCCGGCCAGCTCGGTCAGGACCGGTGCGAGCGGCTCCATGGTGCCCGGGACGCGCCGGTCCAGGAGGAAGTGGAAGCCGGTGGAGCGGACGCTGTAGGCGATCCAGTCCTCGGTGTCGGGCACCAGGTGGGAACCGTTGCGCTCCAGCCGGATGCCGGTGCCCCCGTGGCCGCGGACGACGGTGGCCGCCACCGCGTCGCCGAACAGTCCGTTGGACAGCAGGGTGCCCACGGACAGGTCGGTCGGCTGGTAGCAGAGCGAGCAGAACTCGCAGGCGACGATCAGCGCGTTGGCGCCGGGGTAGGCGGTGCAGAAGTCGTGGGCCCGGTTGATCGCCGCACCGCCGGCGGCGCAGCCGAGTTGGGCGATCGGCAGCTGCCGGGTGTCGGAGCGGAATCCCAGGGTGTTGATCATCCAGGCGGTCATGGAGGGCATCATGAAGCCGGTGCAGGACACGTAGACGATCAGGTCGATGTCCCGGGCCGTCAGGCCGGCGTGGGCCAGGGCCCGGTGGACCACCGGTGGCACCCGCTCCTTCGCCTCCGCCTCGTAGCGCCGGTTGCGGGCCTCGAACCCGCGGTGGCGCAGCGTCTCGTCGATCGGTTGGACGAGATGGCGGGTGCGGACGCCGGTGTTCTCGATCAGGCGTAGGGCGAGGGGGAGTTGGGGGTGGTCGGCATGGACGGACCGGGTGAGGTCGAGGGTCTGCTGCAGCGTGATCACGTGCTCGGGCACGTCGACCGCCGGTCGGCATAAGGTAGGCACGGGTCCCGATGATCGTTCCTGTCCGGCGCGGAACGGGGATGATCCGGATGAATCCAACTCGAAGGTGTCATCGCGGCGATGCCGGTTGACCGGTGTCCGTCGGTCCCGCGCCGGCGGCGCGGTGCGGTGCGGTGCGGTGCGGGCCGCGCCGTGGACGCCGTCGGTGCGGGCCCGCCCGGTGAGCCGCCCCACCACGCCGGGCACCGCCGCGCCCGCCTCCGCGCCGGCCGGGAGGCCCGGGCCGAACCCGCTCTCGCCGCTCATCGCCCCGGTTGCGGCCGGGCCGCGAGGACGCGCTCGGCGGGGCCGCCCGGGCCGGGAGGGCTGACGCGCTCCCGGGCGGCCGGGCGGCCCCGCCGTTCCCGCCGTCCGGTGAGCCGGGCGGCGTCAGGCCTTGCGGATGGAGTAGGCGACGCCGCTGCCGTAGCAGTTGCTGCTGGGGTAGTAGCTGCTGACCACCCAGCCGGCGGGCAGCGGGGAGAAGGAGCAGACCACGGCGGAGGTCTGCGTGGTGATCTTGACGAGGGTGTAGGCGACGCCGGTGCCCGCGCAGTTGCCGCTGCTGTACGAGCTGGTGACGACCCATCCGGCGGGCACCGGGGTCATCGAGCAGGCGCCGGCGCTGGTGTCGTTGACGGTGTTGTGCAGGCTGTAGGCGACGCCGGTGCCCGCGCAGTTGCTGCTGCTGTACGAGCTGGTGATGATCCAGCCCGCCGGGATCGGGGTCATCGAGCACGCGCCGACGTTGAGGTCGTTGGCCACGTTGTGGAAGCCGTAGGCGACGCCGCTGCCCGCGCAGTTGCTCGTGGTGTACGAGCTGGTCACCACCCACCCGGCCGGCTTGGGGGAGAAGGAGCAGATGGTGAGGTTGGTCTGCCCGGCGGTGTCGGTGATCGTGTACGAGACGCCGGAGCCGGGACAGCCCCAGCTGCTGTACGAGCTGGTGACGACCCACCCGGCGGGTATGGGGGAGAAGGAGCAGATCGTGGTGCTGCCGGTGGCCCGCTGCGGGGCCGCCTGCGCCTGCGCGCTCGCGGCGGTCATCATGCCCAGGAGCAGCAGCACGACCGTCACCAGGTGCGAGGTGTGGGTCCGTAAGGTCTTCATGGCAGGCCTCAGATCGTCTCGGCGACTCGGGAATTGTGCAGGCTGCGTGAACGGTAGGTGCACGTTCGTTCACGTCGGCTGAGATGGTGTCAGAGATCGTTCAGCGGCGCCAGAGGGACCCCGGCGGAGCTCCCGGGCGGTCCTCCTCGTACGGACGGGAACGGGACGCCGGCGAGGCCGACACCCCCGGCCGCCACCCCACGGGGTGCCGTACGAACTCAACACCGTCCTCGGGGACTTCGGCCTGCTCAGGAGCCGCACCGGCGTCACCCCGCAGACCGCCGCCGCCCCGCTGCGCCGGCGCTGGAGCGGGCGCTGGCCGACTGGTCCCGGGGCGTTCCGCTCGCCCCCGTGGAGGCGGACTTCCACGCGGGCGGCGCGTGGCGGGCCGCGTCCGTGCGGCGGGGCGGGGGCCGGTGCGCACCCGGGACCTCACCACCGGCCCGGGGCACGGGTGGCCGCTCAACGCCGCGCTCGCGCTGCTCGGCGCCGTCCCGGACGGCGGCGATCACGCGCAGCGCCACGACCTGTTCCTGGCGGTGGGACTGGGCTGGGGGCAGGACACCGGGGGCCGGCTGGCGGCCGCCCGGGACGCGTGGCACGAGGAGCGGCGGAGGCAGGAGCGGGCCGCCGAGCGGTTCGAGCGCGGCAGGAGGCTCCAGGGCCTCCCGGCGGCCCTGGACGGCAGGGCGATCACGGACCTGCCCGCCCTGCCGGCGGGCCCGCCGGCCGGCGCCGCCACCCGCCACCTGCGGGACCTGCGCCTCGCACACGGCCCGCTGCCACGGCAGGAGGCCGCCGCCCGCCTGCGGGCCGGGGGCGGCGCGGCAAGGCCCCGGGCGGGGGAGTGGGACGTCGGCGGAGCCGACTTCCTGAGCGGCACGGGGCGGCAAGCGCGAAAGGGGGGCGGCTGCTTCGCGGGCGGTGTGCCGGAGCGGGCCAGGGCTCCTTCCGACGTGGACCCTTCCGACGTGGACCCTTGGTTCACGGGTTTCCGGCGGCAGAGGTTCCCGGTTGCGACGGCACCGCCCGGTCGAACGGGGCGGGCCGGCGTTGCCGACGGGTGGTCACGCGTCCCCGCGGCGGGTGGGCGCCGCGCGGTCGGAGTCGGCGGCCCGGAGGACCTCCCCAAGGAGCAGGTCGAGCTCGCTCTCGCCGGTGGTGTAGTTGCACAGGCAGGCGCGCAGGACGGTGCGGTCGTGGACGGTGACGGTGGCGAGGTAGGCGCGTCCGGCGGTCTGGACGCGGCGGGCGACGCGGGTGTGGAGGGCGTCGGCGTCCGGTGCGACGGTACCGGTGAGGCGGAAGCAGGCGACGGGCCAGGGGCCGCCGGCCACGAGTTCCAGGCGGGGGCTGGCGGTGATCTTCTCGCGCAGGCGCTCGGCGAGGGTCAGGTAGTGCTGGAGCAGGGCGGTGACGCCGTCGCGTCCGAGGTGGTGCAGGGTGGCCCACAGGGCGAGGGCGCGGGTGCCGGGGCGGGTGAGTTCGATGGTGGCGTGGGAGAGCCAGGGGAGGGTGTCGGGTTCGCCCGGGGTCAGGTAGGAGGCGCGGTGGGCGAAGGCGGTGTGCAGGTGCTCGGGGTCGGTGACCAGGAGTGCACCGCAGCCGACCGGCACGCTGAGGGTCTTGTGCGGGTCCACGGTCATCGAGTCCAGCGCGGCGACGCCCCGGTAGAGGTGGGCCAGGGCGGGCACCACGGCGCCCAGTCCGCCCCAGGCTCCGTCGGCGTGGTGCCACATCCCGGTGCTCCGGCACAGGGCGGTGACGGGTTCGAGGGGGTCGACGGCGCCGGTGGCGGTGGTGCCCAGCGTGGTGACGGTGCAGAACGGCAGGAGCCCGGCGGCCTGGTCCGCGGTCACGGCCGCGCGTAGGGCGGCGGGGTCCAGGCGGTGCTGCGCGTCGCCGGGGACGGGGCGCAGGCGGTGGGCGGGGATGCCGATGCAGGCCGCGGCCTTGGCGACGGACATGTGGGCCTGGGCGTTGTAGTAGAGGGTCAGGCGGGCGTGGTCGCGGTCGTAGGCGGGGCCGTCCGCGGAGCCGCGCCGGGTGAGGAACCAGGTGCGGGCGGTGGCCAGGGCGAGCAGGTTGGCCATGGAGCCGCCACTGGTGAGGACGCCTCCGCTGGTGGCGGGCAGTCCCGCGAGGTCGGCGAGGGTGCGCACGGTGCCGCGTTCCAGGTCCATGAGGGCGTTGTCGCCCATGCCGCAGGTCGCGTTGACGGCGGCTGCGAGGAGTTCGGCGATCAGGCCGGCCGGGGCGGGCGGAGAGTTGACCCAGGCGAAGAACGCCGGGTGTCCGTTGCCGGTGGGGAAGGGGGCGATCTCCTCGCGCACGAAGTCCAGGATCCGGCTCAGCTCGCCCCCGGACCGGTCGAGCGAGCCGGCACGCAGGCGGGCGCGCAGCTCGGCGGGCATCGGACGGCTCACCGGGGCGTCCGCAAGCCGGTCCAGGTACTCGCCGACCCACTCCGCCGCCGCGATCAGCTCGTCCCGCAGCACCTTCGGATGCGCCGCCGGAGGCGTCTCGCCCACTGACGGCGGACGTTCGCCGGAACGGACCGGGGTGTGGTGGGGCGCGAAGCGGTTCACGGCGGCGTGCGGGCCTTTCCTCGGCAGAAGGCCCGGGTCGGCGCACCAGGGCCGTGGTCTTAACGAGCACCACGGGCCGCCGTCACGGGGTGACGGCGCGGTGGAGCGGTGTCAGCGGGTGTCGAACTCGCCGGTGCGGACGGCGGTGACGAAGGACTGCCAGGCGGTGGAGGGGAAGAGGAGGGCGGGGCCGTCGGGGTCTTTGGAGTCGCGGACGGGGATGAGGCCGGGGACGCCGTCGGCGACTTCGACGCACTCGCCGCCTTGCCCACTGTGGGTGCTCTTGCGCCAGGTGGTGGGGGAGTTGGTGTCCATCGCGGAGGTCCCTCCTGATCGGGTGGGTGGAGTGGGAAGTCGGCGGGGCCGACTTCCTGTGCGGGCGGGTGGGTGCGGATGCCGCCGCCCCAAGCGGGGTGACGAGGGCAGCAGGCCGGGCATCCGAGAGGTCGTTTGCGCCGTCGCCCCGGGATGAGGGGTGACGGCGCGGTGGAGCGGGGTCAGCGGGCGTCGAACTCGCCGGTGCGGACGGCGGTGACGAAGGACTGCCAGGCGGCGGAGGGGAAGAGGAGGGCGGGGCCGTCGGGGTCTTTGGAGTCGCGGACGGGGATGAGGCCGGGGACGCCGTCGGCGACTTCGACGCACTGGCCGCCGCCACCGCTGTGGGTGCTCTTGCGCCAGGTGGTGAGGTGGGCGGGGTCCATGGCGGTCCTCCTGGTTGGGGATATGCGAACGGAGTGGGAAGTCGATGGGGACGACTTCCCACTCCGGTGCGAAGTAGGCCTACTGGGCGTCGAACTCGCCGGTGCGGACGGCGGTGACGAAGGACTGCCAGGCGGAGGAGGAGAAGACGAGGGCTGGGCCGGCGGGGTCCTTGGAGTCGCGGACGGGCGTGAGGTTCGGGAAACCGGGAGCGACCTCGACGCACTGACCCCCGTCGGTGCTGTGGGAGGACTTGACCCAGCGGGCAGAGGACAGATCGAGGCTGGAGCTCATGGTGCCAGTTCCTTCCGGATGCTTCTGATCACGGCCAGGGAGTCGGCCCTGGTCGGTGCGTCTACCTGGAGACGATCGTATCTCCTACGCCACGCCACGACAGTGGCTCGATCGCGTTCGAGGAAGCCCCGGTGCAGTGTCTCGGTGTATCCGAGCTGGGTGTTGTCTCCGATGGTCAGCAATGTGACGGCTGAGCGGAACGACCGGTGGACGCCCATGGTGAAGGGGACGACCTGGATCAGGATGTTCGGCAGCGACTCGGCCAGGTCTTCGAGCCGCTGGAGCTGCTCCACCATGACGCGGGGACCGCCGAGTTGCCACCGCAGGGCGCTCTCGTCGAGGGCGACGAAGACGAGGGGCGGCGGCGTGCGTTCCAGGAACTTCTGCCTCGTCATCCGGAAGTCGAGACGTTCCTCGGCCTGATCGCTGGTGACCTCGCCCAGATCCACGGCACCGGCCAACTCCGCCTCGGCATAGGCCCGGGTCTGGAGCAAGCCAGGAATGGCGCCGATTTCAAACAGCCTTATCTCCGTGGCCTGGGACTCGTGCTTGGTGAACTCGGCGAACCCCTCGGCGAGGCCGGCGCTGTTGGAGGCCTGCAGCCACATCAGCGTCAGGGAGCCGTTGGTGCCGAGGACTTCATCGGCCTTCTCAGCGAATCGTCTCGACACCTGCTTCGTGGCAGTTTCAGCGACGGAGACCGTGGAGGGGTGGCATCCGATGCGCTTCGCGAGCTGGCCCTGGGTGAGGCCCCGCGCCAGGCGTGACCTGCGGAGCAGTACCCCGAAGGGCCCCCAACGGCTTGACTCCGGATCAATTTCCTTGATGTTCACCATGGGTGCTCCAACGTGGATGCCCTGGAAGACAAGTCCAATTTCGCTTCCGATGCTAGGGGATGCCGGGCCACCATGAGCACAGAACGTGAAACATCGATCGCGGAGGGTTTCCCCCATGGCCCAAGACCAGGTTCCCCGTTCCCACGGGTACGGGGTTCGGTTCGACCCGGACGTCCAGCGCTACCGGGTGCGTAACGAGATCACGGGGGAGTGGCTGTGCACCGACGCGACGGGTGAGTTGGCCTCGTTCACCTTCTTCTCGGATGCGTACACGGCCTGGCGCCTCTTCGAGGTGCACCCGCGGCCGGGGGAGCAGGTGCGATGACCTCGGCTCTCTCGCGGGCGACCGCCGAGCAGCGTCGGCAGGCGGCCGCCGTCCTGGACGACCTGATCACCGTCCTCACGCTCGGTGGTGCCAAGTTGCCCTCCCTTGAGGTCGATTGGGAGTACGGGCGGATCACGGGCAACTACCTGATCGACCTCGGCTCGGCCCGCCCCCTCGATCTCCTGCGGATCGTCGACCTGCTGTGCAAGGGTCTGCGGTACGAGCGCCTCACGCATGACGACTGAACTCCACGCGCTGGCCCGGCTCTTGTGGTGGGCCTGTTTCGCCGTCGTCCTCTTCCTCGCTCTCAGAAAGTGAACCCTGCCCCCATGCGCGATCCCCGTCTCCTCGCGAAGCCGCCGGTGTGCCGGCTGGGCTGTCTCGCCCTCGTCCGCAACCGGCGCGGGGACGTCCTGCTCGTGGACCCGGACTACATGGACGGGCTGCTCCTGCCCGGCGGCGCCGCCAAGCCCAACGAGCCCCCGCACCTCGCGGCCGCCCGCCACCTGCACGCGAGCACCGGTCTGCACCTGCCGATGACCGCCTACTCGGCCGTCGACTTCACCCCCGCCGACCGCTACCTGGAGCGCCTCAACCTGGTCTTCCACGCCGGCACGGTCCGCGACGAGACCCGCCTCACCGTCCCGCCGCAGAAGGTGAGCGGCCTGCTCGGCGCCCGCTTCGTCCCCGAGCGCGAGATCCCGAACGTGATGTCCCCCGCCCAGGCCGCCCGCGTCCTCGAAGCCCTGGCCGGCCGCACCCTGCCGATCCTCCTGCACGGCCAGCGCACGCCGCCCCTCGGCCCTCCGGCAGACAACTCCCACTGAGATCCCAACGGGCGGGCGTGACCACGACCGAGCCCGGCGCGCAGGTCCGCACATCGGCGCCCGCGCGCACCGGCCGCTCACCGGAGGCCTGGTGCGGGTCGGCGGCTCAGCGGGCGAACTTGGCGATGGCCGCCTCCGTGACGGGAGTGAAGAAGTTGACCAGGTTGCCGTCGGGGTCGCGCAGCAGCAGGGAGCGGTTGCCCCAGGGCATCGTGGTGGGCCCGGCGACGAACTCGGGCACCACGCCGGCCAGGTCCCGGTGCACGCGGTCCACGTCGTCGACGAGGAACTCGGTGATCACGGAGTGGTTGTCCGCCGCACGGGCCGAGCCCGGGGCGAACAGCGGCACGGTGCGGGTGCCGGCGATCGCCAGGGTCGCGCCGGCGGTCCGGAGCTCGGCGAAGTCCTCGGTGGCCCACGCCGCGCGGGCCCCGGTGGCCCGCTCGTAGAAGGCGACCAGACGCGCGACGTCGCCGGTGATGATGCGGATCGAGACGAACTCCACGGAAAGCTCCTGAGTCGAAGGGAAGGGCGCGCCGGAAGGGGCGCACTTCGCAGGCTAGGAGCAATAGGGGACAGAACCGGTCCGGTATCCGCCGTAGGCTTGCCGACGTGCCCCGACCCGCCGCCCGCGTGCTGACCCTGCTGGAACTGCTGCAGGGCGGCGGCACCCGCACGGTCGCCGAACTCGCCGACCGGCTCGGCGTCGACGGGCGCACCGTGCGCCGCTACGTCGGCCAGCTCCTCGACCTGGACGTGCCGGTGGAATCGGTGCGCGGCCGCTACGGCGGCTACCGCCTCGCCCCCACCTACCGCCTGCCCCCGCTGATGCTCGGCGACGACGAGGCGCTGGCCGTGCTGCTCGGCCTGGCCGCCGGGCGCCGCACCGGCCTCGCCCCGGCGCAGCGCACGGCGGCCGAGACGGCCTCGGCGAAGATCCGGCGGGTCCTGCCCCCGCACCTGGCCCGCCGCCTCGACGCCCTCCTGGACGCCCTCGCCTTCACCCCCGAACCCGGCGAACCCGGCGAACCCGGAGCGCCCCACGAGTCCGGCGAACCCGGCGGGCCGGGCGGGTCCGGGGCGCCGGACGCGGCCGTGCTGCTCACCCTCGCCGACGCGGTGCGCCACCGGCGGCCCGTCCACCTGCGCTACACCGACCGCGAGCAGCGGCGCAGCGAGCGCACCCTGCACCCGGACGGGATCGTCGCGCACGCGGGCCGCTGGTACGTCACCGGCCGGGACGCCGGCTGCGGGCAGGAGCGGACCTTCCGGCTCGACCGGATCGCCGACGCCAGGGCCCTGCCCGGCTCCTTCGAGGCGCCGCCCGGGGAGGCGGCGGATCCGGCCGAGCGCCTGCTGGCGCGTTTCGCCGCGGCCGAGTACCGCCACGAGGTGGTCCTGCGCGTCCACGGCACGCCCGGGCGCATCCGCGCCCGCCTGCCCGCCAGCGTCGCGACCCTGGAGGAGTGCGAACCCGAGGACACCGCGCCCGAAGAGACCGCCCCCGGGGACACCGCCCCCGGGGACGGCGGGCAGGGGAAGGGCGGGCGCTGGTGGCGGGTGCGGCTGCGCGCGCAGCGGCTGGACTGGCTGCCGCCCGTCCTCGCCGCGCTCGACGCCCCGTTCGTCATCGAGCGCCCCGACGAACTGCGCGCCCTCGTCCTGGCGTTCGCCGACCGCCTCGCCGCCCGCGCTGCCGCAGCGCCGCCGGCACCCGCGCCCGCGCCCGAACCGCGGGACCGTCCGTAGCGCGCCCCGCGGCCCGCGGCCCTGGCGGCCCGTCAGAGCCGGGACTGGGAGCCGTTGAGCTCGACGAACCCGAGGGCGGCCGCCAGTTCGGTCAGCGTCCACACGATGTGGCCCAGGACCGTGATCTGCCGGCGCTCGCCCCGCACGCCCACCGGGTTCGCGAAGTCCGAGATCCGCCCCCACTGGTTCTCCAGGTCGGCGTTGGCGCCGCCCAGCGGGTTGTGCGTCCGGTCGCGGATGTCGCTGCGGATGTCGTCGAAGGCCGGGGCGAAGCGCGAGGCCTCGGAGAACACCTGGATCGCCACCAGCAGGGCCCGCCCACCCCGCACGCCGCGCATGTCCGTTCGCGGACGTCGAGGGGGTTGGGGGCCGTCCTTGACACCGCATGCGGAGCAGACCTGAGAGGCGGGCTCGAAGCGGCCTACCTTGTGGAAGGCGCGCCCGGACCGGGCGGCCTTGTACTCCAGCCATGGCCGCGAACTGCGACCATCCCGCGTCGTGCACCGGCTTCGCCAGACGAGTGCGGGCGATCCCCTGGACTGCCAGATCCTCAACGGCGACCGCTTGGTTCTCGCGGACGATCCTGGTTGAGCCTGCGATTTGACGCCCAGGTTCGAACAGGCGAGCCTGGCGATCACCGATCCGGCGCACCTGAGGCGGTGGCACGGCCACTGCGTTCGACTGACACCAGATCGTTGCCGCGATCTGCCCCTCACCAGCAAGAACGCGCTCAGGCTCTGCATACGATCACTCCCGTGGATGAAACGCACGGCATAGTTCAGTGGATGATCAACCTGCTCTGGGAAGACACGGTCACGCAACTCGGGGTCGTTGCACTCACCGTCGTTGGCATCGGTTCCCTCGCTCGAATCGAGCGGTCACGACGGGCGGCGGGACGTTGATCGCCTGAGGCCCCGTCAGGCCCAACCTCCAGCTCCGAACACGTGGGCACCGCGACCACTCGTCCGGGCGCTGTTCGAGCTCGCCGACGCGGTGCTGTGCACGGACGGCCCGGTGAAGACCTTGGTCGGCCTGGCGCTGGCGCTGGCGCCCGAGCACCGGCGCGGGCACGGAGCCCGGTACGGCGCGCTGAACCGGGGCCGCCTGGACGTCGAGCGGCTGCGGGCCGAGCTGGTGGGCCTGCCGCTGCCCCGCGCCGCCGACGGCCGGCCGGTGTTGGCGGTGGACGTCTCGCCGTGGCTTCGGCCCGACGACGACCTCGCCGCGGTCACCGCCGCACAGCTGCGGGACCTGGCCGAACGCCTGGTCGCCGCCGGCCGGCATGTCACCGCGCTGGAACCCGAATCCCGATGTACGAACCGGTCGCCACGTCGTCGACCACCTGCGCGTCCGCTTGGTATTCGTCACCGAGTACCGGTGCGGAGTCCTGGACGACGCCATGCTCAAGCGGTGCGAGGAGGTCGAGGCCGAGTTGAAGCAGTTCAACGGCTGCAACGTCGTCCCCGGACGCATGCCGGGCCACGACAGGGGGGCGCGCGCGGAGCCGGGCGCCGACCGGGCTCCGCGCGCGCGTGGGGGAGGGGGTCAGGCGGCGGACCGCTGGTGCGCGCGCACGCTGGTGACCAGCTGGTCGCGGATGCGGGCCGGGACCTCGGGCGCGAAACGGGCCAGGTAGTGGTTCAGGTGGGTCTCGTCACCGGTGAGGAACGGCAGGTCGAACACCAGCAGCTTGCGCACCGCCAGCAGCGGCACCGGGGCGCGCAGCGGACGGAACGAGCGGTTCCACAGGCCCGGCTCCTCGCACACCGGGTGGAACTGGCCGATCATCAGGCCCTGTTCGACGAACTCGTCCTTGGCCTTGCGCTGCGCCTCGTCCAGGGCGGTGGAGTCGGCCGGGTCCAGGTCGGGCAGCACCAGCAGGACGGTGAGCAGCTCGCGGTCCGACTCCTCGGTCAGCTCGGCGAGCAGGGCGTCGTAGCGGGCGCGCAGTTCGACGACCAGGGCGGGCAGGTCGCCGCCGCCGTCGCCGTCGCCGGTGGCGACCGCGATGTGGAACAGGCCGCGGCGCAGCGAGGGCTGGGTGTAGGGGCAGACCGGGCCGCTGCGGCCGAGGTCGGGGTGGGCGGTGGTGAGGAAGCGGCGGGCCCAGGCGAGGATCTCCACGGCCTCGGGGTGGGCGGCGGCCTCACCGGCGTCGATGCGTTCGGCGCTGAACAGCCGCAGGGCGCCGGTGGCGGTGACGGGGGCGGGGGCGGTGGGGGCGGTCACCGGGGACCCCGCCACACCGGGGCCAGGCGGGGTCCGCCGCCGGGCAGCGCGATCGGGTCGCCGAAGCGGGTGAAGCCGTGGCCCGCGACGAGGCGGGCGCCGCCCGGGGAGCTGGTCTCGGCGTAGGCGGCCTGGCCGGCGGTGTCGACCTCGGCGAGGACGGCGCTGAACATGGCCTCGGCGACGCCGGCGGAGCGGGCGTCGGGGCGCACCCCGATGAACGCGAGGTAGAAGTGGGGGCGGTGGCGCGGGTGGCGGCGCTGCTGCAGGTGGGTGATGGCGGCCAGGCGGCGGGCGGACTCGCCGTGGCGCCCGGCGTCGATGGCCTCGGTCAGGGCGCGGGTGGCGGCGCCGTCGGCGTGGCCCGGGTCCTCCCACACGCCCGGCGGCAGGAACAGCATCGCGCCCAGCAGCCGCCCGTACGCGGTGTCCTCGTGGGCGACCATGACGCCCTGGTGGGCCAGGCACTGCTCCAGGTGGACGCGGAAGAAGGCGGGCAGCACCCGCGCGCGGTGGTCGGGGTCGGGGAAGGCCCACAGCATCAGCGCGTCGTCGGCGAAGGCGTCGGCGAGCAGCCGGGCCAGGGCCGGCGCCTCGTCGGGGCGGGCCCGGCGCACGGCGGTGCGCACGGCGCGGGGCGCGGCGGCTGGCAGGGCGGTGACGGTGGTCAACGGGCACTCTCCTCGGGCGAGGGGACGGACGAGGGGGCGGTTTCGGCGAACTGCGGTACGGGTGACAGCGGCGGTGCGGGCGGTGCGGTGAGCGAGGGTGCGGTGAGCGGTGCGGCCGGTGCGGGCGGCACGGTGAACGAAGGCGCGGTGAACGAAGGTGCGGTGAGCGGTGCGGGCGGCACGGTGAACGAAGGCGCGGTGGACGAAGGCGCGGTGAACGAAGGCGCGGTGGGCGAAAGCCCCGTGGACGAAGGCGCGGTGGACGAAGGCTCGGTGAACGGCACTGCCGCGAAAGCCGCTTCGGCCGCCGCCGCCGGCGGCGCGCTCGCCTCGGCCGCCAGCGCGGCGACGCGCGCGTGCAGACGCGGCAGCCACGCCTGCGCCTCCGGCTTGATCAGCACGCTGCGCAGCACCCGCGCCCCGTCGGCGTCCGCGGCCAGGTGCGGGTGGCGGCGGGTGAAGCCGGCGGCGTCCACCCGCAGCACGCTCAGGTACACCGGGTCCCGCTCGTCGGTCATGCCGCGGCGCAGCACGCGCTCGCTGGCGGCGTCGACGGCGGACAGCGTCCGCGCCCCGGCGCGCGGGGTCGGGAAGTAGGTGACGATGTCCAGCTGCGGGCGCTGGCTCAGCGTCAGTTCCTCGCTTTCGTCGATCATGTCGGCCCAGGCCAGGGCGGCGCGCCGGCTCGCGGCGAGACCCGCGCCCAGGCCCTCGGGGGTGAGCGGCAGCAGCTGCAGGGTCAGCCACAGGGCGGCGGCCGAGGCGCCGGCGCGCGAGCACTCCAGGCTGATCTCGCCCAGGTGCAGTTCGGCGTCGGTGAAGTAGGTGTACGGGGAGTCGTGGGCGAAGTGCCGGCCGATGTCGGGGTCGGCGAACAGCACCGCGCCGCAGCCGTAGGGCTGCAGGCCGTGCTTGTGCGGGTCGACGGTCACCGAGTCGCAGCCCGCCACCGCCCGCCACGGCCGTACGTCGATGCCCAGCTCGGCGGCCAGGGCGTCGTCGGCGGCCGGCAGCGCGAAGAACCCGCCGTAGGCGGCGTCCACGTGCACCCGCGCCCCGTAGCGGCGGGCCAGCGGCAGCACCTCGTGCACCGGGTCCACCGCGCCGGGCCCGGTGGTGCCGCAGGTGACGACGACGGTGCCGATGCGCCCGGTGCGCAGCAGCTCCTCCAGCGCCCCGCTGTCCATGCGGCCCTCGGCGTCGGCCGCCACCGCGTGGCCCTCGACGCCCAGCACGTGGCACATCCGGCTGTGGGTGTAGTGCGCCTGCGCGCTGTAGGCCACGCCCCGGCCCGGGTGGCTCTGGCGCGCCACGTACAGCGCCTCCAGGTTGGCGATGGTGCCGCTGCTGGTCAGGTGGCCCACGTGCGCGGGCAGGGCGAACATGGCGGCCAGCTGGGCCACGCACTCGCGTTCCATGTCGTTGGTGGCGGGCCCGCCCTCGTAGGCGTGGTTGTTGGGGTTGAACCGCATCGCCGTCAGGTACCCGACGATCGCCGCCGGGTGCGGGGGCTTGACCATCTGCCCGGCGTACCGCGGGTGGAAGAACGGGTAGTTGTGCTCCAGGCGCTTGGCGAAGCGCTCGAACGCGGCGGCGAAGTCCGCGTCGTCCACCAGGTGCGAGGGGTGCGCGGCGAAGGGCCCGAACCGCTCCCCCCACCGCTCGGCCACCTCGGCCGCCCTCGGCAGCCAGTACCCCAGGTCCACGCGCGGCCCTTCCCTTCGAGTCCTTCGAGTCCTCCGCGAGAGCGCCCCGTTCGGGGCTGCCTCGGGTCGTGAGCATCCTTCGAGTGCGTCCCGAGTCACCGTGAAGGCGCCGCGCAAGGCGTCCGCAACACCCGCAGCTCACGGCGCCCCGCGCCCGCACCGCCCCGGCACACCACCGCCCCCACCGCCCCGCGGACCCCCGCGCACCCCGCCGCCCGGCCCAAGCCGGACCCCAGCCGCGCCCAAGGCGGCGCTGCTGCAATCACCCCCGGAAACGGCCGCCCCGGCACCCGCTGGGCAGGCGGGAGAAGCATCCGGGAGGAACACGCGATGGTGACCAGACGCAGGATGATCGGCGCCGCCCTGGCGACCGGGGGAGGCGTCCTGCTCCTGCGCACCACGGTGCGCCCGGCCGCGTCCGCCGCCTCCGCCCAGGACACCGCCGACACCGCCGACGGCGCCGGCACCGGCGCCCGGCACACGCATCCGGCCGACACCCCCGACCCGGGCCCGGACGCCGGCCCCGGCCTGGTGGAGAAGTTCACCGCCACCCTGCCGGTGCCCCCGGTGCTCACCCCCACCTCCACCGAGGGCGGCGCCGACACCTACGCCGTCACCATGCTCCGCTCCTTCGCCCGGATCCTGCCCGGGCACCGCACCGAAGTCCTCACCTACAACGGCGCCTTCCCCGGCCCCGTCATCCGCGCCCGCTCCGGACGCCCGGTGATCGTGCGCCAGACCAACCTGCTGGAGGACGCCGTCTCCGTCCACCTGCACGGCTCCAGGGTCCCCGTCGCCAGCGACGGCGGCCCGATGAACCTGCTCAACCCCGGTGCCAGCCGCACCTACACCTACCCCAACGACCAGCCCCACGCGAGCCTGTGGTTCCACGACCACGCCCACCACATGGAATCCGAGCACGTCTACCGGGGCCTGGCCGGCACCTACCTGCTCACCGACGAGACCGAACGCGCCCTGCCCCTGCCCGCCGGCCGCTACGACCTGCCCATCGCCCTGCGCGACGCCCGCTTCGACGCCTCCGGCACCCTCGTCTACCGCATGGACGACCCGTTCAACCGCACCACCATCCTCGCCAACGGCCGCCCCTGGCCCAAGGTCGAGGTCGCCGCCCGCCGCTACCGGCTGCGCCTGCTCAACTCCTCCAACCTGCGCTTCTTCTCCCTGCGCCTGGCGGACGGCGGCCCGATCACCCAGATCGGCTCCGACGGCGGCCTGCTGGAACGCCCCCACACCACCGACAGCGTCGACCTGTCACCCGGCGAGCGCGCCGACGTCGTCATCGACTTCTCCCGCTACCCGGTCGGCTCCACCGTCGTCCTCACCAACGCCATGCCCCCCGGCCCCGCCGAACACGTCGGCCAGGTCCTGCGCTTCGACGTCGTCCGCTCCGCCGACGACCCCTCCAGCGTCCCCGACCGGCTGCGCACCCTGCCCGCGCTGCCCGCCCCGGTCCGCGAGCGCACCGTCGTGCTGAAGGTCGAGGAGGGCACCAACGGCGCCGCCCCGCGCGGCCTGATCGACGGCAAGGTGTACGACCCGGCGCGGGTGGACGCCGCCGTGGCCTTCGGCACCTCGGAGGTGTGGACGGTCGTCAACGCCAACACCGACGTCCCGCACAACTTCCACCTGCACCTGGTGCAGTTCCGCGTCCTTGAGCGCAACGGAAAGGCCCCCGGCCCCGAGGAGAGCGGCCTGAAGGACACCGTGCGCCTGCTGCCCGGCGAGAGCGTGCGCCTGCAGGCCGTATTCGACTCCTACCGCGGCCGCTACCCGTACCACTGCCACCTGCTGGACCACTCGGCGATGGGCATGATGGCGCAGATGGAGATCAGCTGACCCCGTCTGCCCGTCTGCCCGTCTGCCCGCCTGCCCGTCTGCCCTCTGGCCCTCCCGTCCGTCCTCGGGCCCGGCAGGCCGCCCGTGCGGGGCCGGCCGCGCCCCCGTGCGCGCGGCCGGCCCCGGGGAGGCCAGGACGCCTGGCCGGCCCCGGCGGGTCAGGACGCGTGGATGCCCTGCCCCGGGGTGAGGATCCCCGCCGGGTCGAAACGCCGCTTGGCCCGCACCGCCCGCTCCCACGCGTCCCCGTAGTGGCGCCGCCAGTCCGCGCCCGTCATCCCCGGCACCGCCCCGATCAGGTACCGCTTGCCGCCGAGCTCCACCGCCCGGTCGTACAGCCGCCGGTTGCGCGCCAGCATCGCCCCCGTGTCCGAGCCCGGCCCGGGGAACGCCAGCAGGTCGAAGTGCCAGCCCACCTCCTCGCCCGGCAGCACCGCCAGCGGCGCCCTCACCCGCGAGCGCAGGTACGGGTAGAACAGCAGCAGCCCCGCGCCCAGATCGGCCGGTGTCAGCACCTCGGCCGCCTCCGCCATGAACACCCGCGCCGTCGAGGCGGGCAGGAACACGCTCAGCCACGGCTTGGGCAGCCCCCACAGCCCCGCCGAGCGCAGGTAGCCCGCGAAGGCGTCCACCCGGAACGCGTACTGGCGCCAGCTCTGCTCCACCACCGACACCCCGTCCGCCGCCGGGCTCAGCCCCGCCAGCAGCCGCCCGCGGTCCACGCCCTGGCCGGCGTCCGCGAACGCCACCAGCTCCGCCCGGTAGCGCCACCGCGTCCCGTCCGCGCTGCGCTCCACGTCGCCGACCTGCAGGTCGAACCGGCCCTCGGCCATCACCTTCCGCTGGTCGGCGAGGTAGGCGTCCAGGTCGTCGTAGGACAGCGAGAACACGTGGGCGCGCTCGCGCACCGGCACCAGCGCCAGCGTCGCCCGCACGATGATCCCCGCCTGCCCGCCGCCGGCCAGCACCGCCTCGAACAGCTCCCGCTCGCGGGTGGGGGAGGCCGTCACCAGCTCCCCGGTGCCCGTCACCACCTGCAGCTCCAGCACCCGGTCCGCCTGCAGGCCGTGGCGCTGCACGGCGCCGCCGATCCCGCCGACGCTCAGCGTGCCGCCCACCGACAGGTGCAGGTAGTCCGTCAGGCACGGCGGCACCCAGCCCGCCGCCAGCCCCGCCTCCACCACCTGCGCCCAGGTCGCCCCCGCCTCCACCACCGCGCGCCCCGGCCGCACCGAGACCACCTTCGACAGGCCGCGCGCGTCGATCGCGATCCCGCCGCCCGCCCCGGCCTGCCCGTAGCTGGAGTGCGACTCCAGCCCCGCCGCGCCGACCTGTGCCGCGTCCCCGCTCTGCCCGTTGACCGCCACCGGGATGCGGTGGCGGGCGGCGAAGGCCACCACCCGCTGCACGTCGCGCACCGAGGCGGGCCGCAGCACCGCCCGCGGCCGCGCCGCCACCAGGTGCCCGAAATCGGAGGAGAACCGCTCCAGCTCAGGGCCCTGCAGCGTCACCGTCCCTTCCAGCAAGGGCAGTTGCGCCACCCGCGCGCCCGGCTCGGCGGCCCACGCCCGGGCGGAGGTGTCCCAGCCCACGACGACCGCCGCCCCGCCGGCCGCGGCGCCCGCCAACAGGGAGCGCCGCGACAGTTCCGACCTGCTCATATCCGCAATTTCTCCGATCAGCCGTCACAGAGGGACCGCCGTACCGTAACCGTCCCCCGGGTCGTCCCCCGACCACCCGGGATGCCCTTACCGATCCGTACGCCCCACCTGCTGCTCCGTCAGCCGAAGGTCCGTCACCGCGTACTCCCACATCTGCCGCTGGTAGGCCGGCGCGTGCGCCGGGATGTGCGCCGCCGCCGCCCTCGCCTCCGCCAGCAGCGCCTCCCGCACCGCGGGCAGCTGCACCGCCCGCGGGCCCTCGGCGGCCTCGCGCAGGACCAGCGCGAGCTTGTAGGCGTACACGTGCGGGGTGACGGCGAACAGCGTCCGGTACACCCACAGCCCCTCCTCGCCGTGCAGCACCCGATCGTTGTGGCTCAGCAGCCGAACCCGCGCCTTCAGCACCAGGTCCCCGTGCACGTTCGCCCCGCTCGTCCCGCTCATCTTCCGCGTCCCCCTTCGTCGTTGCCTCTCGCCTCCCCGCCCCCGGGCACGACGGCATCACGCGCCGGCCGCCCGCGACGCGGGAGCCGGCCCGTCAGGCCGTGGAAGGGGGAGGGGATGTCGCATGAGTCTGCGGGGCGCGACCACCGCGCGGCAAGCCGGAAGAAGGGTGTGCTGTGTCCTACCGAAACCTTGCCTGAGCTGGCAGGATGGGGGTCGACAACCTCCCGGCCCCCGGAAGACGGCTCCGGAAGCGGCCCCCGCAAACGGCCCACCGGCGCCAGGCCCCCGCGGCCGCACGGCTAGCCTGGGGCGCATGTTCGTACTGGAGTTGAGCTACACCGCCCCCCTGGAACGGATCGACGCCGCGCTGCCGCAGCACGTCGCGTGGCTGCAGGAGCACTACGCGGCGGGCACCTTCCTCGCCTCGGGGCGCAAGGTGCCGCGCGAGGGCGGGGTGATCATCGCGGCGGGGGAGGACCGGGCCGCGATCGAGGCGCTGGCGGCCACCGACCCGTTCGTGGTGGCCGGGCTGTGCGCGTACCGGGTCACCGAGTTCCTCGCCACCGTCACCGCGCCCGCCCTGGAGGGCTACCGCCAGCAGCCGCCCGGCTGAACCCCGGCCGCGGGAGTTGGTCCGCCGTGCCCCGAACCGCCCGCCGCGGTTCGGGGCACCGTCGCCTCCTGGCTACCATCAGTGAGCACGGGGCACATGGACGCGGAACACGAGTCAGTCGCAAGCGGCGGGAGAAGACGGATGGCACACGCACGGGCCGGGCAGCCGGCGCAGCCCGGTGACCTGGTGGACGTGGCGCGGCTGGTGACGGCGTACTACGCGCTGCACCCGGACCCGCAGGAGCCCGGACAGCGGGTGGCGTTCGGGACCTCGGGGCACCGGGGCTCGTCGCTGGACGCGGCGTTCAACGAGGACCACATCGCCGCGACCACGCAGGCGATCTGCGAGTACCGCGCCGGCCAGGGCGTGGCCGGGCCGCTGTTCCTGGGCGCCGACACCCACGCCCTGTCGGAGCCGGCCAAGGTGACGGCCCTGGAGGTGCTGGCCGCCAACGGCGTGCACGTGCTGATCGACGCCGCCGACGGCTACACCCCCACCCCGGCGGTCTCGCACGCCATCCTCGCCCACAACCGGCGCAGCCCCCGCGCGCTGGCCGACGGCATCGTCGTCACCCCCTCGCACAACCCGCCGCGCGACGGCGGCTTCAAGTACAACCCGCCCAGCGGCGGCCCGGCCGGCTCCGAGGCCACCGGCTGGATCCAGGACCGCGCCAACGAGCTGATCCGCGAGGGCCTGCGCGGGGTGAAGAAGGTCCCCTACGCCCGCGCCCTGACCGCGGCCACCACCGCCCGCCACGACTACCTCACCGCCTACGTCGAGGACCTGCCCTCCGTGCTGGACCTGGACGCGGTCCGCGCGGCGGGCCTGCGCATCGGCGCCGACCCCCTCGGCGGGGCGTCGGTGGACTACTGGGCGCGCATCGCCGACACCCACCGCCTGGACCTGACCGTCGTCAACCCGCTGACCGACCCGACCTGGCGGTTCATGACCCTGGACTGGGACGGCAAGATCCGCATGGACTGCTCCTCCCCGTCCGCGATGGCCTCCCTCATCACCCGCCGCGACGAGTACGCCATCGCCACCGGCAACGACGCCGACGCCGACCGGCACGGCATCGTCACCCCCGACGGCGGGCTGATGAACCCCAACCACTACCTGGCGGTGGCCGTCGACCACCTCTACCGCCACCGCGCCGAGTGGCCCGCCGACGCCGGCGTCGGCAAGACCCTGGTCTCCTCCTCGATGCTCGACCGCGTCGCCGCCGACCTCGGCCGGCGCCTGGTGGAAGTCCCCGTCGGCTTCAAGTGGTTCGTCGACGGCCTGCTGGAGGGCTCGATCGGCTTCGGCGGCGAGGAGAGCGCCGGCGCCTCCTTCCTACGCCGCGACGGCGGGGTGTGGACCACCGACAAGGACGGCATCCTGCTCGCCCTGCTCGCCTCCGAGATCACCGCCGTCACCGGCACCACCCCCAGCGCCCGCTACCGCGAACTGACCGCCCGCCACGGCGACCCCGCCTACGCCCGCGTCGACGCCCCCGCCGACCGCGAGCAGAAGGCCCGCCTGGCCCGCCTGGCCCCCGACCGCGTCCGCGCCGGCGAACTCGCCGGGGAGAAGATCACCGCCGTCCTCTCCCACGCCCCCGGCAACGGCGCCGCCATCGGCGGCATCAAGGTCTGCACCGACAACGCCTGGTTCGCCGCCCGCCCCTCCGGCACCGAGGACGTCTACAAGATCTACGCCGAGTCCTTCCACGGACCCGACCACCTCGCCCGCGTGCAGGACGAGGCCCGCGCCCTGGTCGGCGAGGTCCTCGGCGCCTGACCCCGCCACCCCGCCCCGGGCCTGACCCCGCCACCCCGCCCCGGGCCGGCCCGCCGCCGGCCCGGGACGGGCGTTCACGACCGTACGTTCAGGGCCGTACGGCGTGCGACCCCACGCCCGCCGGCGCGGGTGCGGGAGCGGCCGCCGGCGGCCGCTCCCCGCGCGTGGCCGCCGCCGCCACCGCGCCCGCCACCACCGCCAGCACCGCCGCCGCCAGCGGGAACCACCGCCCGCCCAGCACCCCGATCGCCGCCGACCCCGCCACACCCCCGGCCGCCGTCCCCAGGTACAGCGCACTGCTGTTCAGCGAGATCAGCAGCGGCGCGCTGCCCGGATCCAGCGACGCCAGCCGGTGCGGCAGCGCCACCGACACCGCCCACCCCGCCAGCGGCACCACCGCCGCGTACACCAGCGCCCCCGGCATGCTGCGCCCCAGCCACGGCAGCGCGGCGAAGGCGAGGGCGGCTGCGGCGGAGCCGGCCAGCAGCACCCGCCGCACCCCGGCCCGGTCCACCAGGCGCCCGCCCAGCCAGCTGCCGGCCACCGACATCACACCGGTCGTCAGCAGGACCAGGCTCAGCCGGGAGCCGTCGCCGCCGGTGGCCCCGCGCACGGCGGTGGCCAGGTAGATGTAGACGCTCTGGAAGGCGAGGAAGAACACCAGCGTGGTCGCGGCCGCGCCCAGCACCCGGGGCCGGCGCAGCGGCGCCAGGCGGGCCCGCAGGGTGGGGGCGGCGGCGGGGGCGGGCAGCTCGCGCAGCAGTGCGGCGAGGCCGGCGAGCGCGGCCAGGCCGAGCGCGGTCACCAGCCACATGGTCGCCCGCCAGTCGGCGCGCCCCACCCAGGTGCCCAGCGGCACCCCGAGGGCGGTGGCCACCGTCATCCCGCCGATCACCGTCGCCAGCGCCCGTCCGCGCCGCTCGGGGGCGACCAGGGTGGTGGCCACCGCGTTGGCGGTGGGCGTGTAGAGGGCGGCGCCGGCCGCGGCCAGGACGCGGGTGGCCAGCAGCAGGCCGTAGGTGGGGGCGAGGGCGCTGAGCGCGTTGGCGGCGCTGAACACCGCGAGCGCGGTCAGCAGCAGGCGCCGGCGCGGCCAGCGGGCGGTGAGGGCGGCCAGCACCGGGGCCAGCAGCGCGTAGCCGAGGGCGAAGACGGTGACCAGCTGGCCGGCGGCGGGCACCGACACCCCCAGGTCGGCGGAGACCGGGCCGAGGATGCCGGCGACGACCATCGCGTCGGTGCCCATGGCGAAGGTGCCGAGGGCGAGCAGGAGCAGACGTACGGGCACGGGCGGTCCCCCCGGGGACAGAGTTGTTTGATAGATGTGCAACAGTTTGAGGCTCGTCAAACACTCGGGGATGGGTGGATGATTGTCAAACCATTGCTTCCCAGCGGACCCGGAGACCGAGCGCGATGAGCGGCACCACCGGCACGAACACCGCCAGCCCGACCGGCGGCGGGGACGAACACCTGCCCCAGCCCGCCACCGCCGACATCGACCTCGTCACCGTCCTGCACGCCCTCGGCGACCCGGTACGCCTGACCCTGCTGCTCAGCTACGCCGACGACGCCGAACACTCCTGCGACCCCCGCGGCCTGGGCCTGGAGCACCTGCACAAGTCGACCGTCTCCCACCACATGCGGGTGCTGCGCGAAGCCGGCGTCACCACCACCCGCGTCGCCGGCCGCAACCGCTTCGTGCGCCTGCGCCGCGCCGACCTCGACGCCCGCTTCCCCGGCCTGCTCGACGCCCTCCTCGCCGCCGCCGGGTAGGGTCCGGACGGTCGGGTGAGGCGGGAAAGGGGCGGGACGTGCCGGTCAGGGGTGTGCTCTTCGACGTCGACGACACGCTGGTCGACTACACGGGGTCGGAGGAGGCGGGCATCCTCGCGTACCTGGGGGAGCTGGGTCTGCTGGGGCGCTTCGACGCGCCCGGCGCGGCGGTGGCGCTGTGGCGGGAGGTGATGGAGGAGAGCTACGCGCGCTTCCTCGCCGGGGAGTCGACCTTCGCCGGGCAGCGGTACGAGCGCGTGCGGCGGTTCCTGGGGACGCTGGGGGAGGACGGCGCCGGGCAGATGCCGGACGAGGAGGCGGGGCGGTGGTTCGCCGGGTACGGCGCGCACCGCGACCGGGCCCGGGCGGCGTTCGCGGACGCCGCGCCGGTGCTGGCCGCCCTCGCGCCCGCCCACCGGCTCGGGATCGTCTCCAACTCCTCGCTCGGCCACCAGCGCGCCAAGCTCGAAGCCGTCGGCCTGCTGGGGTACTTCGACGACACGGTGCTGGTCTGCTCCGACGAGCACGGCGAGGCCAAACCCGCCCCCGGCATCTTCCGGGCCGGCTGCGCGCGCCTGGGCCTGGCCCCGCACGAGGTCGCCTACGTCGGCGACAAGTACGACCTGGACGCGCTCGGCGCCCGCGACGCCGGCCTGCACGCCTTCTGGCTGGACCGCGCCGCCTCGCCCGCCCCGGCCGGGCACGGGGTGCGCGTCCTGCACACCCTGGCCGCCCTGCCCGCCGCGCTGGACGGGTGCTGAACACCCGTTTGCTCAGCCGGTGGCGCCGACCATCGCGCGGCAGGCGTCCGTCAGGCCGGTGACGTCCACCGGGACCCGCGCGTGCCGCGCCCAGTCCTCGCGCGACAGGCGCAGCCGCCGGGACTCCACCACCCGCCCGTCCAGCACGTCGCGCTCGATGCCGTCCTCGCGGTAGCCGAGCTTGCGGGAGACGGCGAGCGAGGCGTGGTTGTCGGTGAACGCCACCGAGGTCGCGAAGCGCGCGCCCAGGCCGTCGAAGAGCAGGTGGAGCACCGCGGCGCGCATCTCGGTGCCCAGGCCCCGGCCCTGGTGCTCCAGGCCGAGCCAGGAACCGGAGGAGAACTCGCGGCGGATCCCGAACTCCTCGGCCCGGACGACCTGGACGCCCACCGCACGCCCCTCGTGGAAGGCCGCCAGGCTCAGCGTCCAGTCCCGCGCCGTCCAGCGGCCCAGGCTCCGCCAGTGCATCTGCAGCACGTGCCGGGCGCGTTCGGCGGGCGGCAGTTCGCCCCAGGGGGTGAGGAAGGGCCGCTCCCGCGGCGGGTGGACGCCGCGCGCGGCGAGGCCGGCGACCTGGGCCAGTTCCCCCTCGGTGGGCAGCCGCAGTTCCAGGCGCGGCGAGGCCACGCGCAGCCCGGCCAGGGGCCAGTGGTCGATGAGCACCGGGTCAGTGTGCCGGGGCCGCACCCCGGCCCGCACCGGATTTCCCGCCGACGGGCAGGTCCCACGAGCAGACCGCGTTCACCGGCGGCCACGCCGAGTTCGCGCACCGCGTCCTCGTACGGGTCTCGGCGCAGCCGGCTGCACAGCGCACCCAGGCCGTAGCCGAGCACCCTCCCCGGGGGCGCGGGCCCGATCCGCCCACCGGACCGGCGTCGCCGCCGCCGGGCCGTCAGGGGGCGGTGGGCGCGGCCGGGGTGACCTCGCGGACGGCGGTGGCGACGGCGCGGAAGTCCTTGCGCAGGATCGCGCCGTGGTTGCTGGGGACCTTCGCGCTGATCACGACGTGCGGGTTGCGGGCGGTGACGCCGGTGAGGGCCGCGCGGATGCGCTCCTGCTCGTCGCCGCGGCTGCCGAGCGAGGTCCCGGAGGCGAGCACGTAGCGGGTGGGCACCGCCAGGGCGTCCAGGACGGGGGCCAGTTCGCGCTCCCGGCCGACCCTGCCGAGCTCGATGTTGCACGCGGCCAGCTCCTCGGCGTTCATCCGCGGGGTGATGCCGGTGGGGCGCAGCAGCGGCAGGAACCAGCTCCACTGGCGGAACTGCTTGCGGATGCGCTGCTCCATGGCCTCGTCCAGCCAGTCGTAGGGCATGGCGCCGTCGACCAGGACCGCGCCGAGGGCGCGCCCGGGGTTGCGGGAGGCCCAGTGCGCGGCGAGGTACGCGCCGTAGGACCAGCCGACGGCCAGGGCCCGCCGGACGCCCCGGGCGGCGAGGACGGCGTCGACGTCGCGCACACAGGCCTCGAAGGAGTAGTCGGCGGAGCGCCCGGACCTGCGGCCGCGGGCGCGTTCGTCGTAGGTGATGTGGCGGTAGCCGTCGCCGAGTTCGGCGATGACGCGCCGCCAGTAGCCCTGGGTGGCGAACTGGCCGTTGAGGTAGACCACGGGGATGCCGTCGCCGCCGGTGTCGGTGACGGCGAGGGCGGTGTCGTCGACGGGGAGCATGCCGGTCCAGGGGGCGGGTGCGGGGCTCATGGCGGGTGCCTTTCCGAGCGGGTGGAGGTGTCCGGTGCGGACTTTCTGACAACAGAAACGCTACGTTGCTTTCCTGAAACCGGCAACGCTTTCGTTGCGTCAGATATCCATCGCCGCAGGTGAAGTGCCGGAAAGTGTTGCAACGGCCCTGTCGGTAACGCAATGACATGAGACTCGTTCATTGCAATGGATGAGAGGTGAACGCTAGGGTGGGGATCACGGACCGCCGAGGACCACCACCCACCACCAGGCAGCAGCACCGAGGAGACCGCGATGCCGGGAGGCCGACTCACCCAGCAGGACCGCCAGCAGATCGCGCTGGGACTGGCCGACAGCCTCCCCTACGCCGAGATCGCCCGGCGCCTGGAGCGCCCGACCTCGACCGTCACCCGCGAGGTGATGCGCAACGGCGGCCCCACCGCCTACCGCGCCGACCTGGCCCACCGCGCCACCGAGCGCCGCGCCCACCGCCGCCCGCGCCCCGCCGCCCCCCGCGGCCCGCAGCCGGCCCCCCACGCGCACGGGCGCGACGACGCGGCCGTGGCCGACTACGAGGAGACGCTCACCACCGTGCTGATGGGCTCGGGCCTGTCCAGGATGACCGCCCGGGTGCTGACCTGCCTGTTCGTCACCGACGCGGGCAGCCTCACCGCCTCCGAACTCGCCCGGCGCCTGCAGGTCAGCCCGGCCTCCGTCTCCAAGGCGATCGCCTTCCTGGAGAGCCAGAGCCTGGTGCGCCGCGAACGCGACGAACGCCGCCGCGACCGCTACATCGTCGACGACGAGCTGTTCTACCAGGCCACCATCGCCAGCGCCCGCGCCAACGACCAGCTCGTCGCCACCGCCCGCCAGGGCGCCGCCGTCCTCGGCCCCGACACCCCCGCCGCCCACCGGCTGGAGAACGTCGCCCGCTTCCTCGACTTCATCAGCGAGAGCATCGTGCGCGCCGCCGAACAGGCCCGCGCAGTCCTGCACACCCGGCCCGCGACGGCGGTTGCCGGCACCGGAGCCGCCGACGCCCCCGGACCGGAGCGCGGCTAGCCTACGGCGGCGCCGCGGCGCAGGGTCAGCACGCGCGTGGTGCCGCCGTCGTCCTCGGTGAGGTCGCGCACGTGCGCGAAGCCGAGCCCGGCCAGCAGGGCCAGCGAGGCACCGTTGTCCGCGGCCACGGTGGCGTGCACCTCGGCCAGGCCGAGCGTCTCGAAGCCGTACGCCACCAGGGCCCGCGCCACCTCGGTGCCCAGGCCCGACCCCCACGCCGCCGGGGCCAGCGCGTAGACGATCTCGTGGCCCCGCACCGCGTCGGTCGGCTTGATCTCCGCGTGCCCGACCAGCCGGCCGTCCCGGCGCACCGCCCACACGTCGAACAGCCGCCCGGCGTAGACCTTCGTGAAGATCCGCCCGAACAGGGCCCGGTCCGACTCCTCGGACGCCGGGCCGTCCCCCATCCACCGGGACACCCGCACGTCCTGGAACAGCGCCACGAAGCCCTCCTCGTCCTCGGGGCGGTAGGCGTCCAGGACCAGGCGCCCGGTGCGCAGCACCGGGGTCGGCGGCGTGGTCGGGGTCGGGGGTGCGGTCAGGGGCGTCGGAACCGTCGGGTCTGTCGGGCCTGTCGGAGTCATGACCGGCGACGCTACCCACCCGCCACCGGGCCCGCCAACCGCTTTCCGCAGCCCCGCGGAACGGGGCGGCACACGGGGCCGTCCGGGCTCAGGGCGCCGGGGGCAGGTGGCGGGCCGCGGCGAGGGCGGCCACCGTGCGCAGCCGGGTGAAGTAGGCGGCGCAGTACTCCTCGTCCAGCAGCGGCACCACGGTGTCGAGGTCGGCGATGCACCGCCACAGCCCGGCGACGCCCTCCGCGTCCAGACCGCCCTCCAGCTCCCGTACGACCAGGGCGGCGACGTCGGCGTCCAGGCGCACCAGGTCCGCGCCGTCGACGTCCACCCCGCGGAAGCTCTCCGGGAACGGCGCGCCGCGCTGCTCCTCCCACAGCATGGCCAGCCCGTCCCGCGGCCCGCCCGCCGCCGCCCCCTCCTCCTCCGCTGCGCGCGGGGCGTCCGCGGCCGGGCGCAGCAGCACGGCGACGGTGTCGAAGACCGCGCGCACCAGGTCCACGGCCCGCAGCGGGTTGACCACCCCGCTGCTCGCCGCGCCGTGCGCGATCCGTTCGCGCAGCCGTACCGCGCGCTCCAACTCCCCGGCCAGGTAGGCCGAGACGAGCCCCGCGTCGGCGGCCCGCCGGATCAGCTCGGGCAGCGGCGCGTCCTCGTCGGCCAGCCGCCGCGCGAGGACCTGCTCCAGGGCCAGCAGGGCGTGGGTGACGGCGACGGTGGCGAACTCGTACCGGTAGTAGGAATGCCGGATCAGCTCGCGGGAGGTCTCCAGCGCACTCATGACCGACATCGACGCGCCCTCGGGCAGCACCAGCTCGGCGACCAGCGGGTCCATGCCCGCGTAGTCGGGGACGACGGTGCGCACGCGCAGATCCGGGACAGGGGTCTCCATCCGTGCAGTCTCGCCGCTCGCACGCCGCCGGTGCCACCGGATTCGCCCAAGACGGGACGCCCGCACCGCAGGCCACTGGGGCCGGGCGCCGGCGCCGGGGGCGGTGGGCGCAGGGGGTCGGGCGGGTGACGTGGCGCCACCGGCGGCCGGGAGCGGTCGCCGGCCGGGCACGGCCGTTTCCAGACGCCTGGCCGCCCTCCCCGTCCTCGCCGCGGCCGCCCTCCGCCTCGCGGCCGGACCCGCCCCCGCCACCGCTGCCGCCGCACCCGCGTCACCCCGCCGCCTCGAACCGTCCGTCACGGTCCTGCCGTGCGAGGAAGGCGGCGGCTTCGTCGCCACCAACGGCCGTGAGCGCCGCGAGTCCTGCACCGGTGGAGAGTTCGACGACCACGACGTCGACGGGGAGTAGCACCCGTCGGTGCGGTCCGCCGGCCGGCCGGCGGACGGGAGGGGGGACCCTACGTCCGGACCAGCGGCAGCGGCCGCAGCTGCGGCCAGCGGGAGCGCATGCGCCGGTGCAGGTCCGCCGCGAGCCGTCCCAGCCCGGCGAGTTCACCGCCGCCGCCACCGCCCCGGCCGTTGCCGCCGCCGCCGCCGCTGCCGCCGCTGCCGCCGGCGCCGTCCGCGCCGTCCGCGCCGTCCGCGGTCATCCGGGCGACGACGTCGAGGCGGTGGAGCAGGCGCTGGCGGGCGCTGGCGGTGCCCCACGTCCAGTCCTCGGCCACGGCCCGCGCCAGCTGGTCGAGGCGGCCGCGTTCGGCCCGCTGGACCAGCGCGTCGCCGCGCAGCAGCCAGGACGCGCACGCGTCGCCCAGGTCCCGCCCGGCCTCGGTGCCGGTCGCCCCGCGCCAGGCGGCCCGGTAGGCGTCCTCCGCCTCCTGGAGCAGCGGCGCGGGCGGGGCGGTGGAGGACCAGCAGGTCGGGAACCCGATGCGCAGGTAGGCGAGTTCGACCAGCCCGCTGCCCAGCGAGGCCTGCTCGAAGTCGATGAACCGCACGCCCGCGACGGTGTGCAGGTCGTTGCCCGGGCACGGGTCGCCGTGCAGCAGGGCGTGCCCGGACGCGGTGCGCAGCCGCTCCAGCAGGCCCGCCAGCTCGGCCCGCACACCGGGCGGTTCCGGGACGCCGAGGGCGGCGGCGAAGGCGAGGAAGGCCTCGGCGTCGCCCGCCGTCGGAGCGGACCAGGGGGGCAGCGCGCCGGCGTCCCCGGGCCCGGTGGCGGCGTGCAGGCGGGCCAGCGCCGCCGCGTACCCGACCACCCAGTCCGCGGCGGGCCGGCGGTGCGTCAGGTGCTCCAGGACCAGCACCCGCCGCGCCGCGTCCGTGCCCAGCAGCCGCGGCACCACGGGCGGCTCCACCCGCGAGGCGAGCCGCAGCCCGGCCACCTCGCGCGCGTAGTGCCCGTCCGCCTCCGGGCCGTCCACCAGCTGCTTGACCACCACCGGCGCCCCGGACAGCTCCGCCCGCCACACCCGCGAGCGCGGGCTGCTCTCCAGCACCACGGCCCGCGCCGGCGCGCCGAGTTCGGCCCGCAGCGCCTCTCCGAACGGCAGTGTCGATTCCACGGGGGCATCCTCACACGGGCGTGAACGCCCGTGCCCGCGAATTAGGTGGGGCCCGCGAACGACGCCGGGCCCCGTCCGGCCGGGCCCGGCCAGGCAGCGGGGGGCGCGCTCAGGCGGGCTGCCACAGCTCGATCCGGTTGCCCTCCGGATCGGTGACCCAGCCGAAGGACCCGACGCCCGCCATCTCCTGCGTCTGCTCGGCGACCCGCGCCCCCTTGGCGCGCAGCTGCGCGAGCATCGCCGCCAGGTCGCGGACCCGGAAGTTGAGCATCGTCTGCTGGGCGGGGGAGCCGAAGTAGTCCGTTCCGGCCTCGAAGGCCGCGAACACCGTCGGCCCGGCCTCCTGCCGCCACAGGCCGTGCTCGTCCATGTCCAGCCCCAGGCAGTCCCGGTACCACGCGCCCAGCGCCGCAGGGTCGTTCGCCCGCAGGAAGTACCCGCCGATCCCCAGCACACGTTCCATGCCGCCCATCCTGCCAGGCACCCCACCCACCGCCCCGGCGCCGCACCGGCGCGAACCGGGGCCCGGCGCGTGGTCCGCTACGCCCGGCTCGACGGCAGCGACGGCGGCCCCGACTCCGCGTTCAACCGCTTCGCCCCCGAGGTGGCCGCCCGGCCCGGCAACGAGGTGGTCACCAAGTACGGCATCGACGCCTTCGAGGGCACCGGCCTCGCCGAGCGCCTGCGCCGCCTGGGCGCCACCGCCCTCGTCCTCGCGGGCATCACCACCGAGTACGGCGTCGGCGAGACGGTGCACACCGCCGTCGCCCTCGGCCACCGCGTCACCGTCGCGGAGGACGCCGTCGCCCTGTCCGCCCCCGCCCACGACGCCGCCCTCCGGGCCTTCCGCGGCCTGGGCGTCACCGTCACCACCACCGACACCTCCTCGCCCTCCTCGCCGCCTTCGCGTGACACCGCGGCGCGCGGCGGGGTGTCGGCACGCGATCCGGCCGTCGCTGGATAGCATCCGCAGCAATGCCGCGACCCCTTCGACTGCGAACGGTCTCCGTCGCCGGTCGCTGGCGCCCCCGCGTCGAAAGGCTTCTGCGATGCCCCTGCTGTCCTCGGCCGCGCGATGCATCGGGTCGGCCGTCCTGCTCCTGGGACCGGCCACACCGGCCGCCGGCGCGCCCGCCGTACCCGCCGCGCCGGCGGCCGTGGCCGTTCCCGTCCTCGGGCACACGGGCCGCTGGCTCACCGACGACCAGGGCCGCGTCATCACCCTGCACGGCGTCAACCTCGTCTACAAGAAGCCGCCGTACTTCCCCGCGGCCGGCGGATTCGGCGCCCAGGACGCCCGGTTCCTCGCCGACAACGGGTTCAACGCCGTGCGCCTCGGCTTCGCCTGGAACGCCGTCGAGCCGCAGCCCGGAACCTACGACGACGCCTACATCGACCAGATCCTCCAGACCCAGCAGCTGCTGGCGCAGTACGGCATCCACAGCCTCGTCGACTCCCACCAGGACGCGTTCAACGAGTCGGTGGGCGCGAGCTGGAGCGGCTTCCCCGCCTGGGCGGTGTACCCCGACGGGCTCCCGGTCGAGCCCAACCCGGGCTTCCCGGAGGTGTACTTCACCAGCCCCGCGCAGAAACAGACCTGGACCAACTTCTGGCACGACCACCCGGCCCCCGACGGCGTCGGCCTGCAGGAGCACTACGCGGCGATGTGGGCGCACGTCGCGCAGCGCTTCGCCGACCAGCCGTACGTCCTGGGCTACGACCTGATCAACGAGCCGTGGCCGGGCTGGGACTGGCCGACCTGCTTCCCCGACGGCTGCCCCGCCTTCGAGGGCGAGGTGCTCGCGCCGTTCGAGGCCAAGGCCATGAACGCCATCCGCACGGTCGACCGCCGGCACCTGCTGTTCTACGAGCCGTCGCTGACCAACGACTTCGGCACGCCCGACTGGATGCCCAACCCGACCCGCGACCCGAACGCGGTCCTCGGCTTCCACGACTACTGCCTCGGCGAGACCGACACCTGTCTCACCAACGGCCTGGCCCGCGCCGGCGCGGACGGCACCGCCGGCGTGCTCACCGAATTCGGCGCGACCACCGACGCGACGCGGCTGACCCGCCTCACGGGCCGTTACGACGAGGCCATGGCGTCCTGGATGTTCTGGTCCTACGCGCAGAACCAGACCCCCGGCCACGTCCAGCAGCCGCCCACCGGCCCCAACCTGATGGACCCGGCGATCGTCCGCCCCTACCCGCGGGCCGTCGCGGGCACCCCGCGGCAGTGGGCCTACGACCCCGAGGCCGGGACGTTCACCCTGCGCTACAGCACCCGCAGTGCCGGCTCCGGCCGGCCGGTCGCCGCGGGCGCCCGCACCGAGGTGTACCTGCCGGCCGCCGCCTACCCCGGCGGCTACCGGGTCCAGGTGCAGGGCGCCCGGGTGGTCTCCGCGCCCGGCGCCCGGATCCTCGAACTCGTCGCCGCCCCGGGGCAGGCCGCCGTGCAGGTGAACGTCACCCGGCCGTGACGGGCGCCGGCCCCGCCGGACTGCTGCCAACACCGGTCCGGCCGACGGGAATTGGGTGCGGGGTCCCGGGGCCCCGCTGTTAGGGTGACCGGATGGCAACGATCAAGGAATTCCAGGTCACCTTCGACTGCGCGGAGCCCGAGCGCGTCGCCCGGTTCTGGTGCGAGGTGCTGGGCTACGTCCTGCCCGAGCCCCCGGCCGGCTTCGCCACCTGGGAGGACTACAACGCCACGCTGCCGCCCGAGGACCGGGGCGCGTGGGCCGCCGCCGAGGACCCCGCGGGCAAGGGCCCGCGCCTGTACTTCCAGCGCGTCCCCGAGGGCAAGGCCGTCAAGAACCGGGTGCACCTCGACGTCCGGGCCGGCACCGGCCTGGTGGGCGAGGAGCGCCTGGCCGTGCTGCAGGCCGAACGCGAGCGGCTGGAGGCCCTCGGCGCGGTCTGCGTCCAGGTGCTGGTCGCCGACGGGGTCAACGAGTCCTGCATCCCGATGCTGGACGTCGAGGGCAACGAGTTCTGCCTCGACTGAGCACCCCCGCCACGCGCGGGTGAGGCCGCCCGGGCGCGGGGGCACCGGAACGAGCCGTGGGACCGCCGGCGGAACGGCCCTGGGGCGGCGGGCGTCGCTCCGGGGTCGCCCGGGACCGGGCGGTCTGCGCCGGAGTGGCGCCCTCACGACGCCCGGTCCTCGATCCAGGCCAGGACGCGGGCCCGCGCATGGGTGTCGGCGGTCTGCTCGTGGGGCTCCGCGCGGTCGAACCGGTGGAAGTACGCGCCGCGCACGCCGGCCAGTTCGGAGTCGAGGGCGACCCGCAGGACCGCCAGCGTCCCGTCGTCGAGCGTGGAGGCGACGGGGAATCCTCCCTCGCTGACCATCCGGGTGGGCATCTCCCGGGCCGGATGGACGACGTTCACCGGAACGCCGTCGCGGGCCAGCTCGATCGCGGACATCACCAGGGCGACCTTGCTGCGGCAGTAGGCCCGGATCCCGTCGTAGTCGCGCTCGTGGTTCAGGTCGTCCAGGTCGAGCGGCAGCTGTCCCATGCTGCCCACCTGGACGATCCGCCCGGCGGGGGTCAGCGCACCGGACAGCTCCCGGGCGATCAGGTGCGGCGTGACCGCGTTCACCGCCATGCGCAGCTCGACCCCCGCGGTGTTGGTCTCTCGGGAGGTGGGATCGACTCCGCCGCCGACCGCGGCGTTGTTCACCACGAGGTCCAGCCGGCGCTCGCCGGCGACGGTCAGACACATCTGCCGCACCGCCGTGTGGTCGGACAGGTCGCACTCGACCACCAGCGGTGCGGGCGCCCCCAGTCTCCTTGCGGCCGCCACCACGTCCTGCGCCCGCTCCGCGGTGCGCACGGGCAGCACCAGACTCCAGCCGCGCCGTGCCAAGTCCAGGGCGATCTCGCGCCCGAGTCCGGAGGTGGCGCCTGTCACCACAGCAGTATTCATGCCTTGAAGACTATCAAGAGTTTGATGATGTTCAAGGGCTGTAAGGTGAAGGCATGGCACTGGCGGTGGACGAACGGCTCGGTTACGACATCAAGGCCACTGAGGTCGCGTTCATGACGGCGAAGGCCGAGGCGCTGCGGCCGATGGGCCTCACGGTGGCCCAGTACGCCGCCCTGCTCGCACTTCGTGACAACCCCGGGATCAGCGGCGCGGGGATCGCCAGGGCGTGCCTGGTCACGCCCCAGGCGTCAGCGGCCACCCTGAAGACCCTGGAGGCCAAGGGCCTCGTCGTACGCGAGCAGGACGACTGGAACCGCAACAGCCGGCCCAACCGCCTGTCCGAGGAGGGACGGCGCCTGACCGACCTCGCGGACTCCGCTGCCGGCGCAGTCGAGCAGCGGATGTACGACGCGCTCTCCCCGGCCGACCGCGACACCCTGCGACGCCTCCTCGGCCAGTGCCGCGCCGCGGTCGCGGCGACCCCCTGACCGGACGACTCTCCCGCCGCGGTGAACCCGCCGGTTGCGCACGGAAAGTCGGGCCCGCCGACTTCCCGTGGCGGCGGTCACGGGGCGAACCCCGCCACGGGGGCAGGCACATGAGGCCGGGTCAGTGGACGTCGCACCCGCCGGCTCGGGCGGGTGGAGTGGGAAGTCGGCAGGGCCGACTTCCTGCGCGCGGGCCGGGCCGGTGCTGCACCGTTCCGCTCTGGTGTTGGCCGTGATCGCCGTGCCCGCCCCGGACGCCCCGGACGCCCCGGACGCCCTCGGGCCCGCCCCGCCTGGCCCCGCGGCCTTTCAGCCGTTGTCCGGGCCCCGAATGGCGATCACGGCCAGCACGATCCACAGCCCGGTCATGGCGAGCCAGGCCAGGGCGTGCAGGCCCGTCCGCTCCGAGGCGAGGGTGGCCCGACCGGGGGCGCAGGGGTCGTACCGGACACGGCAGGTGTCGCCGAGCGTGATCTTCACCGAGGCGGCCGTGGTCGTCTCGGTGAAGCCGTACTCGCGGCCCTCGTGGGAGAAGGTGATGGTCGACGTGCTGATGCCGTCGTCCGTGACCTGATCGCTGCACACGCCGTCGGTGTGCGTCCCGCGCCGGGACAGGAACCAGAAGTCGCCGGCCTTCCAGACGAACCCCGCGAAGAACAGCAGGCCGAGACGACGGGAACCGCTTCCCCCATGATTGTCCCTGCTCCCTGACCGTGGACCGACGCTCGACTCCCGGGTGACCCGAGACGGCATGGTCTCCCCCCGTGGACAGGACGAACCTCCTGCCCCTCGGGCGGTTCGCGCAGGGCGCCAGCGGATCGGCCTATCCGGTCGACACCCCGCCACGAACGTCCGCGCAGCGGCACGACTAGGGCTGGAAGAGCACTTCCGGATTGTCCGGCGAGGGGCCGTCCAACAGCGGGCTGGGGATCCCCTTCAGCGTCCGGTCGAAGAACGCCGTCACGTACGCGCGGGTGATCGCCACCCCGCGTTCCGGGGAGAAGGGCGGCGTCGGGAACCCGGCCTGCTCGTGCAGCAGGTCCAGGTCGCTGAAGCTGAAGTGGTCGGCGCCGGTGACCGTCAGCCACTTCTTGTAGCCGCCGAGGGCGGCCCAGGCCTGCTCCCAGGTGGTGGCGGAGCCGCCGCCCGGCTGGTTGTCGGCCGTGCCCAGCATGAGGAACGGCCGGTCGATCTGGCCGGGCACCGGGGCCGGCTTGAAGGCGCCGTCCATGTTCACGCCGGCCCGTACGCGCGGGTCGGCGATCATCGTGGCGGCGGCCGACGCTCCGCCGATGGAGTGTCCGGCCATGCCGATCTCGTGCTTGTCGATGAGGTGGGCCAGGCGCCACGCGGTGTTGCCGTGCGTCAACCGGTCGATCAGGAAGGACACGTCCAGCGCGCGGCCGGCGGGGATGGAGTCGATCCGCGTCGGGTCACCGCAGATCGCGCACGGCGTCGTCCGGCCGTCCGCCAGCGTCTCGCCGCTGTCCTCGTAGGTGTCGCCGACGAGCGCGACGACGTAGCCGTGACTGGCCAGGTCGGTCGCGAGCGCGGTGAGCGTGATGCGCGGGTCCTCGTACGCGGGTGAGAGGACCACCAGCGGGTACCTGCCCCGCTGCGGCCGCGCGCCGTCGAAGGCGTGCGTGGTGACGCCGGCAAGGGTCTGCGCGGTGACGCCGGAGCTCGCCGGCAGATTCTGCCGCTGGACGATGCCGGCTGCCTCGCCGAGGGTCATGTACGGGGCCGGGGTCCCGGTCCCGGGGACGGCCGGGTAGAGCATCGTGACGGTCAGTTGGCGGGGGCCGGACGACGGCACCCACGGGTCGAGACGGCCCGCGTCGGTGAGGTGGATGACCTCCTCGCCGGCGGCGTAGGGGCCGCTCGGGGCGGGGAGCGCGCCGTGGAAGGACCGCGTGGGCGCGGTGGCGCTGGCCGTGGGCGTGGCCGGTGCGGTGGCGAACGCGTGCGTGGCCACCGGTGCGGCCACCGGCGTGGTCGTGGCGGCGAACCCGGCGCCGGTTCCGGTGACGAGGGCGGCGAGCGTCAGCGACGCGACAGCGCTGATACGGCGATTGCGTTTCATGGGCTCGACGCTAGGTTCCGCGGCTCCGTACCGAATCGCCCCACGGATGTCAGCACTCCGCGCCGTCCGTCGCCCCGGCGATGTACGGCCGTCACCCGCCGGGACCATGCCGGGCGGCACGGCGTCCCCTTCGCCGGCGTCGTCGAGCGCCACCGTCGTCCCGGCCTCCGACGAACACGACGCCAAGCCCCACCACCGCCCGGACCTGCGACGCGACGCAGCGGCCATCGGCCCGGGGGCGTACCGGCGTACATCCCCGGGGCGACGCGCAGGGCCGACGCCCCTGCATACGATCTCCGCATGGAACAGCTCCTCCAGCGTCTGTCGACGTCGAAGCGCGTGACCTGGCTGATGTCACAGGCCCTGGTGCTGGCCACCGCCTGCCTGTACGCGCTGGTCCTCGCCTTGACGATGCTGCCCAACTGGGCGCACTACGACGGGCTGTTCCAGGCCCCCGACCTCGGGGGCGTCCAGCTGCTCGCCCTGTGCGCCGTGCTCGCCCTGCCGGTCCTGCTGGTGCGCCGTCTGCCGGCGGCGGTCTTCGCGGCGGTCCTGGGCGAAGCCGTCCTCGGCGACGCCTTCGGCGCGCGGCCCCTGATCGTGTTCGTCCTGCTCGTCGGCCTGGGCGGGTACCTCGCCGTCCGGCGGCCGAAGGCCGCCGCCGCCGGCTCCGTCGCGGCCGTCGCGGCCGCGTTCGCCGGCGACCTCCACGACCGCCAGCAGAACGTCGGCGACGCGCTCCAGTGGGCCGGCCAGTTCGCGCTGTGGTTCACGGTCGCGTGGGTCTTCGGCGGGGTGTACCGCAAACGCCGCGAATACCTCGACGCCCTGCAGCGGCAGACCGCGGCCCGCGTCGTCATGGCCGAACGGCTGCGGATCGCCCGCGAGCTGCACGACAGCGTCGCCCACAGCATCGGGATCATCACGGTGCTGTCGGGAGCGGCGGCGCGCGTCGTCCACACCAAGCCCGAGCAGACGCGGCAGGCGCTGACCGGCATCGAGACCACCAGCCGGGAGACGCTCCTGGAGCTGCAGCGCATGCTCGGGGCGCTGCGCCGCGCCGAGCCGGACGACACCACGGCGCAGGCCGCTCCGCTGGCGCCGGCCGGCAGCCTGGCCGACGTCCCGCAGCTCGCCGAACGCACGGCCGGCGCCGGGGTACGGGTCCAGGTGACCTGGCGGGGCGAGCGGCGTCCACTGCCGCCGGAGATCGAACTGTCGGCGTTCCGGATCATCCAGGAGTCGGTGACGAACGTGGTGCGGCACTCCAGGGCGCGCACGTGCCGGGTCGCGGTCGGGTACGAGCCGCAAGGAGTGACGATCGAGGTGGTCGACGACGGGGACGGCGGGGACGGCGGGCCCGCCCGTCCGAAGCCCTCCACGGCCACCGCGGCCACTGCGGCCGGCGGGAGCGGCTTCGGCCTGCTCGGCATGCGCGAGCGGGTGACGCTGCTGTCCGGCCAGTTCAGCGCCGGCCGGCGTCCGGAGGGCGGGTTCCGGGTGACGGCGAGGCTGCCGGCATGAGCGTGCGGGTCCTGCTGGTCGACGACCAGCCGCTGATGCTCGTCGGGCTCGGGATCCTGATCGGCGACACCGACGACCTGGAGGTGGTCGGCGAGGCCGGCGACGGCCGCGAGGCGGTGCGCCTGGTGCGTGAACTGCGCCCGGACGTCGTGGTGATGGACATCCGGATGCCCGGCATGGACGGCATCGAGGCGACCCGGCAGGCGACCGCCGAACCGGACCCGCCCAAGGTCCTGGTGCTGACGACCTTCGACGACGACGAGTACGTCTACGGCGCACTGCGCGCCGGGGCCAGCGGATTCCTGCTCAAGAGCATGGCCCTGGACGCGATCCTGGAGGCGATCCGCGTGGTGGCCGCGGGCGACGCGCTGATCGCCCCGAGCGTGACCCGACGGCTGATCGCGGACTTCGCCGCGACGTCCGGCCCCGCGGCCCCCGAACCGGACGCCGGGCCCGCAGCGGACCCGAGTCCCATCGCGGGGATCACCGGCCGCGAACGCGAAGTACTGGCACTGGTCGGACAGGGACTGTCCAACACCGAGATCGCCGAGCGGCTGGTGATCAGCGCGGCGACCGCGAAGACCCACGTCGCCCGCCTGTTCGCCAAGCTCCAGGCCCGGGACCGCGTCCACCTGGCGATCGTCGCCTTCGAAACCGGACTCGTGCCACGCAGACGGTAGGAGCAGACGGCAGGGGCAGCGACATCCCTCCGCACAGGAAGTCGGCCCCGCCGACTTCCCACTCCACCCACCCGGATGGTGACGCGACGGCCGTCACGGGAGAGGTCTTGGCGCCGTCGCCCCGGGCCGGGGCGACGGCGTTGGCGGAGCGGGGTCAGCAGGCGTCGAACTCGCCGGTGCTGAGGGCGGTGATGAAGGACTTCCCGGCGGGGGAGGGGAAGTGGAGGGCGGGGCCGGAGGGGTCTGTGGAGTCGCGGACGGGGACGAGGTCGGGGATGCCGTCGGCGACTTCGACGCACTGACCGCCGTCGGTGCTGTGGGTGCTCTTGCGCCAGGTCGTGGGGGAGTTGTCCCTGCTGATCGAGCGGGTGGAGAGGAAGTCGGCGGGGCCGACCTCCTGTGCGCGGGCCGGGCTGGTGCGGATGTCGCCTGTCGGGGAGCAGGGGCCCGTCAGGGTGGATCTAGATGGGGGTGGTGAGGTTGCGGCCGTCGTGGGAGCGGATGTGGGGAGGGCCGGGGCGCAGGGTGTCGAGGATACGGACGGCGTAGACCTCGCTCATGCGGTCGGTGACCTCCTCGGGGGTCAGCCAGGCGACGGCGGTGGACTCCGACGAGAGCTGCTCGATACCGCTCTCGGGGCGGCAGCGGAAGACGAGGGCGACGATGCCGCGGGTCGAGACCCGCCTCACGGTCCCGCCGCAGAAGGTGAGCGGCCTGCTCGGCGCCCGTTTCGTGCCCGAGCGCGAGATCCCGAACGTGATGTCCCCCGCTCAGGCCGCTCGTGTCCTGGAAGCTCTGGCCGGCCGCACCCTGCCGATCCTCCTGTACGGCCGGCGCCCCGACTGAGCGTCAGGGCGTCAGCACCAGGCGGCCCCGCAGGCCGCCCGCCGCCAGGCGCTGGTGCGCCTCGACCGCCTTCTCCAGCGGGAGGGTGTCGGCGACCCGCAGGGTGAGGCTCCCGTCGGCGGCGAGCGTGGCGAGGTGGGCCAGGGCGGGGCCGTCGGCGGTGATCCACACGTTGGCGACCCGGATCCCGCGCAGGCCCACCGGTTCGCTGCCGCCCGCGACCGCCACGAACGCCCCGCGGCCGCGGACCGCGCCCAGCGCCCGGACCCCGAGCAGCGCCGCGTCCACGGCTCCGTCGACCCCGCCGGGCACCGACTCCCGTACGGCCGCCGCCACATCGCCCGCCGTGCGCGGGACGAACCACTCGGCGCCCAGCGCGCGGACCAGTCAAGGTCGCCCGCGCCCACGGCCGGGTGGCCGACGCGCGGCGCGAGTTCCACCACCGGATCTCAACCAGGATCATCCGCGAGAACCAAGCGGTCGCCGTGGAGGGCTTGGCAGTCAAGGGGCTCGCCCGCACGAGGATGGCCAAGTCCGTGCACGACGCCGGATGGTCGCAGTTCGTGGCCATGCTGGAGTACAAGGCCTCCCGGTACGGGCGCGCCTTCCACCGCGTCGGCCGCTTCGAGCCGACCTCCCAGGTCTGCTCGACCTGTGGTGTCAAGGACGGCCCCAAGCCCCTCAACGTCCGCGAGTGGACATGCGCGGCGTGCGGGATCGTCCTTGACCGGGACGTCAACGCGGCGGTCAACGTCGCCAAGGCCGCCGGACTGGCGGTATCAGCCTGTCGAGCGCAGGTAAGACCGGTACCCGTACCGGCTCAGCGCGAAGAAGCAGGAACCCACCGAGACGGTCAGACGACCGTGGCAGGAATCCCCGCGCTGTAGCGCAGGGAGGAAGTCAAGAACTCACCGCGCTCGGCCGCGACCTGCTGCCGCTGATGCGGGCGATCAAGACCTGGGCGGAGTCCCACATGCCGCAGGTCCTGCGGGCCCGCGCCGCGTACGACGACGGGCTCGGCGGCCGGGACTGAGCGCCAAGTCGGCGGCGGCAGCGGCGGATCCGGTTCCTTCGTACCCGAAACCCGCCGGGCCCGGGCTCGTTGAGCCCTGAGGGCCGAACGGCCCCGACGGCAACGAGAGGGAGACCCATGACCGACACCGACACCGCCGCGGGCTCAGCCGTCCGGGGCGGCAGCCCGGACTCCGCCGTGGACCGGGTCGCCGACTTCTACGGTGCCTACATCGACGCCGTCGACGACGGCACCGACGACCTGGGGGGCGAACTGCGCGCCCACTACCTCACCGAGGACCTGCGGCAGCGGCTGGCGGCCTGGGAGGAGGCCAACCACGCCGACGGCGTGCTGCGCGCCCAGGACGTGCCGACCCGCTGGGAGGTGCGCTACCACGACTCCGGCGCCGGGCACCTGTTCACCACCGTCACGCTGACCTGGGGCACCGGCCCGGACGCCGGGCACACCCGGCTGGCGGTGCAGAGCGACCTGAGCACCAAGCTGATCTCGGACATCGAGGAGGGCTGACCCCGCCGGGCTCCCGGGGCCGCTGCGGGCTCAGGTGCCGAGGGCGTGTCCGGTGGTCGCGTCCACGTGGGCGGGGACCGCGTCGTGGCGGTCGCCCACGGTCGGGGTGCCGGTGGGCTCGAACATGAGGATCGAGGCGCCGCCCGGGGAGGACGGCTTGTGCTCGGTGCCGCGCGGGACGGTGAACACCGCCCCGCGCGGCAGTACGACGGTGCGTTCGCCGCCGGGCTCGCGCAGGGCGATGCGCAGTTCGCCGTCGAGGACGAGGAAGAACTCGTCGGTGTCGTCGTGGGCGTGCCAGAGGTGCTCGCCGGCGACCTTGGCGATGCGCACGTCGTAGTCGTTGACGCGGGTGACGATGCGCGGGCTCCACAGGGCGTCGAAGGAGGCCAGGGCCTCGGGCAGGGGGACGGGCCGGGAGGGCTGGTTGCTCATGGAGCCATCCTGGGCCGTTCCGGCCGGGCGGCGGGAGTGCTAGGAATCGCACATGGCGAAAGAATCCTCGCACCGGGCCGGCGCGGCCGGCCTGCACCGGGTGGTCGTGATCGTGGACGAGAACTCCAACCCCTTCGAGCTGGGCTGCGCGACCGAGGTGTTCGGTCTGCGCAGGCCGGAGATCGGCCGCGAGCTGTACGACTTCCGGCTGTGCTCGCCCGGGCCGCGCACCCTGATGCGGGACGGGTTCTTCACGCTGACGGGGGTCGCGGGGCTTGAGGCGGCCGAGGACGCGGACACCCTGATCGTGCCCAACCGGCCCGACCCCGAGGTGCCCCGGCGCCGTGAGGTGCTGGACGCGGTGCGGCGGGCGCACGCGCGCGGCGCGCGGCTGATGGGCTTGTGCAGCGGTGCCTTCACGCTGGCCGAGGCCGGGGTGCTGGACGGGCGCCGGGCCACGGCGCACTGGCAGTGGGCGGACGCCTTCCGGGCCCGCTTCCCGTCCGTCCGCCTCGAGACGGACGTGCTGTTCGTGGACGACGGCGACATCCTCACCGCCGCGGGCAGCGCGGCCGCGCTCGACCTCGGCCTGCACGTGGTGCGCCGCGACCACGGCGCGGAGATCGCCAACGCGGTGAGCCGGCGGCTGGTCTTCGCGGCGCACCGCGACGGCGGGCAGCGGCAGTTCGTGGAGCGGCCCATGCCCGACCTGCCGGACGAGTCCCTGGCGCCGGTGCTGGCCTGGGCGCAGGAGCGGCTGGACACGCCGCTGACGGTGGCGGACCTCGCGGGGCGCGCGGCGGTCAGCCCGGCCACGCTGCACCGCCGCTTCCGGGCGCAGCTGGGCACGACGCCGCTGGCGTGGCTCACGGGCGAGCGGCTGGCCCTGGCGTGCCGGCTGATCGAGCGGGGCGAGAGCCGCTTCGAGGTCGTCGCGCGGCGCAGCGGGCTGGGCACGGCGGCGAACCTGCGGGCGCTGATGCGCCGGGAGACGGGCATCACGCCCTCGGCGTACCGGCGCCGCTTCGGGGCGGAGACCGGGGCCGGGGCTGGGGCCCAGGCCGGGCCGGTTGATGGGGCGCGGGCCGTGGCCGGCTGACGGCCTGCGGACGTACGGGCGGCCCGCGGACGTACGGGCGGCCCGCGGACGTGCGGGCGGCCCGCGGGCGTACGGTCGGCTCAGGCCGGGCCGAGGGCGGCGGCCAGGCGCTCGGGCAGGGTGGCGTAGGGGCGGCAGTCGACCACGGGCAGGGCGTGGGCGGCGGCGCGGCCGGCGAGCCAGGAGGAGTAGCGGGCGCTGACGGCGGCGCGTTCGGGCTGGGGGCCGGGGCCGGGCTCGCGGTCGGCGTAGTTGGCCGCGATGCGGTGCGGGTCGTCCTCGTGGAGGAACACCGCCCGTACCCGCCGCCCCTGTTCGGCGGCCTCGGCGGCGGCGCGGGCGGCGGCCCCGGGGGTGAGGTAGTCGCCCTCGACGATGGCGGGCACGTCCACGGTGAGCCGGTTGCGCACGACACCCAGCAGCGCGTCGTCCAGGGCATGGGCGGTGGCGATCTGCAGCCGCAGGACGCGCTCGGCGCCCAGGACGCCCTGCGGGTCGGCGCCGGCGAAGTGGTGCAGCCCGGGGTGGTCGCGGCCTGCAGCGCGGCCACCACGTCGTCGAACTCCACCACGAACGCCCCGTACCGCGCGGCGAGTTCGGCGGCGGCGCGGCTCTTGCCGACCCCGGAGGCCCCGCCGATCAGCAGGACGTCCCACGGCCTGTCGTCGGTGTGCATACCGTCACCGTAGGCGGCCCGCCGGGCGGCCGGATCACCGGGGTCGGGGTGGCCCGGGCCCGGGGTCGTCAGGGGCGGTCGTCATGGGCGGTGGCACGGCGGACGGCCCAGGGGAGCACGAACCACAGGGTGGCGAAGACCAGGGCGACGAGGCCGGTGACGGGGACGGCCACCGCCGCGCCGAGGACGACGTCGAGGACGAGCAGGACGGCGCCGGTCAGGGCGCAGGCGAGCAGGAGCAGGCCGGCCTGGGCGATGCGGGCGGAGACGGTGACGATCCGTGACTTGCCGGGGTGGCGGTACAGGCCGCGGTGCAGGGCGACGGGGGTGGCGAGGACGGCCGAGGCGAGGACGGTCAGCAGCAGGGTGGCGACGTAGACGTTCTGCTGGGCGTCGCTGAGTTCGGTGAAGCGCGGGGTGAAGGCGACGCCGAGGAGGAAGGCGAAGACGATCTGCACCCCGGTCTGCAGCACCCGCAGCTCCTGCAGCAGCTCCACCAGGCGCCGGTCGGCCCGTACGGCGGGGTTCTCCCAGCCGGGCGGGGGCGGTGCGGGGGAGGGCTGCGGGGCGTGCGGGGGAGGCGGGGTGCTGTCCATGGGTCACATTGTGGTCGTGGCCCGGTGGTCGGGGGCGGAGGCGTTCGGGCGGACGTCGACGTCGATGCCGCTCGACCGGGGGCACCGCGGTGCGCGCGCGGGCAGGTCAGGGGGACGGGTGACCCGGGGTCGGGGGTGGCGGGGGGCGAGGGCGCTCCTCGCGGGCCGCCCTCGCCGTCGTGCTCGTGGCCGGTGGCCGGTGGCCCCGCGCCCGCGGCGGGAAGCGGCGCCGGGAGGGGCACAGGCGCATCCCGGTGCCGGTGGACCCCTACCGGCGGGTGTTCTTGCCGTTGGGCTGCGTCTTCTGGTTGTAGATCTCCTTGCCGTCCGCGTCGTAGGCGTGGACGTAGGAGGAGACGTAGTTCCCGAGGCCGGGGGAGACGGCCGCGGCGTGGACGAACGCGCCGCCCGCCATGACGGCCGGGTACTGCGTCGGGTCGTCGCCGTAGCTGATGGTGATCTTCGCGACGTCGGGCGTGTAGTGCCCGGCGTCCAGCGAGAGGAACTTCCCGGCGCCGGCCTGCTCGCTGAAGCCGTCGAAGAACTCGACGAGGTGGCCCACGCCCCACAGGCGGTCGTTGATGAACGTGGGGGGGACGGACGAGCTGGTGCCCTTGCTGCCCTTCGACTGGCACTGCACGTACTGGCCGGCGGAGTCGACGGCGACGACCACGCCGTCGGTGCGCGGCGAGGCGACCGGCGTGCGCAGGGCGATCACCGCGTGGTACTGCGACGCCTCGGAGCCCAGGCAGGAGCCGAGGATCTCGGCGGTGGTCCCGGCGTCGATCGGGGCAGTGGCCGTGCTGGTGACGGTGAAAACGGTCGGGAAGGGGGAGGGCGCGGAGGAGGCGGCCGTGGGGTGGGGGGAGGCCGGCGCGGAGGAGGAGTCGGCGCCGGCTGCCCGTTGTTGTGGTCCCGGTGAGCGCAGCACGGACGGCAGAGCCAGGCCCAGGACCACCGAAGTGCAGGCCGCGGTCACGGCGAGGGCCCGTCGGCGGTGGCGGCGCCGGTCGGCGCGCCGGCGGATCTCCGCAGCGGGCAGGGCCGGTGCGGACATCTGCGTGCCGAGCGACCGCAGCCGGTCGCCGAGGGTGTCGTGGTCGCGGTCAGACACGGAGCTTTCCTTCCTCGCCGGTCGGGGTCTGGTCAGCGAGTCTGGCCGCGAGCGCGGTCCGGCCGCGGGAGAGGCGGCTCTTGACGGCACTGACGCTGGCGCCGGTCTCGGCCGCGACCTGCTCGACGGACAGGTCGCACATGTGGTGCAGGACCAGGGCGCCTCGCTGTGCCTCGGGCAGGTCGCGGAGCGCGGTGACCAGCATCAGGTGCTCCTCGGTGGGCGGCTCGACGGTGGGGGGTTCTGGGCGGTGGTGGCGGCCGGCCAGGTGCAGGCCCCGGGCCAGACGCCGCCAACGGGAGAGGGCCAGCCTCCGGGCGGTGGTCCGGATCCATGCCTCCGGGGCGCTGTTCGGGTCGAAGGTGCGCCTTCGGTCCCACGCCCGGATGAAGGCCTCCTGGACCACGTCCTGCGCTTCGGACCAGTTGCCGGTGAGCGCGTAGAGCTGCCCGGTCAGGCGGGAGAAGGACGCCGCGTAGAACGCGTCGAACTCCTGTGGCGTCATCAAAAGCCTCTCCTCAGGGGCCGTCCGTCAGCTCGCGGCACAGGCGGCCCACGAGGAGACGCTCCTCGGCCGCGGCGGTGGAACCGGTGCGTCCCGGGCGGAGCCTCCCGCCCTGTACGCGCGAGCATGGCCCCGGAGTCGCACGCGCGGCCTATGATCTGGATCACGTGCGCGGGGTGCGGCCTTCGGGGCGGCAGGAGGCGTTCAGGGGCGCGGGCATCACCCGGAAGCCCGCAGGAAAGGACCCGGATTCATGCGCATCCGCCCGATCATGCTCGTTGCTGCCACCGTCACCGCAGCGGCCATCGCGACCGCGGGGGGAATGGCCACCGCCGCGACCGGCACCGCCGCCCCCGCCGCCCCCGCCGCTCCCACCACCGCCACGGCCACGGTCCCCACCGCTGCGCCCACCGCCACGGCCTCCGGCAAGCCCACCACCGCGCCCACCACCGCGGTCCCCCTCCCGAAGGCCGCTTTCACCGTCACCAGCACGGCCACTGCCCCGATCGACGCCGGGACCACCGCCGAGATCCTCGGCTCCTGCCTGGGCTCCGAGGCGTCGCAGTACCACGCGGTGATCGCCCTGCGCACGCCGGTCGCCTCGCCGCGCACCGACGGCGTGGTCGTCGCCGTCGACTCCGCCGGCCAGTACGTGCAGTGCCAGTCGAAGGGCAGCAAGGGCACCAGCTCGTCCGTCCCCCCCACGTTCATCAACGACCGCCTGTGGGGCGTGGGCCACCTCGTCGAGTTCTTCGACGGCTTCAGCGAGCAGGCCGGCGCCGGGAAGTTCCTCTCGCTGGACGCCGGGCACTACACGCCCGACGTCGCGAAGATCACCATCAGCTACGGCGACGACCCGACGCAGTACCCGGCCGTCATGGCGGGCGGCGCGTTCGTCCACGCCGCGGCCGTCTCCGCCGGCCCCCAGGGGGACTCCCTCCTCCCGAGCTCCTACGTCCACGCCTACAACGCGGACGGCAAGGAGATCTACAACCAGAAGACGCAGCCCAACGTCAAGAACACCCACCCGTAGGGCGCTGCTGTTCCGGGCACCCGGTGGTGGGGCGGCCGTCCCTGCGGCGGCGCAACCCGCCGAAGCCGTTCATCCACGAGCAGCTCCGCTCCACCACCCCCTCTCGTCGGCCCGGCCGGGGTTCTCGGCCCGGCCGGGGCGTCGGGCACCCCACTCAAGCGGTGACGAGGCCGCGCACGAGCGGCGTGGCGCGAGCGAGCGGCGACGCTCGCGCCCGTCGTGCGCTCGTGGGCTTGCCCGGTGATCGGGTCGCGTGATCTGCTGGGCGCAGCATCGCGTGCCGGTGACGGACCGCGTCAGGCATGGAGGTGCGGAACCGAAGGGACCGCCACCCGTGGCCTCCCGCGACACCGGCCGTACGGCCGCCCTCAGCCTTCAACTCTCCCGCGCGCACCAGGACTTGCGGCGCCGCCTCGCCGACCTGCGCGCGGGCCTCGGCCGGCCCCGCCCGGCCGCGGGCGACGACCCGCTGCTCACCCACTGCCTGGCGTTCTGCACCGCCCTGACCAACCACCACCAGGGCGAGGACGACGGCCTCTTCGCCCAACTCCTGCGCGAACGCCCCGACCTGGCGCCGACCGTCGCCAAACTCGTCGAGGACCACGGGTACATCGCCGCCATCCTCACCCGGGTACGCGACCTCGCCGACCAGGCCGCCGCCGCGCCACCGTCCGGCGCCGACCCGGACGCCATCGGACGCGAACTCGACGGACTGGCCGCCATCATGGACTCCCACTTCGGCTACGAGGAACGCGCCCTCGCCGCCGCCCTCGACGCGGGCGTCACCGACGACGGCTGGTCCCGGCCCGTGCTGCGCTTCACGGACCCGCGCGACCAGGCGCCGTAAAACCCGTCGCGCCGACCGATCCGCGCTCCCTACACTCGCCGAGCAGCCGCGCCGCACCCGCGCCGCGCGGCGAACCGTGCCGATGGACGAGACGAGAGAGGGGGCGAGCGGCCGTGCCGAAGCAGAGCGCCGCCGCCCCCTCTCCCGCGTCGCGGTACGAGGTGATCCTGGTGTCCCCGTCCTCCCGGTGCCCGCTGCGCGGCCGGCACCGGAGCCGTGCCGCCGCCGTCTGACCAGCGTCCGACCCGGCCGTCCGACCCGCCGACACCCGTCGACGCCCCGCCGACGCCTCGCCCGTCCACCGACGGGCCGTCCGCACCGCCGTGGCCGACGCTCCGTCAGAAGACCTCGGCACCGGCCCAATCGCGCGCCCACCCGTAGGACACCGCCTCGAAAGGCACCCGGGCCATGCGCACCGACACCACCACCGTCACCAGCACCACCGCCGCCGCGACCAGCACCACCCACGCCGCCATCGCCGCCGTCCGCAACCTCGGCATCCTCGCCCACGTCGACGCCGGCAAGACCACCGTCACCGAACGGATCCTCTACCTCACCGGCACCACCCACAAGCGCGGCGAAGTCCACGACGGCACCACCGTCACCGACTTCGACCCCCAGGAACGCGACCGCGGCATCACCATCTTCGCCGCCGCCGTCAGCTGCGCCTGGGCCGGGCACCGGATCAACCTCATCGACACCCCCGGCCACGTCGACTTCGCCGACGAGGTCGAACGCTCGCTGCGCGTCCTGGACGGCGCCGTGGCGGTGTTCGACGCGGTCGCCGGCGTCGAACCGCAGTCCGAGTCGGTGTGGCGCCAGGCCGAACGCCACGGCGTGCCGCGCATCGCCTTCGTCAACAAGCTCGACCGCGCCGGCGCCGACCTGGACACCGCCGTCGCCTCCATCCGCGAACGCCTGCACCCGCGCCCCCTGGCCGTCCAACTCCCCATCGGCACCGAGGAGTCGTTCACCGGCGTCGTCGACCTGCTGCGCCTGCGCGCCCTCACCTGGGACGGGGACGGCACCGCGGCCGCCGAGGGCCCGGTGCCCGCCCACCTCGCCGACGAGGCGGCCACGCGCCGCCGCGCCCTGGAGGAGGCCGTCGCCGAACTGAACCCCGAAGCCCTGGAGGAGTTCTGCACCCACGGCACCGTCACCGCCGCCACCCTCGCCACCGCCCTGCGCGAACTCACCCGCACCGGCGAAGCCGTGGTCGTGCTGTGCGGATCCGCCTACCGCAACCGCGGCATCGAACCCCTCCTGGACGCCGCCGTCGCCTACCTGCCCTCCCCGCTCGACGTCCCACCCGTACGGTCCGCCGACCCCGCCCCCAGCACGGGCGCCGGCGCCGATCCCGCAGCCGGCGGTACCGGACAGCTCCGCACCGCCGACCCCGAACAGCCCCTGACCGCCCTGGCGTTCAAGGTCGTCGCGGCCCCCACCGGCCGCCTCACCTACCTGCGCCTGTACGCCGGCACCCTGCACAAGGGAGCAACCGTGCTCGACACCACCACCGGCCGCACCGAACGCGTCGCCCGCATCCTGCGCGTGATGGCCGACCGCCACACCGAGACCGACCACGCCCGCGCCGGCGACATCGTCGCCGTCATCGGCCCCAAGACCGCCCGCGTCGGCACCACCCTGTGCGACCCCGACCACCCCATCCGCCTGGAGGCACCCGTGAGCGCCGAACCGGTCGTCACCGTCGCCGTCGAGGCCCGCCGCGCCGCCGACACCGACAAACTCGCCGCCGCCCTCGCCCGCCTGGCCGAGGAGGACCCCTCGCTGCGCCTGGCCACCGACCCGGAGACCGGGCAGCGCACCCTGTCCGGGCTGGGCGAGCTGCACCTGGAGGTCGCGGTGGAGAAGGTGCGCCGGGAAGCCGGCGTCGAGGCGGTCACCGGGGCGCCGACCGTCGCGCTGCGCGAGGCACTGGTCGAGGGCGTCACCGGCTTCGTGTACCGGCACGCCAAACAGGACGGCGGCGCGGGCCAGTTCGCCCACCTCGTCCTCGACGTCCGGCCGCTGCCGCAGGGCACGGGACGCGAGGGCGCGGAGCCGGACTTCGTGTTCGCCTCCACCGTCACCGGCGGCCGGGTGCCGCGCGAGTACGTGCAGGCCGTCGAGGCCGGCTGCCGCGAAGCCCTCGCCGAGGGCCCGCTCGGCGGCCACCCGGTCACCGGCGTCGCCGTCACCCTCACCGACGGGGCCACCCACCCCAAGGACTCCAGCGAACTCGCCTTCCGCACCGCCGCCCGCCTCGGGCTGCGCGAGGCACTGCGGGCCTCACGCCTGCGGCTGCTGGAACCGGTCGCGGAGGTGACCGTCACCGTGCCCGAGGACGCACTCGGCACCGTCCTCGGCGACCTCGCCGCCCGCCGCGGCCACATCCAGGCCACCACCCCCGCACGCGCCACCGCCCCGGCGGGCGCCCCGGCGAGCGCCCAGGTGAACGCCCTGGTCCCGCTGGCCGAACTGTTCGGCTACGCCACCCGCCTGCGCGGCCGCACCCAGGGCCGCGGCACCTTCACCACCCGCCCCGCCGGCTACGCCCCCGCCCCGGCGGCCGCCGCCTGACCCCGGCCGCCCGGCCCTCCTCGCAGAAGGGAGGGCCGGGCGGCGGGGGTGAACTGCCTCGGTGTGCAGGGCCGTCGAGGGCCTTGTGGGGCCTGTCGTGTCAGGGGCCGGTCTCTTCGGGGGAGTCGGCGTCCTCGGCCAGGTCCTTGATCGCGTCGAGGCGGTGTTCCCAGCGGGTGGCGAGGGCGTCCAGCCAGCGGGTCGTCCGCTGCAGTGGTCGCAGGTCGGCCTCGTAGCGGACCTCGCGTCCGGCCCGGTGGGCGCGGACCAGGCCGGCGCGGTCGAGGACGGCCAGGTGCTTGGCCACCGCCTGGCGGGTGACGGGAAGCCGGGCCGCCAGGGAGGTCGAGGTCGCGCCGCCTTCGCGGGTGAGGATGGCCAGGACGTCCCGGCGGATCGGGTCGGCCAGGGCCACCAGGACGTCCTCGGGGGCCGGTTCGTCCCCGGTGGTGCCGGTCATGCCGGGATCTGTTCGCAGTCCGCGCACAGCCGGTCGAGCTTGCCGGGCCAGTTCCGGGTGTTGGCGCGGTGCCGGTCGGCGGCCTCGTCGGCGGGCAGCCCGAGGCGGGCGAAGCCGCTCTCGACCAGGGTGAGCAGGGTGGCGCCGGTGGAGCCGTCGGCGGTCAGGGTGAACTCGACCAGGGTGGCGTTGGCGTCGTCCGGTTCCTGGCCGGCCGCGCCCTGGGACCACCGCCAGGACAGGACTTGCGGCGGCTCGACGGTCTGGAGGCGGGCGGGGATGGTGCCGTGGACGCCGTGGTCGAAGACCACGAGGCCGCCGGGGCGCAGGTCGATCTCGACCGGCTGGCCGCTGCCGAACCAGCGGCCGAGGAAGGCGGGTTCCGTCAGGACGGACCAGACCCGTTCCCTCGGGGCGTTGATCAGGACGGTGCGTTCGATCGTGTCGGGGATCATGGGCCACCTCACCTCGCCGGAATGTGCAACCCCAAGGTTGCACATCCGGCGGGCGAAGCGCAACCGGTCGGTTGCGCCTGAGGTGGCCGAGCGCGGCTGTCAGCCGGCGGCGGCCTCCTCGGCGATCCGCAGCGCCCGCCCGCCGTCGAGTCCGGCGCCGTCGTGGCCCCGCCCGAAGGCGGCGGCCAGGACGACGGGCAGGTCCGCCGCGGCGACGGTTTCGCGCAGCCGTGCCAGGACGTCGGCGTCGCCGACGGCGCCGACGGCGCCGGGGTGGTCCCGGCGCAGGCGGTGGACCGCCTCCACCGGGTCCGGGCGCAGCCGCATCCAGGCGCGGGAGGCGCGGATCTCGGACCCGACCCGCTCCACGAACCGGCGCAGCACCTCGAAGGGGACGTCCAGCCCGTGCCCCTGGGGGTCGAGGCGCACGGGCCGGCTCGCGGGCCGGGTCCTCGTCGGGGACGACCGCGACCGCCGCGGTGCGCTGTCCGCGGACGTGTTCCGGCTCCAGGTGCCAGGCGTCGTCGGGCAGCGAGTACGGCGCGATGACCGCGTAGTCGCGCTCCGGGTGGGTGGCCACCGGCCTCAGTCCCCCCGGCCGGCCGGCGCGAGGCCGGGGCCCTCGCGCAGGTGGGCCTCGACCGGGCCGAGACCGCCCTCGGCCGGGCCCGGGTGCCGCCGGTCGGCGGTGATGAGCAGCTCGTCGACGAGGGCGAGCAGGCGTACGCCCCCGCCGGGGAATCGCAGCGCGAGACCGGCCGGGAAGGCGACCCGGCCGTCGTCGTACCCGATCCCCCGCACCGAGCGCACCGGCTGGCCGACGAACCCGCTCACCGGCAGCTCGGGCGGATCCCCGGTGACACGGACGCTGCCGTGCCGCCCCATGTCGTACGGTCCGTGCGGCCGCTCGGCCCGCAGGGACAGGCCGGTCGAGGGGGTGTGGACCAGCACCGGGCCCAGCCCCTCCAGGTGGAGCCACAGGTGCAGCAGCGACGGCGGCCCGTCGTCGGCGCCCGCGCCGTGGTGCCAGGCCGCGCTCACCCGCAGCAGGCGCCGGCCCGCCAGGTCGGCCCCGGACAGCTCCTCGTCGCCGGTCATCCGCCGATGCTCGCACGGCCCCACCGGCGGGACACCCGAATAATCGACGGCCGCCCCCCGCCCCCGCGCCGGGCCCGGCTGGCCGTAGGCTGGGCGGGGCCGTCGACGGTACAGACCGTCACCAGTGGGGCGGAACGCGACAGAAGGGGGCAGGCAGGGCATGCAGTTCGACGACCAGGGCGACCTCGACACCTCGCAGGTGGACGACCGGCGCGGCATCCCGGGCGGGAAGGTCGCCATCGGCGGCGGGGCCGTGGGCCTGATCGCGGTGCTGTTCGCGATCGTCCTCGGTGTCGACCCGCAGATGCTGGGCCTGTCCTCCGGCTCCGGCTCCGGCTCCTCCTCGGGGGTGCGCACCGCCGGCGAAACGCAGCAGGCCTGCAAGACCGGCGCGGACGCCAACAAGCGCCAGGACTGCCGGATCGTGGCGGTCACCAACAGCCTGCAGGAGTTCTGGCGCACCGAGCTGCCGCGCCGCACCAACGTCCCGTACCGGAACGCCGAGACGGTGCTGTTCACCAGCCAGGTCTCCACCGCCTGCGGGTCGGCGACCTCGGCGGTCGGCCCGTTCTACTGCCCCGGCGACAAGAAGGCCTACGTCGACCTCGGCTTCTTCGACGAGCTCTCCGCGCGCTTCGGCGCCAAGGGCGGACCGTTCGCCGAGTCCTACGTCGTCGCCCACGAGTACGGCCACCACATCCAGAACCTCACCGGCACCATGCAGAAGGTCGGCGCCGACCGCCAGGGCGCGAACAGCGCCTCGGTGCGCCTGGAACTGCAGGCCGACTGCTACGCCGGGGTGTGGGCGCACCACGCCACCACCACCCCGCAGCCCTCCACCGGCCGTCCGCTGATCGCCTCGCTCACCGACCAGGACATCGCCCAGGGCCTGGACGCGGCCGCGGCCGTCGGCGACGACCGCATCCAGCAGCAGGCCACCGGGCGGATCAACCCGGAGGCGTGGACGCACGGCTCCTCCGCGCAGCGCAAGGCCTGGTTCACCACCGGCTACCGCAGCGGCGACCTCGCCCAGTGCGACACCTTCTCGGCGGCGAAGCTGTAGCGGACCGGGCCTTTCGGCCAAGACCTTTCCCGCGGGACCCCTCGGCGCCGGGGCGCGTTCGGCAAGGGGCGCGTTCGTGGCTGTGCGGGGGGCCGGGTGCCGGCCGCCGGTCGTGGGGGGCCGGGTGCGGTGGCGGTCAGGGGGCCGTCCAGAGGGTGTGTGCCTCGGTGGCGGCGGTGGCCGCCTGGCGCAGGCCGTGGTGCCAGGCGGCGAGCCAGGTGTCCCAGTCGGTGCGTTCGGTGTCGAGGACGGCGCGGGCCGCGGTGTCGGGGGTGAGGGACAGGGCGGCGGGCCAGGGGGTGAGGTCGGTGGGCGGGTGGCGGTGGGCGAGGGGCTCGACGGCGAGCAGGGTGCGGGCTCCGGTGGCGAGGTCGGCGTTGGTGCCGGCGCGCAGCGCGCCGTCGACGGCGTGGCGTCCGCCGGGCAGGGTGACGGGCGCCTCGACGCCCGGGAAGGCGCTGGAGGCGGCCACCGCGCGCAGCAGCGGCACGCCGTCGCCGGCGGCGAGCACCAGGGCCTCGCCGCTCGCCGCGTCGACGGCGGTGAGCAGCAGGCGCCGGGCGGGCCAGGCGGGATCGCCGAGGTGGGCCTCGCGGCGGGCCAGCAGGTCGCGTTCGGCGCCGTCGTCGGCGGTCGCCAGCGCGATGCGCCCGACCAGGCGGCGGGCCTCGGCCGGGTCCAGGCCGCGGCCGAGCACGGCGAACACCTCGCCCTGGACGGCCGGGTCGGGCCTGCGGGCGGGGGCCGGGGGGCGCCGCGCGGGGTCCACGAGCCGGCCGAGGTCCTGTCCGGTGGTCAGCAGGGCGGCCACGATCGCGCCGGCCGAGGTGCCGACGGTCAGGTCCGCGGCCCCCAGGTCCACCCCGGCCTCGCGCAGCCCGTGCACCAGCCCTGCCGTCCAGGCGGTGCCCAGCCGGCCCCCGGGCCCGAGCACGAGCGCACGGCCGTACGACGTGTCCTTCACGGTCATCCCCCTCCGAGTTCCTGAAACAGTCGTACCATAAACCGTCCGCAGGACCTGACAGGGGGCCGGCGGCACCTGACAGGGCCTCATCGGCCCCCGGGAGGAGGGAGGAACCCGCCGTGGGACGACCCGCCGACCCCGCCCGGCGCGAGCGCACCCTGGCCCGGGCGACCGACCACGTGCTGGCACACGGGCTGGCCGCGCTGAACCTGCGCCCGCTGGCCGCCGCCCTGGGCACCAGCCCGCGCATGCTGCTCTACGACTTCGGCAGCAAGCAGGAGCTGGTGGCCGCGGTCCTCGCCGAGGCCCGGCGCCGCGGCGCCGCCCGTCTGGCCGGCTGCCCGCCGCGGGCGACGGGCACCCCCGCGCAGCGGCTGCGCGGCATCTGGGCGTGGCTGAGCGCGCCCGAACGCGCCCCGTTCGTGCGGCTGTTCTTCGAGGTCCACGCCGACCTGCTGGCCCACCCCGAGCACGACCCGGACCGCGCCCGGGCGGTCACCGACTGGTTCGACACCCTGGGCGCGGTCTTCCGCGACGTCACCGAGGGGCAGGACGACACCGCCACCCCCACCCTGCTGATGGCCGTCCTGCGGGGCCTGCTGCTCGACCTCACCCTCACCGGCGACCGCGAACGCGCCGACCGGGCCCTGGAACGCTTCGCCGCCCTGCTGGGGGCCTGACCCGGCCCCCCGGCCCGCCACGCGCGCGGGCCGGGGCCGACAGGGAGGTGCCCGCCGCCCCCCGCGCGGCGGGCACCTCCGGCATGTCCCGACGGAGCGTCAGGGGCGGTCCAGGGTGATCGAGTTGATCGGGCCGAGGTCGTAGTAGACGCCGTTCTGCGCCGGGATGTCGTAGACGCAGTTCCCGCCGCCCGAGCTGCGGCACAGGTGGGCGTGCGCGCCGCCGGTCTGGTTGTTCAGCACCCAGTGGTTGCCGTACTGGTTGTGCAGGTTGTGCGCGCCGTAGCTGTAGTAGACGTCGGTGGGGGAGACGGCCGGGTTCTGGTTCTGCGGGTAGATGCAGACCGCGCCCGACGGGCAGTTCGCCCAGGAGCCGTCCGCGGCGCCGGCGCTGCCGGTGCCCATCGCGGTCAGGGCGGCGGTGGCGAGGCCGAGGGCGGCCAGGGCGTGGGTGATCCTGCGCATGGGTGGTGCTCCCTTGGCTGGTACGGGGCCCGGCGATCGGCCGGACCGGTGCCCGTCAGCCTAGGAACGCCCGCCCCGCGGCGGTCCCTGACATCCGACAGGGGCGCGTCGCCTTGCCCCGCACGCCCGGGCGCCGTACGGGCGCCTACGCGGCCGCGGTGTCGGGGGTGTCGAGGGTGTCGAGGTGGGCGGCCGTGCGCTGGAGCAGGGAGGTCAGCGTGCGGAACTCCTCGGGGGTGAGTCCGGCCGTGATCCGGGTGCGCAGCTCGGCGACCCGGCCGCTGATGCGCCGGTGCGCGGCGAGCCCGTCCTCGGTCAGGGCCACCTCGCCGTCCTCGCCGGTGCGCGCCCAGCCGCGGGCGGCCAGGGCGTCCAGGCGCGGGCGCATGGTCGGCTCCTCGGGGCCGAGGAAGGCGGCCATGGTCGCGTCGACCTCGGCGGCGCTCAGCGGGCCGCAGGCCACGGTGTTGAGGACCTGCCAGTCGCGCCGGCTCAGCGCGTCGGCGGCGAAGAGGCGGGCCATGCGCTGCTCGATGGCGCGGTCGATGTGCCGCAGCCAGTAGCCGAACGGGCGCTGTTCGCGGACGTTCGGCAGGCCGGCGGCGGTGGCGGGTGCGGTGGTGGTCATGGTGAAGGGCCCCCTTGATGCATGTCTTTTTACAATGGTTGTAACCTAGCATGCATGTCGCAACAGGAGCAGCGCAAGCAGCAGGGGCAGCGCGAGCAGCAGGGGCAGCGCGAGCAGGAGGGGCAGCGCGAGCAGGAGGAGGCGCTGGCCGCCGTCGAACGCGCGATGGTCGCCATCCGCCGCAGCCAGACCCGCCGTTCACTGGGCCGCATCGCCCCGGCCGACGGCGCCCCCGCCGTCGACCCCACGCTGTTCTCCGTACTCGACGCCGTCGAGGCCCACGACGGCCCGTGCGCCGTCACCGACGTCGCCGCCGCCCTCGGCGTCGACCAGCCCCGGGCCAGCCGCCTGGTGCTGCGCACGGTGGAGGAGGGCTGGCTGGAGCGCGGCAGCGACCCGCGCGACGCCCGCCGCACGCTGCTCGCCCTCACCGCGGCCGGGCGCGGCCAGCTGGAGCGCACCCACCGCTTCCGCCGCGCGGTGTTCGCCCGCGCGATGACCGACTGGCCGGACGCCGACCGCACCGAGTTCGCCCGCCTGCTCACCGCCTTCGTCGCCGGCTTCGGCCGGGCGGTGGCGGGCGGCGAGCGGACGGGCGGCGAGCGGGCGGGCGGCGAGTGACCGGCGGCGGGGTGGGGCCGCGCGGTCAGGCCTGCGGCGCCCCGTCGCCGAGCAGGACCGGCAGGGCGTGGTGCCCGTTGGAGACCATCGACTCGACCGGCCGCAGCCGCGTGCCCGGGGCGAGGGCGAGGTCGGGGAAGCGCTCGAAGAGCCTGCGCAGCGTGGTCCGCCCCTCCAGGCGCCCAGCGGGGCGCCGATGCAGAAGTGCGGGCCGTGGCCGAAGGCCAGGTGGTCCTCGGCCGGGCGGGTGACGTCGAAGTCCGCGCCGCTGTCACCGGCCGCCCCTAGGCCCTCTCTTTCGGATCTTGCCGGGCGCACGACGCCGGGCATCCCGCCTGGACGCACCGGCGAATCGTCCAAGTACGGCCCAGTACGAGGACGATCCGCCGGCACGCCCAGCCGGGCGCCCACCGCCGCGCGCTGATCCGACAAGATCCGAAAGAGAGGGCCTAGCCTGGCGCCCATGACCACCACCCCGCCGGCCACCAGTGCGGCCGACGTCCTCCCGGCGATCGACGAGCTGCTCGCCCGCCCCTACCCGCCGGCGCCCACCGCCTCCGGCGAGGGCGGCCCTACCTGGTGGGTCGACAGCCGCTTCCTCAGCGGCGACTTCTGGGACGACGAGGACAACAACGCCCTGCACGAGGCCGACGCCCGCGCCCAGGAACTCCTGGACGCCCTGACCGAGGCGCTCACGGCCCGCTGGGGCAGCCCGGCCACCGTCGACCTGTGGTCCTACCTGACGGCCGACTACGAGAACCCGCGGTCCGAGCCGTACGAGCCGTACGAACCGATCGACCGGCTCAGCCAGCTCGCCACCGAGCTGCTGGTGTGGCCACTGGACGGCGGCACACGCTGGCTGGGGCTGACGGTCGGCCAGGGTGACCGGGAACTGCCGCTCGAACTGCTCACCGCCGTCGCGGAGGGGCCGCCGCCCGCACCGACCGCCCCCGCGCACCACTGACGAGCCCTATCCCGAGTGCACCGCCGAGCCCGCCGAGCCCGCCGCCCGGCCCGCGGGGGTGGTGTGCCGGGCGAGCAGCGCCCGCAGCGCGTCGGGGGAGGAGGCGGCACGCTTGGGCAGCACCACCAGGCCGTTGCCGCTGCGGTTGACCACCACGAACAGGTGCTCCGTCTCCAGCGAGCGCGGCACCCGCGCCCAGGGCATCACCCGGGTGCCGCGCGCGTCGGTGACGCTCACCCCGGAACCGTCCACCACCGCGCGGTAGCGCCCTCCGCGCCGCTGCGCCCGCCGCTGCGCCGACAGCACCTGGGCGCGCGGCGCGAACAGGGCCGTCGCCGTCAGCAGGGCCACCAGCGGCACGTCCGACAGCTGCGCCGTGCCGGTCGCGGCCTTGGCCGCGCAGCCGAGCGCGGCGAAGGCGGCCGGCAGCCACACGACCACCCGCACGACCCGGCCCAGGGCGGTGTGCCGGGCGTGGGCGGCCATCGCCTCACGGAAGTCCTCGCCCGTCGGCGCGTACGCCAGCTCCATCCGCTCCTGCTGCACCGTGCGCCTCTGCCTCTCCTCGGTCCACTGCCCGCAGCGTTGATCCACTGCCGGGAGCGGCGGAGCCTAGCAAACGGCGGCCCGGTGGGAACTCGCCGGTCACCCCCGTGACCAGCGGCTCTCCACGATCCCGCACCCGTACGCCGCCACCGCGCCCGCCCGGTGGCCGTGCTCCACGAGCCACGGCCCGAACACCCGGGGGCCCGCCCCCGCGAAGCCGGGGTTGACGAACAGCCGCAGGTCCTCGGCCAGCCCCTCGCGCAGCAGCGAGCCCACCAGCCCCGCTCCGCCGAAGCACACCAGCGCCCCGCCGGCCCGTTCCTTGGCCCGTGCCACCGTCTCGGCCAGGCCACCGCCGAGCACCTCGGTGCGCGGCCACCGCTGCCGCGGGTGCCCCGAGCGGGAGACCACGAACTTCGGCAGCGCCCCGATGGCCCGGCTGAACTCCCAGTCCGCGTCCCCGGGGTGGAGATCGGCCATCCGCTCCCAGTGCCCGAGGAACCCCTCGTCGGCCATCGGCCGGCTCAGCAGGATCCCCGAGGCGCCCGCCAGCAGGGCGTTGAACGAGGCCCGCAGGTCGGCGCTCCACGGCCAGTCGGGCCCCCAGTTCCACAACTGCCAGTCCGCGCCCGGAACTTCACTGTCGACGAAGCCGTCCGCCGACACCTGCATCGCCACCACCAGTCGCCCCGCGCCGCCCATGCCGCACCACCTCCACCGCCACGGTAGAGCCCGGGTCCGACAATCCCGCCTCCCCACACCGGTTCTGACGCCGGGTCAGGCGGGCAGGTGGCGGGCGCCCGGGCCGGGGGAGCGGTAGACGGCGCCGGGCGGCAGGTGGGTGTGGCCGGCGGCGCACTCCAGGACGAGGGTGACCGGTTCGTCGCAGTCGTGGTCCCCGGTGCCGCGGTGGCGGACGACGACCGAGGGGCCCTGCTCGTCGGCGAGGTACTTGTCGCCCCATTCCAGCAGGGCGATCACGGTGGGCCGCAGGTCCGCGCCCTTCTCGGTGAGGCGGTACTCGAAGCGCTGCCGGTCGCCGGGCTCCTGGTACGGCACGCGCTGCAGCACGCCCGCGGCGACGAGGCCGTCGAGCCGGGTGGAGAGCAGGTTGCTGGCGATGCCGAGGCGGGTGCGGAACTCCCCGAAGCGGCTCACGCCGTCGAGGGCCTCGCGCACGATCAGCAGCGACCAGCGTTCGCCGACCACCGACAGGGCGCGCCCCACCGAACAGTTCGCCGAGTCGATCCGTCGCTTCCGCTGCTCCGTCATGGCCCGATCCTAACCCTCCCGGCCCCCCTGGGTTGACAATCCGAACCCAGCTGCGGCTAGGCTCCCGCCATCTGAGTTGAGAAAGTAAATCCAGCAAGGTGAAGCGAGTCCAGGAGGACACGGCCATGCCCATGCTCGACGTCCACATCCCCGAAGGCGCCCTGCGGCCGGAAGCGGAGGCGGCGCTGCTCGACCGGATCACCGGGATCCTGATCCGCCACGAGGGCTTCGACCCCGCCGACCCGGTCGCCCGCTCCGTGTCCTGGGTGTTCCTGCACCGCCCCGCCGCCGTCTACGTCGGGGGCGAGCGCGCGGACGTGCCGCGCTACAGGGTCGTCCCGTCCGTCCCCGAGGGCCAGTTCGACGCGCGCAAGCGCGCCGGCGTCATCGCCGACGTCACCGAGGCGATCCTCGACGCCGAGGAGGGCGCCTGGCCGCGCGACCCCGGCCGGGTGTGGGTGTTCCCCACCGAGATCCCCGAGGGCCACTGGGGCAGCTCCGGGAAGGTCAGGCCGCTGGCGGCGATCCTCGCCCGCCTCACCGGAGGCGACCGCGACCGGGCCCGCGCCCTGGCCGCCGAACGCCTCGCCGCCAGCCGCGCCGAACGGTCCGCCACCCCCTGACCCGGCGTCCGGCCCCCGGCGCGGCCGGCGTCCGGCCGTCACCGGCGCCGCACGGGAAGTCGGCCCGGCCGACTTCCCGTGCGGGGCGCGGCCCTGGGGCCGGCGGCCCGTGCGGCCCCGCCTCGGCTGCTTATCGTCATGCTGACGATATTGGGCTATGCTGGCCCCGCCCCAGCGAGACCGCCCCCCGCGACACGGTGAGGACCATGCCCACGACCGAGGCCGCCCGCATGCGGCAGCACCTGGAGACCGAGATCGCCCGGCTCGGCGCCGCCATCGGGCTGAAGGGCCGGGACGTGCCCACCTTCGTCAACCACGACGGCGCCCACCCGTTCATCTCCGTCGGGAACGGCGTGCTGGCCTACCTCGCCCTCGAACGGGGAGCGCTCTGCTTCGAGCACACCACCCGCGACCCCGACGAACTGCTCTTCTGGGCGTTCCGCGACGCCACCGCACTGCCCGCCCTCGCCTGGGCGAACGAGCGGCAGTACACCGGGGACGGACACCTGGCCGCCCGGTGGCAGCGCCGGGCCGTCCTGCTGCACACCCTGGACCCCGCATGGGCGCGGCGGTGGCGGGACGAGCTGGCCGAGACGCTCGGGCCCGAGCACGAGCACCGCCACCTCCTCCCCGCCCTGCCCCCGCCGCCACTGGTCCCCGACCCCGCGCCCCCCGGGCCGCCCGCCGGGCCCGGCTCCCGACCCGCGCACCGCCGCCGCTGGTGGCACCGGCCCGACGCCTCACCCTGACCGGGGCCCAGCCTGCCACGCCCCCGGCCCCGCGCAGCGCCGCACCGGCCGGACGGGTGATCGCGCGACCTCGGCCACCCGCGCGACTGCGTTCCCGTCGACCGGGGCATGCCGCTCTGCCTGTGAGGCCGCAGGCCGGTGACGCCCCGTGATCGATACCGCTCTATGCTCACGGCCGGACAGACGGAGAGTGAGGGTGAGCAGGTGGGAAAGTGGGCCGCTCGATGTGCAGCGTTGATGGGCGCCGGACCCTGGCCGCCGCGGACCAGGCCGGGAATGAATCCGGTCCTGTCCAGCAAGGAGGTGCGCCTGTTCGAGGAACGCTACGGGGTGAAGCTCCCGCCGTCCTACCGAACGTTCATCATGGCGGTCGGCGACGGGTGGTGGGGCGGGATCCCGCCGCTCAACTCCTGCTACGGCCCGAGCGAGGAGAGCGCCTGGCCGGGCTACCTCGCGACGCCGTTCCCGCACACGAGCGAGGTGCACGCCGGCGACCTCGACGACGACGAGTGGGACGCGTTGACCACGGGCTCGATGATCATCGGTGATCACAGCGGATGCGGATCGTCGGCGCGTCTGATCATCACCGGTCCAGCCGCCGGCCAGGTCTGGGAGGACTGTTTGGGCGTGGACGACACGCTCAGACCGGGCCCGGACTTCGGCGTCTGGTACCCGGCAAGGCTTCCCCGGAAGCCCGGATGAACTCCTTGCCGGGCGTCCTGTCACAGAAACCGGCCGCCTGCGACGACTGAGCGGGACGGCCCGGGCGCCGGCCCGTTCCGTCAGCAGGTGGGGCAGCCAGGAACAGGGGGGAATCGTCGGAACGGTGTGATCGCCGCGGAGCCAGTCGGTGAGCCACTGCGCCAGGGTGAGGTTCTGCGGTGCCAGCCAGTGTCGGTCGCAGGCGTTCTCGTCCCCGCCCCACATGCGGCCGTCCGGGCTGCTGAGGTCGATGCACCACCAGATCACGCCGGCGAGGGTCGCCGGCGGCAGCACGTGGCGCGGGTAGTACTCCTGCTCCCCGGACGGCTGGGAAGCCCATTCGCGGTAGAGGCTCATCAGGGAGGCCTCGTTGCTGAACCGCCGCTTGGTGTCGGTGAGTGACACGACGCCGCACGGGACGCTGCGGCGATCGGTGCGGCCGCCGCCGTACGGGCCGAAGCCGCCGTCGGCCGCCTCGCAGTAGATCCTCCGGAGCAGCGGGTGCACCGGGTACCCGGTGAGGGCCTCGAACTCGTCCGCGGCCTGCGCCGGGGCAGGACGGGGGAGGCCGTTGGCCTCGGCGAAGACGCGGATCTTCGCCAGGATTTCGTCATCGGTCCAGGCAGGTGCAGGTCACGAAGGAACCGTAGCGGCAGCCGTCGCCATGCGGTCTCCCTCTTCCCGGGTGCGGGCCCGGGCACCGCCGCCGGCCCCAGGCCGCCGACTCCGCGAGAGCGCTGCTGCCGGACGAACCGCAGTCGGCCCGTCAGCCCGCGGCGGTGCGCCGCCGGTAGCGGTCGGGTGCGTCGAGGATCCAGGACCACGCGGCCCGGTCCGCCACCGGTCCCACCCGGCCGGCGGCCGCCACACAGCGCGGGTCGTCACGCTCGGCCAGCCCGAAGACCGCGTAGATGCGGGTGGTCTGCTCCTCGTCGTCGACGAGTTCGGCCAGCGCGTCCCCGATGCCGGGCGCCGGGTCACGGCTCTCGGCGAGCCGGCACGCGACGCTCCGGCGCACGGAGGCGTCCGGGTCACGGGCCAGGCGCAGCATCGCCGCCAGCCCCGCCGGGGTGTACGTCCAGTGCCCGGGCCGCTGCGGGGCGATGCGCTCCAGCAGCCCGGACGCCGCCCTGCGCACCTGCGGGGCCCGGTGCGCGGTGTGGGCGAGGGCCAGCGGCTCGATCCTCGGGTCCTCGTGGTGGCCCAGGCCCGCCAGCACGGCGGCCAGCACCTGCGGGTGCCGCTCCTCGCCCGCCCAGTCCAGGAAGAGGGCGAGCGAGCGCGCGGCGAAGGGGCTGCGGGCGCCGTGCCGGTAGCCCCCGAGGTGCAGGGCGGCCAGCACCTCCGCGCCGAAGCGGCGGTGCACCGGACCGGGGTGGGCGCGCAGGGCGGCCGCGTCCTGCCACGTCGGGTCGTCCTGCCGGGCGGCGAGGGTGCGGACGAGCTCCGACCAGGAGGCGTGCTCCGCGTCGGTGACCTCCAGCGCGCCCGCCCGCCCGGCCAACTCACCGACACCCGGGCACAGTCCGAAGCGGGTCTCCAGGAGGGTGAGGACCCCGGTGTGGCCGTCGCGGACGGTCAGGCCGCCGAGCCGCAGCTCGTGGTACCAGGTGGTCCACTCCCGGTCCCGCACCGTCGTCCGCTCGACCGGGCCCGCGCAGCCGCTGCGCTCCCGCAGCACGGCGACCGGCCCGCGCTCGTGCCACCGCCGGGCGCGCGCCAGGAGTTCGGCGCGGGCGGGCCCGTCGGGCGGGGACTCGTCGTCGCCGCCGAGGACTTCGAGGACGAGGCCGACCGAGCCGCTGTCGACGGCCCGCAGCAACGGCGTGCTCCCGTCCGGCAGCCGTCGCAGCGCGTCGGCGCCGGCCTCGACGAGGTAGCCGGCGGCGTTGGAGTCGAACGCCGCGACGGCCAGGCAGAGCGCGGACGTGCCGTGCGCGTCGACGGCTTCGGGGTCGGCGCCGTCCTCCAGCAGGAGCCGGACGGCGTCGTCGTCGCCGGCGCGGACGGCCGTGATGAGCGGATCCTCGGTCATGCCGTACTGCCCCCCGGTTGACGCGGCCTTGGCGGTGCGGCCGGTCAGTGTACGGCCCGGACGCGGGGGAGCAGGACGTCGGCGGGGCCGACTTTCCGCTCCCGGGCGCGCGCCGTCGTGTCAGCGGATGACCTCCGACGGGCTCAGCCGCTCCCTGCGGTCCAGGCAGGCGACGGTCTCCGCGACCGGGGCTTCCGTGAGCCTTTTCAGCGGTGCGGCTCCAGGGTGAGGACGGCCTCGGCCGCCGACGTCGGCCGGTTCGGGCCGCAACGGGCACGGCCGGCTCTGTCCGCTCTCGCGGACGGAGCCGCACGGCCACGTCCGCGCCCGTGACCGTTCCACGAACCGGGCCTCATGCAGCCGCGGCCGTCTGCGTCCTGGCCTCACGAACTCCGCGCAGGGCGCCGGACCAGGCGACCACCTGGTCGAGCATCTGGCCCACGGCGGTGTCCAGGCCCTCCTGGGGGATGAAGGCACCGGTGTGGAACGAGGCGTGCGTGGAGATGGTGGGCTGCGCCCGGACCGTGGCCACCTGGAGTTCGGCGAGGACGAGCCGCAGGGCCTCGGCGGCTCGGGCCCCGGCGACCCAGCCGCCGTAGCTGATGATCCCGGCGGCCTTGTCGTTCCACTCCCGGTAGACGTAGTCCAGGGCGTTCTTCAGGGCTCCCGGGTAGGAGTGGTTGTACTCGGGGACGAGGAACACGTAGCCGTCGAAGCCGGCGACGAGTGCGCTCCAGGCGCGGGTGTGGCCGTGCTGGTACTGCTGGAGGTTCGGGTTGCCGGGCTCGTCGAGGTTGCCGAGGTGGTGGTCGGCGAGGTCGATGAGTTCGTAGTCGGCGCCGCCGTGGGCACGGGCGGCCGCCAGAGCCCAGGCGGCGATCTGGTCGCCGCGGCGTCCGGGGCGGGTGCTTCCGAGGATGAGGGCGATGCGGAGCGTCATGCTCTTCCTTCCCGGGGAGTTGTCACGTCAACTCTAGATGGGGCGAGTTGATGTGACAACTCTCCTGGTGGCGGCGCGGTATTCTCGGCGACATGACGGAGACTCGATCGCTGGAACCCCGGGAGTGGGAGTTCTGGGACGTCTGGATGCGCGCACAGCGCCTGCTCGCCAGGGAGCTGGAGCGTGGCCTGCAGCGTGACTGCGACATCTCGAAGGCCGAGTTCAGCGTGCTGGTGACGCTGTGGCAGGCCGCCGACCGCGAGTTGCGGGTCGGCGAGCTCTCCGAGTCGCTCGGCTGGGACAAGAGCCGCGTCTCCCATCAGCTGACGCGCATGGAGAAGCGCGGCTTCGTCGAGCGCACCCGCTACGGAGCCGACGGTCGCCGCGCGGGGATCGGCCTGACCGCCGAGGGGCGCCGTGCCGCCCAGAGCGCCATCCGCGTGCACGGCGGCAACATCCGCCGCCATGTCCTCGACTCGCTGGCCCCTGAACAGGCATCAGCCATCCGGGCCTGGAGCGAGCAGACGCTCGACCGCCTCGAACCGCGCGGCGGCGAGGCTCCCGGCGACGGTGCGTCCTAGATCACGCCCGACGTCGACGAGCCCTTTCGGGCCCCGTTCCGGCCGACAGCCCCTTCGGCCTGAAAGGGGCATCCCGTAGAGCTGCCGCCAGGGTCACGGCGGCTTGCCCCGTGTCGTCCGCCGTCCGTCGTCCGCCGTCCGCCGCTCCCCGCCCCGTGTCCTCGACCCTGTGCCCGTGCCCACCTGCGGGCTTGCTCCTGAGGACAGAGCTCGTCCGGCAGGTGGGGACGACCACCGTTGACCATCGCGAGTGGTGTCGACGTACGGGGATCAGCGGGTAGGCACGGGCCACGGCGTGGAGCCTGCCCGGTGGCAAGCCGTGGTCGTGGGCCTGAGGGGCGGATTCCCCGGGCGGGGCGCGGCTAGATGCTCGACCCGCCGCCGGAGGTGTTGCTCCACCAGGCGCTGTAGGCGTTCAGCGAGTACCGCTTCTGCACGCCGCTGGTGGAGGTGATCTCGATGCCGAACTGCATGGTGTCGAAGGTGGTGTTGCGCAGGAGGTTCTGCGACGCGGCCCAGCGCCAGACCGCCGAGGCGTCGACGGTGCCGGTGTCGGTCTTCTGGGCGGGGATGAGCTGCAGGACGTTCCAGCCCGGATCGGCCTGCCAGACCGACGCGTACCGGATGCCGCCGATGGTCACGTTGGACGCGATCTGCCGTCCCCAGCCGCCCGCCGTCGTCCCGGACCAGTTGGTGAAGACCATGATCTCGTCCTGGTTGCCGGTCGACCACAGGTCGCTCGTCCAGTTCCACCAGTCGCCGCCGGCGACGGGAGCGGACGAGGTGTTGTACCAGAAGCCCGCCGAGTTCAGCTGCGACAGCGGCGTCTGGGGCCGGACCCCGGTGTTCGGGTAGGACTTGACCCCGCCGCCGGAGTGGGTGGCGTCGACGTACCAGGACTTGATGCTGTTGACGGTCTCGCACTGCGGGCCGGCGTTCTTGCCCCAGACGTCGTTGTAGATCGTCCAGCTGCCCTGGGTGTACGAGCCCCACTGGTCGCAGGTGGAGAACACCTGGGCCTGCGCCGGGGAAGCGAGGCCCAGGGACGCGGCGACCACGGCGCCGATCAGGGCCGGCCGAGCGAACCCGGCCGATCTGCCGCTGGTGGACTTACGGGTGTGCCATCTCATGGTGTCCCTCCGAGGACGGCGTCGGGTGGTTCCGGACCCCCTCCGCTCTGGTGGCGGATCCCGGCGTCGCGAGGTGGCGCGCGCCGGCGGGTCCGGTGCGCAGTCGCCCTGCTTCCAGCACCGGGCCGGCCGTGCGCCGGTGCGAAGCGTCGAAGCGCTTGCGTTCTGGGGACGGTAATGACGGGCCGACTGCTCAGCAAGGCTCTGCGCAGGGGGACACAGTTCTTTCACCCGTTCTCTGTCGAAGCGCGTCGAACTGCTTCGACGCGCTTCCGCCACCCGGCCCGGTCATGCCGCGGCCCCGCCACCGGAGCGGGGTGGCGGGGCCGTCAAATGCCTTCAGGGGCTGTCGAGTTCGGCCGGGCTACTTCTCGACGGCGATGTCGGCGAAGCTGATGGCGAAGGCGTCCGGGTCCTCGTCCTCGTCCAGGTGGTAGCTGGCGCTGGCCCAGGCGTCGACGAGGCGGATGCGGCGGGACTTCGGGTCGGCGGGGTCGCCGGCGATCAGGACGACGTCCTGGTGGGTGCTGGTGTTCTCGACGTCCTCGACCCACTGGGTGGTGGCCTGGTGGCGGTCGTCGCCGCGGGTGAGGATCACGTCGCCCCACAGCGGCACTGGGGACTTGTAGTCGCCGGCGAGGTAGGTGTCGAGGTCGACCGCCGTGTTGATGAGGGTGAGCTTGGTGACGGAGTCGAGTGCCTCGGTGCGGTCGTCGCCGAGGTCGAGGTGGAACGTGGTCATGTCCGGTTCTCCTGGGTGGCGTGGGCGGGGTCAGTACAGCTCGGGGGAGGTGCGGACGGGCATCCGGACCTTGAAGACCTTGCCGTCGCTCAGGAAGAAGATGACCCGGGCGTTGTCGCCGGGAGTGATCAGGTGGGTCGGCTTCTCGAAGATGAGGTGGTACTCGCCCGGCACGAAGGCGAACCCGCGCTTGGCGGAGAGGGTGACCTTGTCGTGCTTGACCATCTTCGAGCCCTCGGCGTCGGTGACGGTCTGGTAGATCGTGATCTTCTGGTAGTCAGGGCTCTTGATCTTGGTGATGTCGAAGCGCTGGTCCGAGGAGTTCTCCAGCGTGATGTAGCCCGCGGCCGGCAGGGCGTTCGGCAGCCAGCGGACCCAGGCGGAGTTGCGCCGGGCCGTGATGTCGGTGGTGACCGGTGTCTTCATAGGTGACTCCTCGTCAGGGGACCGGCTGTCGGCCCCGCACGGCAAGCACACTGCGTGTCGAAACGATCACGCAAGAGAGGCTCGCGGAAGATCACCCGATCCGGTAACGCCACGGCCCCGCCGCCCGATTGGGGCGGCGGGGCCGTGTAAGTGCCGTCAGCGGGCGTCGAATTCGCCGGTACGGACGGCGGTGACGAAGGACTGCCAGGCGGTGGAGGAGAAGACGAGCGCGGGGCCGGAGGGGTCCTTGGAGTCGCGCACGGGCGTGATGGCGTCGAAGCCGTCGGCGACCTCGATGCACTGGCCGCCGGTCCCGCCGCTGTACGAACTCTTCCGCCAGGTCGTGATGAGGGTGGTGTCCAACGTGATTCCGTTCGGCTCAGATGGCGTCGAACTCGCCGGTACGGACGGCGGTGACGAAGGACTGCCAGGCGGTGGAGGAGAAGACGAGCGCGGGGCCGGAGGGGTCCTTGGAGTCGCGCACGGGCATCACGCCAGCGAAGCCGTCGGCGACCTCGATGCATGCGCCGCCGTTTGTGCCGCTATATGAACTCTTCCGCCAGAAAGCGTTGGTCAGGTCGACATCCACTCCAGGTCCCTCCTTGCCGCGCGGATGAAATCCAGCGATTTGGTCCGGCCTGGGGCCTCGACCGCAAGGCGATCGTAGCTCTTGGTCAGCGCGGCAACCGACTTGGCATCGCGATCGATGTACCCGCGCTGCTCGATCTCGCCGTATGCGAGAACTTTGCGGTTCGGCATGGTAAGGAGGTGCACCATGTGCGTGAATGGCCGGTTCTCGCCGAGGGAGAACGGTACGACCTGAATGACCACCTCAGGTCGCTCGGCCAGCTTCTCAAGGTGGAGAAGCTGTTCGACCATGACGTCTCGCCCGCCGATGACCCTTCGCAGGCAGCTCTCGTCAAGCACCACGTGCACGAGCGGAGGAGGAGTTCGCTCCATGATCGCCTGGCGGGCAAGCCTGAATGCGACACGTTCCTCTGCCAGTTCCTGGGTTGAAGTGCCCTGCCTGACGGGCCCCATCTGGATTGCGGTTGCATACGCCCGGGTCTGCAGAAGTCCGGCGATGACGTCGTTCTCGAAGATTCTGATCTGCTCCGCAAGCCCCTCGTACCGGGCGTACTCCGGGAAGCCCTCCAGGATCGCGGCGTTCTTCAGCTGATACCACATCAGCAGCAGTGTGCCGCCGGTGTCGAGCGCGGCGTCGGCGAGTTCGGCGAGCTTTCGACTCGGGGGACGGTGCGCAAGTTCGACGTACGAGAGGTGGGAGGGGGAGCACTCCAGGAGCGGGGCCAGGTCGTCCAGCAACATGCCTCTGGCCTCGCGGAACTTACGGAGTTGGATCCCGAACGGCGCCCAGGGGCTGGATTCCGGGTCGATGGTCTTCTTGTTCATGGCAGTCCCTCAAGTTCCAGCGGGCCCGTAGGCAACTCGCATGCCGCTTCCGATCGTAGGCGACGCTGCGCCACCATGTGCACCGAACGTGAAACTCCGATCGCAGAGGGTTCCATGCCCATGTCCGACGACGAGGCGCCCCGCCTCCACGGTTACGGGGTCCGCTTCGACCCCGACGTCCAGCGCTACCGGGTCCGCAACGAGATGACGGGTGAGTGGCTGCGCCAGACCACCGGTGAGCTGGCCTCCTTCACCTTCTTCTCCGACGCCTACAGCGCCTGGAAGGTCTTCGAGGTCCACCCCCGCCCGGGGGAGCAGGTGCGATGACCTCGGCGCTGTCCCGTGCCACCGCCGAGCAGCGTCGGCAGGCGGCCGCCGTCCTGGACGACCTGATCACCGTGCTCACGCTCGGTGGTGCCAAGTTGCCCTCCCTTGAGGTCGATTGGGAGTACGGGCGGATCACGGGCAACTACCTGATCGACCTCGGCTCGGCCCGCCCCCTCGATCTCCTCCGGATCGTCGACCTGCTGCGCAAGGGCCTGCGCTACGAGCGCCTCACGCATGACGACTGAACTCCACGCGCTGGTCCGCCTCCTGTGGTGGGCCTGCTTCGCCGTCGTCCTCTTCCTCGCTCTCAGAAAGTGAACCGCCCCATGCGCGACCCCCGCCTCCTCGCGAAGCCGCCGGTGTGCCGGCTCGGCTGTCTCGCCCTCGTCCGCAACCGGCGCGGGGACGTCCTGCTCGTGGACCCGGACTACATGGACGGCCTGCTCCTGCCCGGCGGCGCCGCGAAGCCCAACGAGCCCCCGCACCTCGCGGCCGCCCGCCACCTGCACGCGAGCACCGGTCTGCACCTGCCGATGACCGCCTACTCGGCGATCGACTTCACCCCCGCCGACCGCTACCTGGAGCGCCTCAACCTGGTCTTCCACGCCGGCACGGTCCGCGACGAGACCCGCCTCACCGTCCCGCCGCAGAAGGTGAGCGGCCTGCTCGGCGCCCGCTTCGTCCCCGTCCACGACATCCCGAACGTGATGTCCCCCGCCCAGGCCGCCCGTGTCCTGGAGGCCCTGGCCGGCCGCACCCTGCCGATCCTCCTGCACGGCCAGCGCACCGAGTGAGGCTGTCCCGTCAGTGATCTCGCGGTGCGGTGATCTTGGTCGTGGCTGGTGTGATCACGGCGTCCGTGCCGTCCTGGATGGAGCCGTTCGCCGGGCTGAGCCGGCGCACCTTCGGCACGTCGGTGACCCGACTCCGCCGCGAGGGCGCTGACGCTCCGGGCCGGGGCCGGCTGTGGAAGCTGCCGCTGGAGGACCGGGTGCCGCTGGTCGCCGCCTGCTGGCGGATCAACCTGACGCTGCGCCAACTAACCCCGCTGGCAGGGGTGGTGAACCGTTGGCGGCTGAGTGTCTCCGAGCTGCGGGCCGCAGGCCTGCTGGACTTCTCCCGCGCAGCGGTCGACTCCAGCCACATCCGCGCGATGAAGGGCGGGCAGGCCACTGGTCCGTCCCGGTGGACCGGGGCAAGGCCGGCAGCGAGCACCATCTGATCGTCGGGGCGCGTCAGAACGCATACGTGGCCGGTCCGGCCCCCACGGCCTCACATCCGGGATCTCAGCACGTCGACCTCACAGCCCGGCGCGAAGGGGTCGAAGCCGTGCTCGACCAGCCAGCGAACTCCCAGCAGGCTTCGCAGCGACCACCAGGCGTGGATCACGTCGAGGTCGACATCGGTGCCATAACCGGCGATGACGTCGTCGAGGTGCTCCTGGTGTCCGAGCGTCAAGGTGGCGAGGTCGAACAGGGCATCGCCCCGGCCCGCCTCGGACCAGTCGATGATGCCCGTGACCTCGTCGCCGTCGACGAAGACGTGATCGATCTGCAGGTCGCCGTGCGTGAACGCCGGGATCCACGGCCGGAGCGCGGCCTCGGCGACCTGGCGGTTGCGGGTGACCAGGTCGGCGGGCAGGACGCCGTTCGTCACCAGCAAGTCGCACTCGCCGTCGAGTTCCGCCACCAACTCCTCGGGAGTCCGGCGGCGCCGACCGGCCCAGGGCGGCAACGGTGCTTCGTGCAGCTTCCGGATGGCGGCGCCCGCCGCGGCCCACGCCGCCGGCGACGCGGTTGACGGCTCACCGAGACGGCCGAGCGCCGTCCCCGGGAGTGCGGCGATCGCGAGGACGGGAGCCTTGCGCCACAGGATCTCCGGGGTCGGGACCGGCGCGAGGGACATCGCCTCGACCTCGACGTCGATGCGCGCCTGATCGGCGTCCACCTTCAGGAACACGTCGCCGACGCGCAGAGTCGCGCGCTCGGAATGGGCGACGACGACTTCGACCTCATCCATGGGCGACCAGTATCCCGGAGGAGTTCGCCGACGTCGCCGGGTTTATCGCAGGCGATGACGCGGCTGCCCGCGTCCCGTCTACCCGGCGACCTCGTGCGCGCCCGCGCGTTGATGCGGGCCATCGTGGCGGCACCCCGCTACGGGACCCGGGTATCCCCGCCGTGTCACCCAGCGCAACCCCGGTGACGGGGAGCCGACTCCCGGCATCCGGATCGGCGCCCGCCGCGACCTCGCCGCGGCGCCGTTGGTCGGTAAAGGTGTGGCGCTGGCACCGAGGATGTCGGGACACTGCCGCGGTGACCCGTGCCGGAACGCCCCAGCCGCTTCGACCCCGTGCCCTGGCGCCCGGGGATCTCGTCGTCATCGCCTCCCTGTCCGGGCCGCTCCACGACAGATACGCGCCTGATCTCGCGCGGGCGGTGGCCGAGCTCGAGCGGACGGGATTCCGCGTGCGTCTCGCGCCGCTGCTCGAAGCCGGGCGGCAGCACTGGTGGAGCGCGGCGCGGCCGGCGGAGATCGCCGGGGAACTCAACGCTCTCCTGCGGGATCCCGAGGTGCGCGCGATCATCGCGCACGACGGTGGCCAGACTGCGCTCGGCTACCTCGACCTGATCGACGTCGAGGCGATCACCGCCGACCCCAAGCCGATCCTCGGCTACAGCGACATCTCGCTGCTGCACCTGGTGCTCTACGCACGCACGGGTCTGGTCGGGTTCCACGCCGACCTGGCCACACCCGGATTCGGCGGGCACTGGCAGAGCGCGCCCGCGGCGCGCAGAGCGGAACTCCGGAAGCTCTACTCGACGCTGCTGACCGGCACGGAGCCGATCGGCGAGTTGCCCACCGGCCCGTCGTGGGAGTGCTGGCGTCCCGGCCGTGCCGAAGGCCGGCTGATCGGCGGGGTGATCAACCGGATCGTGCTGGCGCAGGCGACCGCCTACGCGCTGCCGCTCGAAGCCTTCGACGGGGCGGTGCTGTTCTGGGAGGAGACGGGCGGCCACGCCTCGCATCTGTGGAGCTATCTGCAGGTGATGCGGCACCGCGGGATCCTCGACCGGATCTCCGGCATGGTCGTGGGCGTTCCGCACGCGGTCGGCGGACTCGACACGCCCGAGGCGTCCCCGACCCTGGCCGAGATCGTCCTGGACGTCCTCGGCGACCGCGACATCCCGGTCCTGGGCAACGTCGAGTTCGGACACGCCGGACCGAACCTGCCGATGCCGGTCGGCATCCGCGTCGCCCTCGACGCCCGGCGGCGGAGCCTGTCGCTGCTCGAACCCGCCGTCCGGCCCCTCACGGCGACCGGAACGGCCGGCTGAGCGACGCCGACCGGGGAGCCCGGAGCGCGGCGACGGGCGGCGCCCCCGCCGGGGCGCCGCCCGTCGCGGGCCGGTGGGTCCGGTCCCGTCAGGAGGTGGCGTACGGGGCGAAGTCGGCGTTGGACTTGCAGCCGAGGTTGTCGAAGGTGCTGACCTTCGTGTTCGGGTCGGTGGAGACCAGGCGGTACTTGCAGGCGCCCTTGATGTAGCGGCCGTCGACCCCGCCGGGGAAGTCGATCTCCTTGTTCCACAGGTACGGGGACTGGTAGTCGTTCACGCGGGCGGTGGCGTTGACGTCGATGCCGCCGGGGGCGTAGATCTCGTACACCCAGCCGGTCTTCGCGGCGCCGTAGGTGGCGAACTTCTGCGCCACCCACATCGCGCAACTGGTGCTCAGGTGCGCGCTGTTCTGCCCGCCGCCCTTGACGATGTACTCGGCGAGCGGGGTCACCTGCTCGCCGCGCGGGGTGAAGCCGGTGCGGAAGATGTCCTCCACGTTCTCGCGGGTGTCGCCGCGCCACAGCGTGTTGACGTCCCTGCGCCACTGCCAGTGCTCCTCGTCCGCCTTGGCGGCGACCGACTGGGCGATCTGCGGCTCGGTCGTGGTGCGCCACCAGTCCCAGGCGTTGTAGCCGACGACGGGCCCGCAGGGCGTGGTCAGGTCATCGTCGGCGGCCGCCCGCGCGGCGGGCACGGCGGCCGTCGTCGGCGCGGCGGCCGCGGCCGGGGCGACGGCGACGGTGGAGACGGCGGAGGCGAGCGAGACGGCGGCCAGCACCCGCAGGGCGGTCTGCAACATCGGGGGGAACTCCATGGGTTGATCGACAAGGACCGGCTCTTTATAGGGCGCGCGGACCGGGGCGCGCCCGCAGCGCTACACCGCAACCACCCGCAGGGGTGGATTAGTCGTACGGACCCGCGGCCCGGCGCGCTCGTGCCGCACACGGCACGGGACGTCGGCCCGGCCGACGCCCCGCGCGGCCGTGGGCGGGCTACTCCTGCGGGGCCCTGCGGCAGCCCTCCGCCGCGATCACGGCGGGGACGTAGTCGTCGCGCAGGAGTCGGTAGCAGGCCCGGAACGCCTCCTCGCCGCCGGCCGCGCCGAGCGTGCAGGCGTCCTCCACGACCAGGGTGTCGGCGCCCGGGTGCTTCTCCATGACGTAGTAGTAGCAGCCCTGCGGGGTCGCGCTCGCGGTCGGGGCGAGGGCGACGACGCCACCCAGGGCGAGCGCGAGGGTGCAGCCGGCGGCAGCGACTCGTCGTACCAGCTTCATGGTCATCAAATCCTTTTGTCGGGCATCGGATTGTCGACCGGCCGTGGCATCATTCGCCCACGAACGCCGGCCCCGGACATACCTACCGGACCGCCCGCCGCGCCCCTCCGCCCGCCGCGCCGACACCGGGCAAGATCACCCTCGAAGACGTCCGCCGCCTCACCGGGCCGCCGGCCGCGCCGACCGCGGTGCGTTGGGGTGAACCCGGGAGCCGGGCGGGTGGCGCTGCCCGGCCGGGCCGGGTGCGGGCCCGAGGGTGGGGCGCGGGACGTGTCCCCGTCCCGCTTCCCCTCCTCCGTGAAGGACTTCCGTATGACTGGTCTGCCACCGATCGGCGCCGAGATCCCCTGCAGCTCGCTCGCCGTCGACACCCCGCTGCGCCTGGGTACCCAGGCGATGTCCGTGGACTTCCGCGGCGGCCTGAAGCACCGCGTCGACGTCAACCCGGACGACCCGATCAACAGTGTCCGGATGCGCCTGGTCGGCCTCCGGTACTCGGCGGAGATCCCCTCGGACAACGGGAGCGGCGGCGGCACCCTGACGCTCGAGCAGAACGACGTCGACGTCGACCCCAAGGGCCTGCTGAAGCTCACCCAGCGGTTCCCGCCCACGTACGAGTACCGCATCGTCATGAGCCCCTTCGTCCTGACGGTCGACCGGCCGGGCGACGGCGAGCCGCAGGTGCTGATCCCCAAGGGCGAGGTGGCCCTGGTCGGCCGGCTCACCCAGTTCCCGCCGAGGGGCGACCTGTTCCAGCTGGAGAAGCCCGCCGAGCTCGTCCACCCGGACAAGCCCGGCGACATCGTCGCGGTGATCGAGAAGTTCCCGGCGAAGGTCGGTGGTCTGTAGCCCCCGGGGCCGGACAATCTGAGACGAAGGGCCCGGCGCGCCGGGCCCTTCGTCGTGCCGCTCGGGTGAAGCGGTCTTGTCCCGGGCGGGGGCAGCGGGTCCAATGGCGCCTATGGCAGTGAGCGAGCTCGTTCTGATGACCGATCACAGCTCCACCGAAGGCAGCCGCGAGGTGCTCGTCGCCGCGGCGCGCAGGCTCACCGGCCGCGATCCCGTCCTGCTGGACGCGCGGCACTTCACGCCCGACGCCGGCGGCCGGATCCGCCCGGAGAGCGGGGGAGTGCGCCTGGAGGCCGGCGGGGTGAGCGTGCACGCCCACAGCGTCCTGGTCTACGAGATCCCGCCGCACCGGCGCCGGGGCTTCGAGGCGGTCCAGCACCGGCTGCGCGCGAGCGGCGTGCGCTCCCTGGGCACGGACGCCGAGGCCTGGCGGGCCGCGACCGAGAAGGACCGGACCGTCGCGTGCTTCACCCGCGACGGCATCGCCCACATGCCGACCGTCGCCTTCACCCGGCCCACCGCCGCCGAGGCCGCCGAGGCGTTCGAGCGGCTGGGCGGCGACGTGTGGGCCCGCCCGACGATCGGCATGGGCGGCGCCGACGTCTTCCACCTCACCACCCACGCCCAACTCGCCGCCGCCGCCGACTTCTACGCCCGCGCGGGCACCGGCTGGCTGATCGCCCGCGACGCCCGCAACTTCGGGCCCGACGGGCAGCGCCACCAGTACCGGGTCGTGGTGCTCGGCGGACAGGTCCTGCGGGCGGTCGAGCACGTCCAGCCCGACCCGGACGCGCCGTGCAACGAGTGCCAGGGGGCCGTCTCCACCCGCCTGGACCCGAACGACCTGCCCACCGGCCTGGCCGAACTCGCGGTCTCGGCGGCCAAGTCGCTGGGCCTGCCGTTCGCCGGGGTGGACCTCGCCGCGGAGAGCGGCGGGGTGGTCTTCGAGGTCAACGTCCACCCCGCGTTCGGCACCGACCAGGGCCTGGAGACCGTCGCCGTCCCCTACGTCGCCGCCCACCTGAAGCCCGGCGCGTCGCCGCGCTGAACCGGCCGTCGACGCCCGGGGTGCAGCGGTGGTCCGGCCGGCGGGCCGGACCACCGCGTTCCACGCCCCGGCGGTCAGCCGAGCTTGGCGCGCACGGCCTCCGCGAACGCGTCCCACTCCTCCCGAGCCGCTTCTCCACGAAACCCATGCGGGACGGTGAACCCGCTCACCCGGCTCCGCTGCCTGCGGAGCCCCCGGTGCCGCCGGGGCACAGCGCGTGCTCGACCAGGACGGTGGCCGCCCGCTCCTGCTCGTTGATGTGCGCTTCGCTGTCGCCGCGCGCCTCCGACATGGAGACCACCACGCTGCGCCGGCCGTCCTCGGTCACGCCGTTGAGGGTGATGTAGCCGCCGTCGCCGCCCTCGTGGCTGAAGTACGTCCCGCCGCAGCCGGGCAGGGGGCGCTGGACCAGGCCGAGCCCGTAGCGGCCGCCGAGCAGCTTCTGCTGGACGTCCGGGCCCTCCTCGGCGGGCTGCTTCATCTCCGCCAGCAGGCGGGGTGGCAGCAGGCGGCCGGAGAGCAGGGCGCGGAAGAAGGTGTTCTCGTCCCGGGTGGTGGTGACCCACGACAGCTCGGTGGACACCGGCACCTGCACGGTGACGTCCGTCTCGGCGCCCGGGCCGTAGAACTGGTAGGCCCGGGCGTGCGGTGGGGGCAGGGTGGGGGAGGAGCCCGTCCAGTGGGTGTGGTCGAGGCCGAGCGGGCGCAGGATGCGGTCCTGGACCTCCTGGTGGGAGGGCCGGCCGGTGGCCCGCTGGATGATCATGCCGAGCATGACGTAGCCGGTGTTGGAGTAACTCCAGCCCTCGGCGGGCTGCTGGGCCATGGCGCGCTCGACCAGCTGCTCGGAGCCGTAGCGCCTGAAGCGCTGCTCCTCGTACTCCTGCGGCGAGTTGTAGCCGGGCAGGCCGGCGTCGGAGATCCCGGCGGTGTGCTGGAGCAGCTTGCGGACGGTGATCGTACGGGGGTCGTAGTCCCTGCCCCAGGCGACGTCGGGCAGCCGGCGGTCCATGGTGTCGTCCAGGGACAGCCGGCCCTCGGCCTCCAACTGCAGGACCACGGTGGCGATCAGCGTCTTGGAGGTGCTGGCCATCCGGAAGTAGCCGTCGGGGTCGACCGGCCGCCCGGTGCGCAGATCGGCGGTGCCGCTGGTGGCGACCGACGACCGGCCGTCCGGGCCGACCGCGCGGGCCTGCACGCCGCTGATGCCCAGGGCATGGATCGCCTCGGCGTCCCGGCTCAACTGGGCGGCAGCGGAGGGGGGTTGAGGCGTGGCGACGGCGGCGGGGGCGGCAGCGGCGGTGAGGAGCAGGGCGGCGCAGGCCGCCACGGTGAAGCGCTTCTTTCGCGGATTCGAAGTCATGATCGGACGCTAACCAGTTCCGGTCACCGCCGGGGCTCTCTCGGGTCCGCCTCAGGGAGGATTGGGGGACAGCCCCCACCGGCGAATGCCGCATGACCCTTTCCCGTAGGGGACATGAGGGTTCAATCGGGATCCTTCTCCGGGTTCACCCCGATGCCACCCCCCCCGGTCGGGGCGCCCTCTCCACCCTCGGCGTCCCGCTCCCGCCCGCCCGTCACCTCTGCGGCAGCAGGCCCAGGTCCGAGACCTCGCCGAGGTGGGCGAGCTTGTCGGGGTTGGACACCGCGTGCAGCGCCCGGACGGCGCCGTCGGCGATGTCGAGCCCGATGACGCTGGTGACCCGCCCCCGGGGGTCGAGCAGCACGGCGCCGGGGCGGCCGTTGACGCGGGCGGGGCGCACCGTGATGCCGAGCTCGCGGTGGCGGCCGAAGCCGAACAGCAGCAGCTGGGCGACGCGCTCCAGGCCGGTGACGGACCGGCCGACGGCCCGGGCCTTGCCGCCGCCGTCGCCGTGGAGGACGACGTCGGGCGCGAGCAGGTCGAGCAGCGCCGCGAGGTCGCCGCCGTCGGCGACCTCGAAGAAGCGGCGGGCCAGTTCCTCGCCCTCGGCCCGCCGCTCCGGGGCCGGTGCCCGCCGCTGCGGGGCCGGTGCCGCGACCGACCCGACGGAGGCGTCGGCGGCGGCGGCCTCGGCGGTCTCGGCACCGGCCAGGTGCTTGCGGGCGCGGGCGAAGAGCTGGCGGCAGTTCGCCTCGGACCTGCCCGTCATCCGCGCCACCTCCGGGTAGCCGTACCCGAGGGCCTCGCGCAGCAGGAACACCGCCCGCTCGGCCGGGGACAGGGCCTCCAGCATCAGCAGGAAGGCCATCGACAGCGCGTCGGCCAGCTCGGCGTGCTCGGCCGGGCCGCCGGGGCGGTCGGCGAAGGCGACCACCGGCTCGGGCAGCCACTCGCCGACGTAGGCCTCGCGCCGCACCCGGGCCGACTTCAGGTGGTTGATGCCCAGGCGGGTGACCGTGGTGGTCAGGTACGCCTTCGGGTCGGCGATCGCCGTGCCGGCCAGCTCGGCGCGGGTCAGGCCGAGGAAGGCGTCCTGGACGAGGTCCTCGGCGTCGCCCACCGAGCCCGTCATCCCGTAGGCGATCGAGAACAGCAGCGGCCGGTAGCCCGCCGCCCCCGCGGCAGCCGCCTCCGTCGTACCCGTCGACCCCGTCATGGCACCCCTCCCACTCCGGCCCCCACCCGCCGCACGGCGGGGTGGCGCACGTCACATCCGGGCCCGGTCACAATCCGCCCGGCTGCCCTGTCTACAAGGGCAACAGCGGACAACGTAACCGAGGAGCACACCATGGAAGCCCGTCTGAACGCCTTCGCCAGCCCCGTCCTGGGCAAGGTCTTCAAGCACCTCATCGCGGCGAGCGCGGCCATCACCGACGAGGTCCTGCCCTACACCGTCCAGGAGTTGGTGCGGCTGCGCGCCAGCCAGATCAACGGCTGCGGCGCCTGCATCGACATGCACTTCAAGGAGGCCGTCCACGCCGGGGAGGACCCGGCGCGCCTCAACCTGGTCGTCGCCTGGCGGGAGGCGACGGTGTTCACCGACGCCGAGCGGGCCGCCCTGGAGCTGGCCGAGGAGGGCACCCGGCTCGCCGACGCCGCTGGCGGGGTCAGCGACGAGGTGTGGGAGCGGGCGGCCAAGCACTTCGACGAGGAGCAGCTCGCCGCGCTGGTGGGCGTGATCGCGATCATCAACGCCTTCAACCGGGGCAACGTGATGCTCCGCCAGCCCGCCGGAAGCTACGAGGCGGGTATGTACAAGCACCACCACTGACCCCCGGTGCGGTGCGGTCGCGGCGAGGGCTTGTCACAGCGGTCCCGGTCCGGTGCTCCTGAGGGGCGACGGCGGACACCGGACGAGGAGCACGCCGGGCAAGCCCGACCGGACACCCCCGCCGACCCCGTCCTCGGCGGCCCGCCGCGCCGGTGTCGACGATCGCCCTGACCGACGACGTCGACTGGCGGCGCTCGGACTGGTGCTGCTGATGGCCGGGGCGGCGGTGGTGCGGCTGCGGCGCCGGGAGTACGGGCGCGTGGTGGCGGACGTGGTCTACATCCTGCTGGCCGCGTCCGTGGTGTGGGGGCGGTTCGGGCCGCAGCCGTTCTGAGCCCGGGCCCCCGCCCGTACGGGTGAACCTTGCCCGGGCATCCCGCTCAACGGGCGGCCGGCGCGCGGTGGTTGCTCGGGTACGCCTGTCACGATCTGCGGTGTCGTGTCGGTACGAGAGCAGGAGTGCAGCCCATGTCCGAGGAAATGCCGCGCCGGATCGTCCTGGTGCGCCACGCCAAGGCCGACCACCCCGACGGTGTGGACGACCACGACCGCCCCCTCGCCGAGCGCGGCCGCACGGACGCGCCGGTGCTCGGCCGCTGGCTCGCCGGCGCCGGCCTCACCCCCGACCTCGCGCTCGTCTCGACCTCCCTGCGGACCCGGGAGACCTGGCAGCTCGCCGCCGCCGAGCTGCCGACCCGGCCGAGGACCGGCTTCGACGAGCGCCTCTACGAGGCGAGCCTCGGCGAACTCCTCGCGATCCTCAACGAGGTCTCCGACGACGTCCAGGACCTGCTCGTGGTCGGCCACAACCCCACCGTGCACGCCGCGGCGGACGCGCTGGCGGGGGAGGCCGAGGGCGACACGTCGGCCCGGATGAACCGCTCCGGCTTCCCGACGGCCGCCGCCGCGGTGCTCACCTTCCAGGGCGACTGGAAGGACGTCGAGCACGGCGTCGGCCGGCTGGCCGCCTTCTGGGCGCCGCACGCCTGAACGCGCCCGGGCCTGCCTGGCGGGCCCGGGCGCGCCTCAGCAGGCCTGAGGGCCGTCAACCCGCCGGTTCCACCCGGCGGTTCGCCGGGCGGCACCGGCGCGTTGCGGTCCGGGTCCGGCTCAGCCCGGTATCAGGGCGTCCCACTGGTCGCGGGTGGGGCCCTCGGGGCGGGGGGCGAAGTCGGGGCGCTCGGCCAGCCAGGCGGTGACGCGCTCGCGCACCTCCTGGCTGCCGTAGGCCTCCTCGGGGGTGCGCACCAGGTGGCGGGCCTGGGCGCGGGCCCGCATGACCACGGGGTCGTCGAAGGCGCAGGCGGCGCGGGCGGCGGCGTGCCGGTCCGGGGCGGGCGCGCGGTCGGTCAGGCGCTGCTCGTTGGCGCGGTCGGCGGCCACCTGGGCGTCGAACCAGGGGCGCAGCTCCCCGGCGGCCCAGGCGTGGTAGCCGGCCGGGTCGGCGGCGACGCGGTCGGCGTGGGCGGCGAGGTGGCGGGCGGCCCACAGGCCGAGGACGACGCCCTGGCCCATGGTGGGGTTGGTGTGGACGAGGCTGTCGCCGGCGTTGACCAGGCCGGTGACGACGGGCCCGTGCTCGTCGGCGAGGGAGGTCCAGCGGTTGTCCAGGCCGGCCATCGCCAGGACGGGGGAGCGCGGCTGCGGCCGAAGGGCGAGCCAGGCGGCGGTGGCGGGGAAGCGGCGGGCGGCGGCCTCGAACACGGCGGGGTCGGTGAGCGCGGCGCGGGTCGGGTCGGCGGTCGACAGCACCAGGTTCACCGCGAAGGTGTCGTTGTCGGAGGGGAAGACCCCGGCGAGGGCGAACGGTGCGGCCGAGCCGTTCTGCACCTGCCCGGGGTGGCGCGGGCCGTCGGGGCGCAGCTGGTACCAGCGGCACAGGTAGGTGATCCCGGTGCGGTGGTTCTCGACCACGGGCGGGCGGCAGCCGGCCGCGGTGAGCCAGCCGGGCACCGGCGAGCGGCGCCCGCAGGCGTCGACGACCAGGTCCGCCGGGTGGGTCCCGTCGGCCGTCCGCACGCCCGTGACCCGGGGCGGCCGGCCCTCCCGCACGGCCAGGCCGCTCACCCGTACGCCCTGGCGCACCTCCACGGCGGGCTCCCGCCGGACGGCCTCGGCCAGGGCCGCCTCCAGCACGATGCGCCGGGTGCGCACGGTGACCAGGTCCTCGTCGCCCGCCCGGTGCGGCGGGTGCTCGCCGAACCAGTCGAACTCGTGGTACTCGCGGGCCCCGCGGGCCAGCAAGTCCTCGTAGACGTCGGGCAGTTCGGCCCGCAGCACGGTGCGCACCGGGGCGAGCAGTCCGTGCGGCTGGTCGGCCTGCGGCACGCGGGGCCGGTGCCAGCCGTAGAAGTCGGCGTCCAGGTCCTGTCCGGCCCGCCGCGGGTCCTGCTCGAACACGGTGACCGGATGCCCCCGCCGGCCGAGCATCAGGGCCGTCGCCAGCCCGCTGATTCCGCCACCCATGACCGCAACCCGCGCCACAAGATCCCCTTCGCGTCGTGTTGCGGGGCGAGCCTACGGCACGCCCGCACACCGCCCGACACCGGGTCCGACACCAGGTCAGCCCGGCTGCGGGCCGCTCGGCGGCGGGCGCATCTTCACGGATACGTCACGCAATCGCCGACTTCGCCGCCGGGCGGCACGGCACGGCCCTATGGTGATCCCGGACAGGGGCGGGGGCCGGTCCGGTCGCAGCGGCAACGGCGTTGGGGGGACACATGGGCGAGTGGGACGGATTCCTGGCGGAGGACGACACCGCGGCGGAGAGCGGCGCCTCGCTCTCCTTCACGGAGACGGAGACCGTCGGGTTCGAGGAGCACACGGAGTTCGCGGTCGAGACCGAGGTCGAGGTCCACGAGGCCCAGGCGGTGGAGGCCGTCGAGGTGGTCGCGGTGGAGGCGGTCGCGGTGGCCGAGGTCGTGGAGGCGGTCGAGGTGGTGGAGGCGGTCGAGGTCGCCGTGGTCGCGGAGGTCGGCTTCGAGGCCTACCTCTCCGTGGCGGAGACCGACACCGTCACGGCCTCCCACGGGTCGTACGAGTCCGTCGGGGCCGGGGCGTCCTACGGCGAGGAGACGGCCTTCGACACCGACGCCGGGCACGAGGCCCTGGACCTGATCTGACGACCCATCAGCCACCCGGCGCCCGGCGCCGGGTGGGCTGATCCTCCCCGCCTGCCACCACCGGAGGTGCCGTGCCGCCCTCGATCACCCTGGACGCCGAACGGCGGATCGCGGCCGCGCCGGAGCGGGCCCGCGCCGCCGTGGCGGCGGTGCTGCGCCGCTGCGGCTTCCAGCTCACCACGGACCTCGCCACGGTCATCGAGGCCCAACGCGGCTCCGCCGTCCGGGCGGTGATGATGGTGGCGGACCAGGTGCCGATGCTGGCCCGGGTGAACGTGCTCCCCGACGCCGTCCCCGGCCCCGCGACCGGCTCCGAGCCCGGCCCCCTGCCCGGCTCCGAGTCCGGCTCCGAGCCCGGCCCGGCCCCCGACCCCGGCCCGCAGGCCGCGCTGGTGCGGGTGCACTTCTCGGACCGGGCGCTGTCCACCGTGGTGGTCGGGGTGCAGGAGCCCTTCCGGCAGGCTTTCCTGTCCACGCTCGCCGCCGTCGACCAGGCGCTCGCCGACCTGGTCCCCGGGGCCGCCGCCGGTGCCTTCCCGCCCCCGAACCTGTGGGCGCGCCAGCGCAGTTCGGACGTCGCCGAGCGCGGGCACGCGGCCGGCCAGCGCCTCGTCGACGGCGCCGCCTCGGTGTTCTCCGGCCGGCTCTCCGGCCCGGCGAGGAACACCGGTCCGGCGGGCTGGTCGGGCATCACCCAGGTGCGGTTCGTCTCGGACGCGGGCCAGGCGGTGCTCGACATGCCCGCCGTCGGCGCGCTGCTGGCGGTGCCCGCGCTGATCGGCTCCGAGCAGACGGCCGCGGGCGCGGCGCCCTCGCTGCCGGAGGCGCTGCGGGCCAAGGTGTTCGAGCTCGCCGCGCTGATCGAGACCACGCTCTCCCGGTCCGCCTACCGGGACCCGACCGTGCGGGTCCCCGACGAACACCGGCTGACCTTCCAGTTCCTCTACCAGCAGTCGGCGATCCGCTCCCGGCTGCCCGTGCGCACGCTCTGCGTCTGCCGGGACTGCAAGCACCCCAAGGTCGTCAACCTGGACCTGAAGCGGCTGCAGGCCCGCAACCGCAACCTCAAGATGCTGGCGGCGGTGCTCGGCATGACCGCCGGGCGCGACAACCCCAACCCCTTCCAGGTCTTCAGCACCGTGTTCCGCCAGGCCAAGCTGGAACCCGACTTCATCTGCACCCGCTGCGAGAGCACCGAGGCCCACGAACGCCCCGTCACCTTCTGCCCCGGCTGCGGCGACCAGCGCGCCGAGGCGGTGCTCACCACCTGCGACAAGTGCCGGCACGACTTCCGCACCCCGATGCGCGGCGTGCGCATCTGGCAGGACGTGCCACCGGCACCCCCGATGCCCGCGATGCCCCCCGCCCCACCCCCACCCGCCGCCCCACCGGCCGCCCCACCGGCACCGCCGATGCCCGCCCCACCGGCACCGCCGATGCCCGCCCCACCGGCACCGCCGATGCCCGCCACCCCGCCACCGCCCGCGGCGCCGCCCGCCCCCGGGTTCGGCCCCCCGCCCGCCCCGCCCCCGGCACCGCCCACGCCCACCCCCACACCCACGCCCACCTCCCAGCCGGTGCCGCCACCCTCGCGCCCCTGGGCCGCCCCGCCCCCGGTCAACCCCTACGCCCGCCCCGCCGCCCCGCCGCCACCCCCGCCGCCCGCACGCCACTGCGCGATCTGCGGCCTGGCCTACCCGGTGCTGTGGAGCGTACGGATCCCACGGGAGGGCGGCGCCTGGCAGCACCTGACGGTGTGCGCGACCACCCCGCGATGCTCCCCGGCCTCCGTCACCCCACCCGTACGGCTCTGAACGTCGTACGGCTCTGAACGTCCGGGGCGGACCCGCTGCGATCGGGGTGCGGCGTGCGGGGGTCAGGCCGACAGGGCGGCGACCGCGGCCGGGGTCCAGTGGCCCGATGCGCCGGGGCGGGTGGCGAGGTAGCCGGCGGTGCGCCAGGGGCCCCAGGCGTGGGACTCGGCCAGGCCGGCGGCCAGGGTGCGCAGGTAGGCGGGGGCGGGGGCGGTGAGGTCGGCGCCGGCCGCGCCCCAGGGGGCGGTGAAGGTGAGCAGGGGGTGCCCGTCCAGGGTGCCGAGGCGCAGCAGGGTCTCGTAGCGGCCGGGGCCCAGGGTGGCGCGCCCGTGGGCGAGCACCGGAGTGAGGTCGAGGTCGGCGGCGGGGGAGCGGCGCATCTCCTGGGCGGCGATGTCGCTGAACTGGCCGGCCGTGAGCAGGTAGGCGCGGCAGGGGACTTCGCCGCGTACGTCCGGGTCGTAGAAGGCCGAGCCGCCGCCCCAGGTCAGGGACCGGTCGGCGAAGTACAGGGTGCCCGGCAGCGCGGTCGCGACCGACCGGCGCGCGGGGCTGCGGTCGCGGCAGCCGGGGTAGGTGCGCGCTCCGCCGTCCGGGCGGCCGCCGCGCAGGTAGCAGGCGAGCCGGGCGGCGTGCAGGTTCGAGCCGTACGCCACGTACCAGACGAGGCCCGCGCCGCGCTCCGTCCGGCTCCCGCCGGGGCCCGCGCTCCCCGCTCCGCTCACCGTCCCGCTCACCGTCCCGCTCCCCGTCCGCTCACCGGAGGGAGCCCCGTCCGCTCACCGGAGGGAGCCCCGGCGCCCGGCGGGCGAACAAAACCTCCCGATTCGGTAAAACCACCCTCGCTGCCGGTAGCGTGCCGGTCGCCATGCCGTTCATCACTCTGCCCTCTCCAGCCCCGCCGCCGCACCCGGCGACGGCTACCCTGCACCAGCGAAAACGTCCGAAAACACCGAAATGACATTCGATTCATGCCTTGCCGAACCCGCGCGGCATCGATGATGAGAATTTCCTTTGACCGCACCTCCGCTGCATCCAGCGGACTCCCGGCGCGGTCATGGTGAGTGGGCGCGCCCGCCGGTGACCTCAGTGTCACCTCCCGTCCCCCGCGACACCGCCCCGCCCGCGCCCCCAGAACCACGGAGCCGAGGAAACAAGCCCCCATGGACGCACGCCACGACACGGCCGGCCCCACCGCCGGCCCGGGCACGCTGCACCGCCCGCACCCGGGCCCCGCGGGCGGCTGGCCGCTGGCCCGGCCCGCCGACCCCCGCAGCCTGCTCGACGTCATCGCCGCCACCGCCGACGCCCACCCCGAGGCGCCCGCGCTCGACACCGGCGACACCGTCCTCGGCTACCGCGCCCTGCTGCACGAGGTCGACACCCTCGCCGGACAGCTCGCCGCCCACGGCATCGGCCGCGGCGACCGGGTCGGCGTGCGCATCCCCTCCGGCACCGCCGACCTGTACGTCGCCGTCCTCGCCGTCCTGCGCTGCGGCGCCGCCTACGTCCCCGTGGACGCCGACGACCCCGACGAACGCGCCACGATGATCTGGCAGGACGCCGCCGTCTGCGCGGTCCTCGGCGCCGGACGCCGCCTGGACGCCGGCCCCGCCGCCCGCCCCGGCGGCCACCCCGCCTGGCCCACCCCCGCCGACGACGCCTGGATCATCTTCACCTCCGGCACCACCGGCCGCCCCAAGGGCGTCGCCGTCACCCACCGCTCGGCGGCCGCCTTCGTCGACGCCGAGGCCCGCCTCTTCCTCCGGCACCGCCCCCTGGGCCCCGGCGACCGCGTCCTCGCGGGCCTGTCGGTGGCCTTCGACGCCTCCTGCGAGGAGATGTGGCTGGCCTGGCGCCACGGCGCCTGCCTGGTGCCCGCCCCCCGCTCCCTGGTCAAGGCCGGCACCGACCTCGGCCCCTGGCTCGTCGCCCGCGGCATCACCGCCGTCTCCACCGTCCCCACCCTGCTCGCCCTGTGGCCCCGCGAATGCCTGGACGCCGTCCGCCTGATCATCGTCGGCGGCGAGGCCTGCCCCGCCGAACTCGTCGAACGCCTCGCCACCGACCACCGCGAGTTCTGGAACACCTACGGCCCCACCGAGACCACCGTCGTCGCCACCGCCGCCCGCCTGCTGCCCGGACAGCCGGTGCGCATCGGCGCCCCCCTGGACGGCTGGGAGATCGCCGTCGTCGACCAGGCCGGCAACCCCGTGCCCTGGTACGAGAGCGGCGAACTGCTCATCACCGGCGTCGGCACCGCCCGCTACCTCGACCCCGCCAAGGACGCCGAGAAGTTCAGCCCCCACCCCGCCCTCGCCTCCCCCCGCGTCTACCGCTCCGGCGACCTCGTCCGCAACGACCCCGAAGGCCTGGTCTTCCTCGGCCGCGCCGACGACCAGGTCAAACTCGGCGGCCGCCGCATCGAACTCGGCGAGATCGACGCCGCCCTCCAGGCCCTGCCCGGCATCCGGGCCGCGGCCGCCGCCGTCCGCACGACCCCGGCCGGCGCCGACCTCCTCGTCGGCTACCTCGTCCCCCACCCCGGCACCACCCCCGACCTCACCGCCGCCCGCCACCAGCTGCTGGAACGCCTGCCCGCCCCGCTGGTGCCCGTCCTCGCCCTCCTCGACTCCCTGCCCACCCGCACCTCCGGCAAGGTCGACCGCACCGCCCTGCCCTGGCCGCTCGCCACCACCGGCACCGCCCCCACCGCCGAGACCCTCCACGGCACCGCCGGCTGGCTCGCCGGCCACTGGGAACGCCTGCTCGGCACCGCCCCCGGCGCCGCCGACGACTTCTTCGCCCTCGGCGGCTCCAGCCTCACCGCCGCCCGCCTCGTCTCCGAACTGCGCACCCGCCACAACGGCGTCTCCGTCGCCGACCTGTACGCCCACCCCGTCCTCGGCGACCTCGCCGCCTACCTCGACACCCTCACCCCGGCCCCACCCCACCCGACCGCCACCGCCGCCCCCACCGCCGCCGCCCACCGGCAGCGCACCGTCCGCCGCACCCCCCGCAGCGCCGCCCTGTGGCAGACCCTGCTCCTCCTCGGCATGTTCTCCCTCGCCGGACTGCGCTGGATCCTCGTCCTGATCGCCCTCGACAACCTCACCGGCAACCACCTCGCCTGGGCCCCGCACAGCTCCTGGTGGCCCGTCGCCGCCGGACTGCTCCTGCTCCACAGCGCCCCCGGCCGCACCCTGCTCGCCGCCACCGGCGCCCGCCTCCTCACCACCGGCATCCGCCCCGGCAGCCACCCCCGCGGCGGCCACGTCCACCTGCGGCTGTGGGCCGCCGAACGCTACACCGCCATGTTCGGCACCGCCGCCCTCGCCGGCACCCCCTGGGCCACCCGCTACGCCCGGGCACTCGGCTGCCGCGTCGGCCCCGGCGTCCGCCTGCACACCCTGCCCCCCGTCACCGGCCTCGCCCGCCTCGGCGCCCACGCCTCCCTCGAACCCGAAGCCGACCTCGCCGGCTGGTGGCTCGACGGCGACACCCTCCACCTCGGCCACATCGAGGTCGGCGAAGGCGCCCGCGTCGGCCACCGCGCCACCCTCATGCCCGGCGCCCGCGTCGGCGCCCGCGCCGAGATCGCCCCCGGATCCTGCGTCACCGGCACCGTCCCGCCCGGCGAACACTGGCACGGCTCCCCGGCCCGCCCCAGCACCGAACCCCTCGCCGACTGGCCCACCACCCCCGCCCGCGCCCCCCGCGCCTGGAACCTCGCCTACGGCGCCGCCTTCGCCCTCCTCGGCCTCGTCCCGATCCTCTCCGCCCTGCCCGCCCTGCTCATCGTCTACCCGATGATCGACACCGACCGCACCCTCGCCGACGCCCTCCTCCAACTCCTGCCCGCCACCGTCCCCCTCGCCGCCCTCACCCTGCTGTGCCACGCCGCCCTGATAGCGCTGCTGGTGCGGCTGCTCTCCCGGCCGCTGCGCCCCGGCTTCCACCCCGCCGGCGGCCGCGTCGCCTTCTGCGCCTGGGCCGTCAGCCGCCTCGGCGACACCGCCCGGCGCACCCTCTTCCCCTTCTACGCCAGCCTCTTCACCCCCGTGTGGCTGCGCCTGCTCGGCGCCCGCGTCGGGCGGCGCGTCGAAGCCTCCACCGTGCTCGCCCTGCCCGGCCTGATGCGCGTCGACGACGGCGCCTTCCTCGCCGACGACACCCTCGTCGCCCCCTACGAGCTGCGCGGCGGCTGGCTGCGCCTCGGCCCCGCCCGCGTCGGACGCCGCTCCTTCGTCGGCAACTCCGGCATCGTCGGCCCCGGCCGCCACCTGCCCGAGGGCTCCCTCGTCGGCGTGCTGTCCGACACCCCCGCCCACGCCCCCGAAGGCTCCTCCTGGCTCGGCCGCCCCGCCTTCGCCCTGCCCCGCGTCGCCGACACCGGCGCCGACGCCCGCACCTACAACCCGCCCCGGCGCCTGATGTGGGCCCGCGCCGGCGTCGAGACCTGCCGGCTGCTGCCCGTCATCCTCGCCGCCCTGCTCGGCGACCTCGTCCTCGCCGTCCTGCAGGAACTGCGCGACGACTACGGGCTCGGCACCGCCCTCGCCGCCGCCGGACTCGTCCTGATCGGCGCCGGCGTCCTCGCCTGCGCCGTCACCACCGCCGCCAAGTGGCTGCTCGTCGGACGCTTCCGGGTCGCCGAACACCCCCTGTGGTCCTCCTTCGTGTGGCGCAACGAGCTCTACGACACCTTCGTCGAGGAACTCGCCATGCCCTTCGGCGGCTCCGCCATCACCGGCACCCCGTACCTGAACGTGTGGCTGCGCAGCCTGGGCGCCCGCATCGGGCGCGGCGTGTGGTGCGAGACCCACTGGCTGCCCGAGAGCGACCTGGTCACCGTCGAAGCCGGGGCCAGCGTCAACCGCGGCACCGTGCTGCAGACCCACCTCTTCCACGACCGCGTCATGCGGCTGGGCCCCGTCCACCTCGGCGCCGGCTCCACCACCGGCCCGCACTCGATCGTGCTGCTCAACTCCTCCCTGGGCGCCGGCACGACGGTCGGGCCCGCCTCCCTCGTCATGCGCGGCGAGAACGTCCCCGGCGCCACCCGCTGGCTCGGCAACCCGGTGGCCGCGTGGGACGCCGACCCCACCCCGCCCGCCGGGCGCCGCCGCCGCCGGGCCGCCGCGGCGGGGGTGTGACGCGGATCACCTGCGCCGGGCGATGAGTTCGCGGTGGGGGGGCCGGGGGGGGGCCGGCCCCCCCCCCGCCCGCCCGCCCGCCCCGCCGGGCCCCCGCCCCCCCCCCCCCCCCCCCGGAGCACAACCCCGCCCGCGCGGAAGACGCCGCCCCCCGGGGGGGGGGGCGGGGGGGGGGGGGCGGGGGGGGGGGGGGGGGGCCGGGGGGGCGCGGGGGGGGGGTTTTTTGGGGGGGGGGGGGGCCGGGGGTCCCCCCGCCCCCCCCCCGCTTCTCCCCGCCCGACCGAGAGGAACACGCTCATGACCGCCACGCCCGAGAAGAAGACCGCCGCCGTCTCGAAGGCCGCCGCCGCACCGAAGGCCGCCGTCTCGAAGGCCGCCCCCGCCCCCGCTCCCGGGAGCGCCGCGGCGAAGGGCGGCCCGGCGTCCTACTTCCCCTCGATCGAGAAGAAGTACGGCCGCCCCGTCGAGGAGTGGAAGGACCTCATCCGCGCCTCCCCGCTCACCCGGCACATGGAGCTCGTCGCCTGGCTCAAGAGCGAGCACGGTCTCGGGCACGGCCACGCCAACGCCCTCGTCGCCCACACCCTGGCCGAGCGGGCCGCCTGAGCGGCGCCGCTCCGCCCCCTTCAGCGGCCCGGCTGTTCAGCCGCTGGAGGCCGCCGCGTGGACGGGGGCGCGGTGGGGCGCACGGGCCGGGGCCGGGGCGGCGGCCTTGCGGGCGTGCAGGACGGCGGCGCCCAGCGGGAGCGGGGAGTGGCCGAGGAGTTCGAGGCCGGCGTCGGCGAGCAGGCGGCCGTAGTGGTCGGCCCGGCGCTCGCGGCCGCCGGTGTTGCACCGCATGTGGAGGTCCCAGGCGGTGGCCAGTGAGGCCGATCCGTCGTCGGGCAGCAGGCGTTCGACGATGAGCAGGTCGGCGTGGGCGGGCATCGCGCGGGCGCAGTGGCCCAGGATCTCGCGGCAGCGCGCGTCGTCCCAGTCGTGCAGCACCCGGGACAGCAGGTAGACGTCGGCGCCCGGCGGGACGTCCGCGAAGTCGCCCGTCCGGTAGGTGCAGCGGGTGCCGCAGCCGGCGTCGTCCAGCCGACGGCGGGCGGCGTCGACGACGTGCGCCCGCTCCAGCAGGATCCCGCGCAGGCCCGGGTGGGCGCTCAGCACGCGGCCGAGCAGCTCGCCGGTGCCGCCGGCCACGTCGACGACGGTCCCGGGAGCGGTGCCGTCGGCCGTGCCGTCGGCCGTACCGGCGCCGGTCGTACGGGTGCTCGCGCGGGCCGCGGCGGCCGTCAGGACGGGGTGGCCGGGCAGCGGTTCGAACATCGGGGAGCTCGCGGCCATCGACTGGTCGAACAGGGCGGCGAGTTCGGGATCGCGGGCGAAGTGGTCGAAGTGGTTCTCGCCGAAGAGGTGGTCGAAGGCGGGCCGCCCGGTGCGGGTGGTGTGCTCCAGGCCCTCGAAGGACCGGTAGAACGGGCCGCCGTACATCAGCGCCAGCGACCGCATCGACCCCGGGGTGTCGGCGCGCAGCAGCGCGCCGAGCCCGGTGAGGCGGTAGCCGTCCGGGTGTTCGCTCACCACGCCCAGCATGGCGAGGTAGCGCAGCAGCGCGGCGAGGGTCTCCGGATCGGCGCCGACCCGCCGGGCCAGCGCCTCGCCGGTGGTGGCGCCGGTCCGGTCCAGGGCGTCGGGCAGGGACAGCCGGGCGCAGACCGCCAGGGCCTGGGTCGTCCACGCGCCGGTGAACAGCTGCAGCAGGGTCTCGCCGGGGCCGGCTGCGGGCCGGGGGGCGGGGCGCGGGCCGCCCTGGTGGCCGAGGTGGGCGTCGAGGACGCCGGGGTGTTCGCCGCGGGCGTGGAGTTCCAGCCTGCGGTAGGCGCACCGGGAGCCGGCGGGCACGGTGAAGTAGAGGACGGTGCCGTCCTCGTGCGGGTTGTAGCCGCCGCCGTCGGCCTCGGCGCCGTGCCGGGCCAGCAGCGCGCACAGGCCGCGCAGCAGCAGCGGATCCGCGGAGTCGACCTCGAAGGCGAGGTGCGCCTCGTGCTGGTGGGCCCGTTCGTGGTCGGCGAGGGCGGCGAGCGGGGAGCGCGGCGGGACGGTCAGCGCGAACACCTCGACCTCCCGGCGCTCCCGGCCGGGGCCGAGCGCGGTCGGGCGCAGGATCCGGACGTCGAGGGCGGCCGGGTCGCACCCGTGGCGCCGGGCCAGCCGGTCCCGGACGACGACGCTGGGCACCGGCGGGGCGTCGAAGGCCAGCCCGCAGGCGGCCAGTTGGGCGTGCAGGGTCGGCTGGTCCGGCGGGAACACCAGGAGGGCGGCGTGCGCGAAGCGGCAGTGCCGGGCCGCCGCCCGCAGCTCCGGGCCGGCCAGGCCGGGCAGCAGGAGGGGGAGCAGGGAGGCGGTGTCGTGCTCCCGGACGAACGCGGCGGTGCGGCGCAGAACGGCCGCGTCGTCCCGGGGGGTCGTGGGCCCGGCCGCCGCCGTGGGCGTGGGCGCCGTGGGTGTGGGCGCCGTGGGTGTGGGCGTCGTGGGTGTGGTCGTGGTCATGGGGTGTCCTCGCTGGGGCGCCGGGCGTGCGGCGTCCGCGGTGCTGGGGGTGCTGGGGGAGTGGGGGCCGGCGAAGCGGGGGTGGCCGGGGCCGCCGGGGTGTTCCGGTGGGTCAGATGCCGACGTAGTTCTCGGCGAACCAGTCCTGGTGGGTGCGCGAGGCGCGCAGGGAGGCGATGCGGGCGCGGCGGATGGATTCGTGGAAGAACGATTCGCCGTCGGGCGGTCCCGGCCGGGCGTGCAGCAGCCGGATCATCCAGTGGGAGAACTCCTGGGCCCGCCAGATCCGGGCCAGGGCCTCGGCGGAGTAGCGCTCCAGCGCCCGGCCGTCGCCGCGGGCGAGGTCGTCGGCCAGGGCGCGGGCGAGCAGGTCGGCCTGCAGCACGGCGAGGTTGGCGCCCTTGGCGGCGGCGGGGCTGATCAGGGCGGCGGCGTCGCCGGCCAGCAGCAGGGATCCGTGGCGCAGCGGTTCGACGACGTCGGATTCCAGGTCGACGACGGCGCGCTGGACGATGCGGCCGCGGTGCAGCGGGCCGTGGTCGGTGGCGCGCATCCGGGTGTCGAGTTCGTCCCAGAGCCGTTCCTCGGGCGGCTCCCCGGCGCGGGTGCCGCGTGCGCACTGCAGGTAGTAGCGGGTGATCCGCGGGGTGCGGGCCATGTGCCCGGCGAAGCCGCGCCCGTGCAGCGCGTAGGCCGTGGCGTCCAGGCTCGGCGGGGCTTCGGCGAGCAGGCCCAGCCAGGAGACGCCGTGGTCGCGGCGGTGGTGGCGGGCGGTGGACGGCAGGGAGCGCCGGGCGGCGCCGTGGCGGCCGTCGCAGCCCGCCACGTAGCGGGCGCTCCAGCGGCCGGTTGCGCCGTCCGGCCCGCGGACGGTGACCGCGGGCCGGGGCCCGTCGGCGTCGTGCACTTCCAGGGCCTCGGTCTCGAAGCGGATCCGCCCGCCGGCCTCCAGGTACTGGTCCAGCAGGTCGGCGACCAGGTCCTGCTGCGGGTAGACGGTGTGCTGCTCACCGCGGCCGAGGCCGGCGTAGTCCAGGCGGAAGTGCCCGTCGTCGGTGCGGAACTCGCAGCTGCCGTGGAGCCGGCCGTGCCGGTGCAGGTTCCCCGACAGGCCGTGCCGGTCGAGGATCCGCACGGTGTTCGCGGCCAGGAAGCCGGCCCGGGCCCGGGTGCGCAGGTGCAGGGGGGTGGCGCGTTCCAGGACCGCGCAGTCGATGCCCTCGCGGTGGAGCAGGTTCGCGAGCAGGAGACCGGCCGGGCCCGCACCGAGGATGACGACGTCGGCCGTGTTCCGGGCGGTTCGGGTGTTCTGACTTTCCGTCACGGGAAATGGATCTTAATCGGCGCAAGATACATTGATCGTCGAAAATCGCCCGAAGCGGTGAATAGGCGGATGATCATGCCGCCGGGGTGCCGGGTGTCTCCCGTTCGCGCTCCTGCCCTCGCCGTTCCTCCCCCTGCTGTTCCCCCTGCCGTTCCCGCTCGCGTTCCCGGTCCGTCCGGGCGAGGAGCTGGTAGTGGAGGTCCTCGAGGCTGCCCGCGCCGCGGCTGGCGCGGTTCCTGACGCCGCGCCGGATCTCCTCGACGACCGGCGTGCCGCGGTCGTCGCCGCGCAGGAGCAGGGCTGCGGCGGCCCCCAGGCGGGCCTCGACGTCGGGGTCGGCGAGGTGCGTGGCGAGGACGGCGCGCACCTCGGGGGTGTCCACGGGGGAGCGGGCGAGGCCGTGCAGCGCGCTGGTCCGGGTGACGGGGGAGGGATCGTCGGCCAGGCGCAGCAGGGCGGTGAGGGCGCGCGGGTTGCCGGCCGCGAGGGAGGCGAGGTCGTGGACCAGGCAGCGGCGGACGTCCCGGTCCGGGTGCTCGGCGTGCACCAGGACGGCCGGGAGCTCCGCGGCGGTGCAGTAGCCGCTGAAGGCCGCGAGGACGGCGCGCAGGGCGTGCGGGTCCCGCTCGGTCGCCAGCCTGGGGCGCAGGAAGTCGACGGCCTCCCGGGCGAACGGCGGCCCGTCGGGGGCGTCGGGGTCGAAGCCGAAGCCGAGGAAGTTGATCACGTCGAGCGCGAAGCGCCGCCGGTCGAGCGAACCGGAGCCGTCGGCGCTCCCGGCGCCTTCGGTGTTCCCGGCCTCGGCGTCCTCGGTGTCCTCGGCGTCCTCGCTGCCTTCGACGACCGCCCGGGCCCAGTCGAACCGCTCCCCGCTCTCCGGCAGCGCGATCCGCAGCACCGACGCGAACCAGTCGTCGTGCTCAGGGTCGGCGTGGACCAGGGCGCGGGCCATCAGCTCGTCCGGCGTGCGCTCGATGCCGAGCTTCGCCTCCAGGCCGGTGATGACCGCCCGGTGGGCGGGGGGCGGCACGCGGCCCGCACCGGCGGCGGCGTCCGGGGCTTCCAGCGCGGCCCGCGCCACCCGCAGCGCGCGGCGGTGCGCACTGCCCGCGCCCAGCGGATCGCGCTCGCGGCCCAGCAGCGCGTTCACGGTCCGGTAGGCGCCGTTCGCGGCGGCCCAGGTGACCGGGTCGACGCCGCCGCTCCAGGGCCGGGCCGGGTCGACGTCCTGCACGACCAGGCGGTCGACCACCTCGTGGCGCCCGGCGCGCGCGGCCGCCTCCAGCAGGATGACGCCGTCCTCGCCGGCGAGCCGGTCCCGCACCGCGCGGTCCAGGTACGCGTCCTCCAGGAACTCGAACACCCTGACGTCGTCGCCGCGCTCGACGGCGGCCAGCAGGAAGGGAAGGTCCACCGGCCGATCATGCCCGCCGCCCGGGCGCCCGGCGAACGATTATCGGGCCGGGCACCGGGCCGAGGGCGGGCGAGCCGGGGCGGGGGCGGGTCGGGGCGGGGTGGTTCAGTGCGCGCGCAGGCCGGCGAAGACCACCTGGAGGACCCGCTCGCGGGCCGCCGGGTCGGCCGCGAGCTGCTCCGTCGCCGTACCGACCCCGACGAGCAGCGCGACCAGCTCCGCCAGGCCCAGCCCGGGGCGCACCGCTCCGGCCCGCTGGGCCGCGGCGAGGATCTCGGACAGCTGGGCGCGCATCAGCTCGCTGGACTCCCGCAGGGAGGCGTGCACGTCGACCCCGGCCTCGGCGAGGGCGCGGGTGAACTCCTGCTTGCCGGCGGACTGTTCGACGATCAGGCGGAAGCAGGCGAAGAAGGCCTCGCCGGGTTCGGCCTCGGCGGCGAGCCGGGCGGTGCCGGCGGTGATCGTCTCCAGCCGGCGGACCACGACCGCCTCCAGCAGCGCTTCCTTGGTGGGGAAGTGGCGGAAGAGGGTGCCGACGCCGACCCCGGCGGCGCGGGCGATCTCCTCGGTGGGCACGGCGACGCCGCGGGTGGTGAACACCTCGGTGGCGGCGTCGAGGAGCCTGGCCCGGTTGCGGGCCGCGTCCGCGCGCAGCGGCCGCTGCGGGGCGCCGCCCACGGTGCCGCCGGTGGTGGCGCCCCTGGTGCCGCTGTCCTTGCGTACCGCTGACACCGGTCTCCCCCTTCCGTCCGCGGCGCGCGCGGATGTACCCGTGGACAACCGGAGTGGTCAGTCCGTATCGTTCTAAACGGAGTCGCTGGTCCGATTCTAGCGGCGCGATCCTGGGGGTTGATCATGTCCGAAACACCGTCTCCGCGCGAGGTCCTCCTCGAACTGCTGGCGGGCATCACCGAGGGCCGGTTCACCGAGCTGGCCCGGCTCTACGCCGAGGACGCGGTCGTCGAGACCGTCTTCGCGCCGGTCGAACCGCGCGTCTTCGAGGGGCGGGCCGTCATCGCCGAGCGGTTCGCGCAGGTCGGCGCGCACATGCCGCTGGAACTGCGGGCGAAGAACGTGGTCGTCCGGGAGACCGACGACCCCGAGGTGATCGTCGCGCAGTTCGACTACCAGGCGCACCACCGGCACACCGGACGGGACTTCGAGGTCGCCAACGTCCTGGTGCTGCGGGTGCGCGACGGCCTGATCGTCGACAGCCGGGACTACCACGACCACCTGGCCCTCGCCGTCGCCGGCGACGGCCTGCCCGAGCTGGTGGCCGCCCTGCAGGGCGGCGGCGCATAGCGAGGGGATCGTACCCGGGGAGGGCCCGGGGGCCGGGGCCGCCGGCGGCACGATCGAAAGGCGGCGGACCCGGCCCCGGGTGCGGTTCCGTACGGGCGGGGCATCGACCGCGGGTTGGTGCCCGTACGGCTGCGGTCGGGCCCCATTCGACAACTTCAACAGCACTTGAAGTCAAGCCCGGGGCCCCGCCGCGGCCCGCCCCCGGCCGCCCGCGGTGCGCCGCAGCCAGGTAGCCTCGCTCACGGCGGAGGCCTGCGGACGGCAGCACCGACGAGGCGGACAGGCGGGGCGATGACGGATCAGCAGCGCAGCTACTGGCGGGTAGCGGACGGTTCGGCGGTCAGCGCCCACCAGGCGCACATCGTGTGGACCCGGGCCGCCTACCCGGCCCTGGTGGACGTGGCGGGCCGCTACCACGCGGTGATCAGCTACGCCGACCTCGCCGAGGCGGTCCAGGAGGCCTCCGGCGTGCGCACCCGGATCCACCAGCGGCACTGGATCGGCAAGGTGCTGTCCCTGGTGATCCTGGAAGCCCACCGGCGCGGCGACCCGCCGCTGACGGCCCTCGTGGTGAACGCGGCCGACGGCAAGGTCGGCGCCGGCTACCAGGAGGTCCTCGCGGTCGCCGGGCAGCCGCCGCTGTCCTCGGAGATGGACCGCGAACAGCACGCGGCCGCCGCCCGCCTGGCCTGCTACCGGCACTTCGGCGCCGAGCTGCCCGCCGACGGCGGCACCCCCGCCCTCGCCCCTCGCCTGCGGGCCTCCCTGGAGCGCAAGGCCGCCACCGCCACCGCCGCCGGCACGGGCACCGGTACGGCCAGGGGCGCCACCGCCGCCGCGACCCCCGCCGCCGCGCCGCGCCCGCCGGCGATCTGCCCCACCTGCTTCCTGGAGCTGCCGGCGACCCGGGTGTGCGACTCCTGCGGGGAGACCGTCGCCCCCTGACCCGCCGCTACCCCGCCGAGGGCAGCCCGCTACACCGCCGACGGCAGGCGCCCGGGCATCCGCCAGCCCTCCGCCAGACGCGACGGGGACAGCCGCTCGCCGCCGCCGAAGAACTCGCAGAACTTCATGATCAGCGGGTCCCAGCCGACCGGGTCGACGTAGTGGTCGGTGCCGGGCACGATCAGGGACTCCTCGACGTGGGCGCGCACGACCGTCACCTCGAAGGCGGTGCACCGCTCGTTGCCCGCCAGCGGAGTCGCGGCCACCAGCCGGCACTCCAGCTGCACCGGGCACTCGGCCGCGCGCGGCGCCCGCACCAGCTCGCCCGCCAGCTCCGTCATCCCCGCCGCCGCGAACTTGCGCCGCTCGTGGCGGTAGCCCTGCTCCCGCCGCAGCTCGCTGATCTCCGTACGGGCGGTCAGCAGCGCGAGGGCGTCCACGGCCTCCACCTGCGCCGAGGACGGCAGGTTCAGCACGCACTCGCCCTCGCGCCGCAGGTTGACCGAGGTCTGGGAGGCGTTGCCCAGCCCCAGCACGCAGGACTGCCCCAGCCACCACGCCGAGGACACCGGCGCGAGGTTGGCGCCGCCGTCCTCGTTGCGCGAGCCGATCAGCACCACCGGGGTGCCGAAGTACAGGACCTTCAGGTCGGTGACCTTGTGCACGGGAATCGCCGTTCTCGGGAGGGGGAGCCGCTGTCGGACACCGACTCTGCCCCCGCCCGGACGGGGGCGCTGGCGGCGATCGGACATCCAGTTCCCGCCACCGGCGCCCCCCGGTGCCTCCGTGCCTCAGCCGACGGGCCCGTCAGCCCACCGGCCCGTGGGCGGCCACCTGACGCGCCAGGCCGTCCCGCAGCCGGTACGACAGGCCCACCACGGCCACCTTGCCCTCGGCCACCTTCGACGCCAGCGCCTGCGAACGCTCCACCAGCAGGTCCACGGTCTGGCGGATGTGCTCGTCCACGATCGCGTCGCGGTCCTCGATGCCCGCGGCCCGCGCGGACAGCACGCTCGGCGTCACCCGCTCCACCACGTCCCGCACGAAACCGCCCGGCAGCTGCCCCTGCTCCAGCGAATCCAGCGCCGCCGCCACCGCACCGCACGAGTCGTGCCCCAGCACCACCACCAGCGGGCACTCCAGCACGCTCACCCCGTACTCGATGCTGCCCAGCGCCTCCGCCCCGGTGACGTGCCCGGCGGTACGCACCACGAACAGGTCACCCAGGCCCTGGTCGAAGATGATCTCGGCGGCCAGCCGGGAGTCCGAACAGCCGAACAGCACCGCGAACGGCCGCTGCGCCGGCGCGAGCGCGGCCCGGCGCCCGGCGTCCTGGTTGGGGTGCTCGGGACTGCCCGCCACGAACCGGGCATTGCCCGCCATCAGCAGCCGCAGCGCCTCCGCCGGGTCGGACACCGGGTCGGACGCGGCAGCGGCCGCGGAGGCCGCGGGGTCGGACACCTGAGTGGACATCGCATCGGATATCGGAGTGGGGATCATGCCAGCACCCTAGATCGCCCCGGGCGAGCCCCGCAGCCGGGGGTGGTTCGTCCTCGGCCCCGCCGTCGGACGGGCCGACTGCGCCCCGCCCGAGCGGCGGACCCTCCTCGCCGACAGCCTCGCCGACCCCGACCGGCCCCTGCGCGGAGGCCGGGACGGGAGGGGAGCGCCCACGGGCCGCGTCCGTCACCGGCGGTGGGTACGGCGGCCGCGTCCGTCACCGGCGGTGGGTACGGTGGTCGGTGTGTCCTCCCCCGCGCCCCGCCCCGCCCGCGTGCCCCTGGCCGACCTCGCCCGGCTGCGCCGCGCCCGCGACCGGATGGACCGCGAGTACGCGCAGCCCCTGGACGTGCCCGCGCTCGCCCGGACCGCGCTGATGTCCTCCGGGCACTTCTCGCGCAGCTTCCGCGCCGCCTACGGCGAGACCCCGTACAGCTACCTCATGACCCGCCGGATCGAGCGGGCCAAGGCGCTGCTGCGGCGCGGGGACCTGAGCGTCACCGAGGTGTGCATGGCGGTCGGCTGCACCTCGCTGGGCTCCTTCAGCAGCCGCTTCACGGAGCTCGTCGGCGAGAGCCCCAGCGCCTACCGGGCCCGCGACCACGAGGACGGCGCCGCGATCCCCGCCTGCATCGCCAAGATCCGCACCCGCCCGGTACGCCGTACGGAAGCGAAGGACGGGAGCCCTCCCGTAGCGTGACCGGCATGAGCATCGAACTCGCGCAGTGCTTCATCGCCGTCGACGACCACGACAGGGCCCTCGCCTTCTACCGCGACGTCCTCGGCTTCGAGGTGCGCAACGACGTCGGCTTCGAGGGCATGCGCTGGGTCACCGTCGGCTCGCCCGACCAGCCCGACGTCGAGATCGTGCTGGAACCCCCGCTGGCCGACCCGCACGCCTCCGAGGACGACCGCCGGGCCGCCGCCGAACTCCTCGCCAAGGGCCTGCTGCGCGGCGTCATCTTCCGCACCGACGACTGCGACGCCACCTTCGAACGCATCCGCGCCGCCGGCGCCGAGGTCCTCCAGGAGCCCATGGACCAGCCCTACGGCGTCCGCGACTGCGCCTTCCGCGACCCCTCGGGCAACATGCTCCGCTTCAACCAGCCCCGCACCAGGTAGCGCGGAGGTCCGCCGCGGCCGTCCCTCCGCGGCGGACCTCCGCGGCCGTCTCCGGCGGGTCCCGGTCCGGTCCACCCCCGTGGGGCCGGACCGGGACCCGCCGGGGTCAGGGGGCGGCCCGGTCCTGGCGCAGGCAGGCCCGGAAGGCCTCGGCGGCGGTGACCGCGGGCAGGACCGGCCAGGGCAGCAGGCCCGTGGCGGCGGCGAGGGTGGCCGGGGTGAGGACCGGGAGGGTGGCGGCGAGGGTGAGGCGCACGCGCAGGGCGTGGGGCACCCCGGGGCTGGTAGGGCTGGTATGGCTGGTAGGGCTGGCGGGACCCGTGGGGCCTTCAGGGCCGGTGGGGTCGGGAGCGGTGGGGGTCATGACGCCCTCCGGGCCCGGTCGAGGAAGGTGCGCAGGTCGGCCCAGGCGTCGGCGGGGGCGTCAGGGTCCCCGGACATCGCGGCGGGCTCCTCGCGCCAGGCGGTGCGCACGGCGCCCGACAGGGTGCTGTCACCGCCGCTGAACAGGCGGCCGAGCTCGTCCATGCGCTCGGCGATGCGGCGCACCCGGGGGTCGGTGGGCGCGACCCCGGTGGTGCGCAGGGCTTCGGCGTTGCGGTAGAGCTGGGGCCATTCGACCTCCAGCAGGTAGTGGGCGGCGGGCCCGAGCGCGGCGGCGTGGTCGGCGAGGGCGTGGATCTGGTCGTCGTCGAGGTGGCGCTGCAGGGCCTCCCGGGCGGCGGGGGCGGTCGGGCCGGTGTCCCCGACGGCCTGGACCAGGCGCAGCAAGTCGGTGGTGGAGGGGGCGCGTTCGGCGGCGAGTTCGCCGTGCACGTGGGCGAGGCGCTCGCGCAGGGCCTGCAGGGCGGTGAGGGAGGCCTCGGTGGCGGCCAGGTGCTCGCGCACCAGCCGCACGGGGTCGACGCCGGCGTCCAGGCAGGTGGCGATGGTGTCCAGGCCCAGGCCCAGGCGGCGCAGGGCGAGGATCTGGTACAGGCGGACGACGTCCTGCTCGGTGTAGGCGCGGTGGCCGGAGGCGGTGCGCCGGGAGGGGACGAGCAGGCCGATCTGGTCCCAGTGGTGCAGGGTGCGTACGGTCAGTCCGCTCGCCTCGGCGAGCGGGCCGACCTTCCAGGTCTGTTCGGTGGGCATGGCACGAGCATCCCGCCTGACGTCGCGTGAGGTGCAAGTCCGGGGTTTCAGGCCGCGGTGGTGCGGGCCGGCCCCGGACGCAGCGGGTGCACCGGGGTGCCCGGCCCGGGCCGGGCCGCGGGGTGACGGCCTTTCCGCAGGCGGGGGCCGCCGGTCCCGGCGGCGGGTGCACGGGTACGGGACGATGGCGGCATGGACAACACCCGACAGATGATCAGCTCCGGCTCCCCCCTCGAACCGCGGATCGGCTTCTCCCGGGCCGTGCGCAAGGGCTCCCACGTCGCCGTCGCGGGCACCGCCCCCATCGGCGAGAACGGCACCGTCGTCGGCCAGGGCGACGTCCACGCCCAGACCGTCCGCTGCCTGGACATCGCCGAAGCCGCCCTCCAGGAGGCCGGCGCCTCCCTGACCGACGTCGTGCGCACCCGCATCATGCTCACCGACATCAGCCGGTGGAAGGAGGCCGCCCGCGCCCACGGCGAACGCTTCGCGGCGATCCGCCCGGCCTGCACCTTCGTGGAGGTCTCGCGCTTCATCGACGAGCGCTGGCTCGTCGAGATCGAGGTCGACGCGGTCCTCGACTAACCCGTGGGCGAGGGCGGCGTGGGCGCCGTGGGTGGGGGTGTCGTGTCGGGGGCGGTGCCCATCAGGGTGCGCAGGAGGTCCTTGCCGAGTGTCAGGCCGGTCTGCGACTCGTCCGGCAGCCCGTAGTCCTCGTACCAGTCGGCCGGCGCCTCCGGGTGCGGGCCGCTGACCGCGACCCGGCCCGCGCCGTACGGGGTGACCACGACGGCGGGCCGGCCGCCGGGGTAGCGGGCGAGGACCTCCGTGCCCGGGCCGTCGACGTCGAAGGACGGGCCGTCCTGGAAGTACATCCGCTGCGGGCGGCCGCGCCACAGGACGTCGACGAGCTGGTCCCGCTCGTCGGTGACGCTCGCGCCCGGGGAACGGACGTAGGGGTCGGAGTCGCCCGGCAGGAGGTCGTAGCCCGGGTCGCCGGCCAGGTAGCCGCCCATGCACAGTCCCAGGTAGCGCCCGCCGCCGCGCACGTACGCCCGTACCAGCTCCGGGGAGAAGCCGGGTTCGCGCCCCAGCAGGCCCCACGCGGTGTCCACCCCCTGCCCGTTGGTGCCGCCGGGCTGCACGTACACCGCCGCCCCGGTCAGCGCGGACGGGCCGAACCGCACCCGCTCCTTCGGCCCGACGTAGCGCACCGCGAACCCGTCGCGCTCCAGCATCGTCCCGGCCGCCTCCGGGCACCCCTCGCAGGCCGCCGGCCCCCGGTACACCAGCGCCAGCGGCCGGTCGTCCTCCCGCACCGGCGTCCCGCCCCCGCCCGCGTCGGGGCCGCCCGCACACCCCGACAGCACCAGCACCACCGCGGCGGCCACCGCCGCACCGCGCCCACCGCGTACTCCGCGCCCACCGCGTACTCCGCGCACGCCCGCCCCTCGGACCGTTGCCGACCCCCGTCTGCGGGCCGACGTTACGTCCCGGCGGGCGCGCGCCGCGAACCCGCCCCCCGATCGGGCGAGTTCGCGGCGCGCGCCTTGACGGGGCCAGGGCCTCAGCCGTTCGCCTGCCGCCGGCGCCGCAGGGAGTCCACCACCGCCGACAGGTCCTGCTCGGCGATCGACGGATCCGCCAGCAGCACCTCGCGGGCCGCCGACAGCACCGGGCCGCCGCCCGCCAGCGCGAGGTCCTTCGCGGCCAGCCGGACCGGGAAGTCCGAGTCGGTGCTGTGCGCCCGGGCCACCACCCCCGCGAGCGGCCCGGCCGCCAGCACCTCCCGCGCCAGCTCCGGCGACACGCCCAACTCCCCGGCCGCCGCGAGCACTTCACCGACCACCGCGACCGAGGCCACGATCGCGCCGATCGCCACGGTCTTCAGCGCCGCCCCCGACCCCGGGCCGCCGCAGTGCCGCACCCGGCCCAGGCGCTCCAGCACCGGCCGCGCCCGCTCCAGGTCCGCGTCCTCGCCGCCCGCGAGGACCAGCAGCTCGCCGGCCGCCGCCGGGCCCACGCTGCCCATCACCGGGGCGTCCACCAGCCCCACGCCGTACGGGAGCCGGGCGCGCAGGGCGGCGGTGGCCTCCGGGCCGATCGAGGACATGTCGATCCACAGCGTGCCCGGCGCCAGTTCGGCCGTGAACCGCCCGGCGACCTCGGCGACCGCCGCCGGGTCGGACAGCATCGTGACGACGACGTCCGCGCCCCGCACCGCCTCGGCCGGGGACGCGGCCTCGGTCAGGCCGTCGGCGCGGCCGGGGGAGCGGTTCCAGACGGTCAACGGGTGGCCGGCGGCGGCAAGGCGGCGGGCCATCGGCAGGCCCATCCGGCCCAGCCCCAGAAAAGCGATCTTCTCCATGGCCACCACGCTAGGCAGCCACCAGACCCGCGACAAGCGAATGTCCCGCATGATAGCCATGCGGAATGGACATGGCTTGGCTGGACGTCTTCCGCACCGTCGCGCACCTCGGCTCCTTCACCGCCGCCGGCGAGCGCCTCGGCTTCACCCAGTCCGCGATCTCCCGCCAGATCGCCACCCTGGAAAGCGAGTTGGGCACCTCCCTGTTCGACCGTCTGGCCCGCGGCGTCCGGCTCACCGAACACGGCCGCGCCCTGCTGCCGCACGCCGAAGCCCTGCTGGAACGCCTCGACACCACCCGGCGCGACCTCGCCGCCCTCACCGAACTCACCGCCGGACACCTGCGGGTGGGCGCCTTCGACAGCGCCAACGCCGCTCTCGTCCCCGGCGCGCTCGCCGCCTTCCGCGCCGCGCACCCGCAGGTGGCCATCAGCCTCACCGAAGGCCTCTCGGCCCACCTCCTGGACCTGCTCGCCAACGGCGCCATCGACCTCGCCCTGGTCGCCTCGTACACCCAGGACGCCTACGACAGCGACCAGTTCGACCTCCGGCCGCTGCTGGACGACCCCGTGCTCGTCGCCCTCCCGCGCGACCACCGCCTCGCCGGCCGCCGACGCCTGCGCCTGGCCGAACTCGCCGACGAACCCTGGATCGCCGCCCGCCGCAACGCCGAAACCACCCTCCTCGCGGCCTGCCTGCGCAGCGGCTTCCGGCCCCGCATCGAATACGCGGTCGGCGCCTGGACCGCCAAACTCGGCCTGGTCGCCGCCGGCCTGGGCCCCACCCTCATCCCCGCCCTCGCCGCCCGGGCCGCCCGCCCCGACATCGCCCTCATCCCCCTGCACCCCGACGACACCCCGGTCCGCCGGGTGTGGACGGCGACGCTCCGGGGGCGTCGGGTGGCGCCCGCGGTGGCGCGCTTCACGGGGTTCCTGCGGGAGGCGGCGGGGGTGGGGTCGTAGGGGGGCGCGGGGTTCCTGCGGGAGGCGGCGGGGGCGCGGGGTGCAGGGGGCAGGTGGGGCGGAAGTGGCGGGAGGGGGCTGGGGGTACTCGGTGGCGTTCGGTGCGGAGATCGGGAAGACTCGCCCGCATGGTCTCGGTACTGCAGAACGTCGCGATCGACTGCGCGGACGCCTACGAGCTGGCCCGCTTCTGGAGCAAGGTGACCGGCCGTCCGCTGGACCCGGACGACGAACCGGGCTCCCACGAGACCCAGGTGATGCTCGCGGAAGGCCCGGTGCTCTACTTCAACCAGGTGCCCGAACCCAAGACGGTCAAGAACCGGATCCACCTGTGCCTGCGCCCCGAGACCTCGCGCGACGAGGAGGTGGAGCGCCTCCTCGCCCTCGGCGCCACCCTCGTCGCCGACCGCCGCGACCCCGACGGCTCCGGCTGGGCCGTCCTCGCCGACCCCGAGGGCAACGAATTCTGCGTCCTGCGCAGCGCCGCCGAACGCGCCGCCACGACCCCCTGACCCGACGGTGCCCGGCGACGTCAGCGGCCGCGAACGCCGAGCGCGGTGCGGGTGAGTGTGGCGATCTCGTCGGGGGTGCCGACGGCGTCGACCGTGACCAGCAGGCCCTGGCGGCCGTAATGGCGGGCGACGGGCGCGACCGCCGCCTCGTGCAGGCGGAAGCGATCGCGGATCATCTCCGCCGTGTCGCCCTCGCGCTGGTAGAGCTCGCCGCCGCAGACCTCGCAGGCCGCGGCGACGGCGGCGGTGTCCACCGACGCGGCGCAGTCACGGCAGAGGCGAGGGGCTGCCTGAGCAAGGACGTGCCGTTCCGCCTCCTCCCCGGGCAGGTCCAGGCACACCACGGCGTCGAGGGGCGTGCCGAGTTCCCGCAGCAGCTCGTCCAGGGCCAGCGCCCGGGCGGTGTTGTGCGGGTACAGGGGGAGGAGGAACTCCGCGGGGGCCGTCCGGTGCAGGTGGTCGCGCAGGACCTCGGTCGCGAGCTCGTCCGGGAACAGGCTGCCGGACTCGATGATCCCGGCGGCCCGGACGCCCGGCTCCGTGCGCCGGCGGAGGTGGGAGCGCATGAGGTCGCCGAAGCGGATGACCGGTACTCCCGGCGCCCGGGCCAGCGCATCGAGTGGGGATTCCCCGTGCCACGCCGGCGGTTGCAGGAGGACGAGTCTGGACACGGGATCGCATCCTGCCACGGTGCCGCCGAGGCCGTCGACGGCTCAGCAGGTGACGTCCGTCGCGTGGGAGCAGGGTGCCGGCGGCGGCGAGCAGCGGCGCGGCCGTCATGCCGTCCGTGTCGGGTTCTTTGTCGATGAGTCGTCAGTTCCGCTGCACCGTAGCGGTGTTCAGGGCTGCGGCGATGGCTGAGGTCCAGGTGGTGGTGGCGCGGCGGGCGAGGGTGCTGGTGGGGGCGTAGCCCTCGAAGAGGTGGAACGCGCCGGGGACGAGGTGGAGTTCGGTGTGGACGCCGGCGGCGGTGAGGCGGCGGGCGTAGGCGAGGGCTTCGTCGCGCAGGGCGTCGGCCTGGCAGACCTCCAGGTAGGCGGGCGGCAGTCCGGTGAGGTCCTCGGCGCGGGCCGGGGCGGCGTAGCGGTCGGGGGCGGCGGAGCCGAGGTAGAGGGGCCACATGCCGCGCACGACGCGGCCGTCGACGATGCGGCCGTCGACGCACTCGTCCACCGAGGGCAGGTCGCAGCGGTCGTCGAGGGCGGGGACGAGCAGGAGCTGGAAGGCCAGGGCCGGGCCGCCGCGGTCGCGGGCGGCGAGGGCGACGGCCGCGGCGAGCGCGCCGCCGGCGGAGCGGCCGGCGACGGCGAGGCGGGCGGGGTCCACGCCGAGGTCCGCGGCGTTCGCGGCGGTCCAGCGCAGGGCCGCGTAGCAGTCGTCGAAGGCGGCGGGGTGGGGGTGTTCGGGGGCGAGGCGGTAGTCGACGGAGACGACCACGGCGCCGGCGGCCAGGCACAGGTCCCGGCAGTTGCCGTCGCCGGTGTCGAGGTCGCCGGAGATGAACGCGCCGCCGTGGAAGTAGAGCACTCCCGGGCGGGTCCCGTTCGGCGCGGCGTCGGTCGGCCGGTACGTGCGGACGGTCAACTCCCCGGCCGGGCCGGGGATCGCGGCGTGCCCGACCGCGATGCGCGGGTCGTCGGCGGGCGGCTTCGCGGCGAGCAGCGCCCGGACGTGGGCGCGGGTGGCGGCCGGGTCTGCCAGCGGGTCAAAGGGCGGGAGGCCGATCAGGGCGTCGGCGAGCTCGGGGTGCGGTCGCATCGCGGGGAACTCCACAGTCTCATTGAGATGGTCGCGGTGCGATGACGCTAATGGTCTCGGTGATACGGTGTCAAAGGAATCGTGAGGTGTGTGGATCGAGACCGAGAGGGTCGAACAGTGAAGGAACTGACGCCGTCCCAGCTGATCGTGCTCGGTCTGATCGCCCGGCACGGTCCGATGACGCCCTACGACCTGAAAGCCGGGGTCGAGGAATCGGTCGGCCACTACTGGCCCATCCCGCACGCCCAGCTCTACCGCGACCCGCCCCGGCTCGCCGAACTCGGTTTGCTGCGCGAGGAAGCCGAGGAACACGGGCGCCGACGCCGGGTCTTCCACCTCACCGACGCCGGCCACCAGGCCCTGCTCGACTGGCTCGCCGACCCCGCGACCCCCGAACCGGAGACCCGCAACCCCGCCCTGCTCAAACTGACCTTCGCCGACCTCGGCCCCCCCGACCAGGTCGCCAGGCTGGCGGCGGCCCAGGCCGCCCGGCACCGGCACTGGCGCGACGCCTACCGGCACCAGCGCGCCCGCCTGGACCCCGACGCCCCGGACACCCCGGCCCGCGCCCGGCTGATCACCCTCGGCCTCGCGCACGAGCAGGCCTACGTCGCGTTCTGGGAGACGCTGGCGGCCGACCCGGCCGGCACCGGGGAGAGCACGCCCTGACGCCCGCGCCGGCGGCTGCTCACCCGTCGCCCGGCCGTCGCGTGGGTGTCCGCCGCCCGCGCCGGACGGCCGATTCGTGCAAGACCTCCGGCCACGCCCCGGCCTACCGTCGGAGCCATGACCTGGGTGAACGACAGCATGCTCGACCGGGCCGGCCGGTTCCTGTGGACCTCGGGGCGGGTGCTGGAACAGCGCCGCTACGCCTTCCACTTCGAGGGTGCCGGGCCCGAGGGGCCGCTCGCCGCGCTGGACGGCTACGCCACCGCCGACGGCGGCCACGCCTTCGGGCTCGAACCCGACGTGCGCGGCCCCGCGCCGCAGCCCATCGCCGTGCCCTCCGCCCTGCGGGTGCTCGCCGAGACCGGCGCCCTGCACGGCGAGCGGGCCCGGCGGATCTGCGACTGGCTGGCCGCCCACACCACCGCCGAGGGCGGCGTGCCCAGCGTCCTGCCCACCCTGCGCCGCTACCCCCACCCGCCGTTCCTGCCCGTCCCCGACGACCCGGCCGCCGACCTGCTCGCCACCGGCCAGATCGCCGCCCCGCTGCTGCGCGCCGGCATCGACCACCCCTGGGTCGCGGCGGCCGCCGACTTCTGCTGGCGCGCCGTCGAACACCTGGAGCAGACCCACCCGTACGAGGCCGGCGCCGCCGTCGCCTTCCTCGACGCCGCCCCCGACCGCGACCGGGCCCGGCGCCAGGCCCGCCGGCTGGGCGAGCTGGTGCGCGAGCAGCGGATCGTCCTGGTCGACCCCGGCCACCCCGAACGGGCCCGCGTCGCCCCCGGGTACGCCCCCGGCGAGTACCACCTGCCGCACGACTACGCACCCACCCCGGACAGCCTGGCCCGGCAGTGGTTCACCGACCGCGAGGTGCGGCGCGGCCTGGCACACCTGGCGGGCCTGCAGCAGGAGGACGGCGGCTGGCCGATCCGCTGGGCCCGCTGGTCGCCCACCACCGAAGTGGAGGCCCGCCCCGGTGTCACCCTCGCCGCGCTGCTCACCCTGCGGGCCTACGACCGCGCCGAGCAGGCCCGCGCTTGACCTCAAGCGGGCTTGAAGTCCTACGGTCGATCGCGTCCTGACGACCAGTCGGCGAACACGGCACAGGGCCGATGACGCGAAGGAGTACGGCAGCCATGGCGACGCTCAAGGAGTACCCGCACGAGGTCATCGCCGCCCAGCCCATCGGGGCGTGGAGCGGCGAGGCCTACCGCAGGGTGGTGGGGGGCCTGCGCGAGCAGCTGGCGGTGGAGGGCCTGACCCAGCCGCACTGGTGGACGCTCAACCACGCGGCCGGCCGGCCCGGCGGCTGGACCAGGGCGGCCCTGGTGGAGCGGCTCGCCCGCTACGACGACCAGGACACCGACTTCGACGCCGTCTTCGACGACCTGGTCGCGCGCGGCTGGCTCGTGGAGGACGCCGGCGCCTTCACCCTCACCGAGGAGGGCGAGGCCGGGCGCCGGCGCGCCCGCGAGCGCAACCTGCGGATCCACGAGCGCACCCACGAGGGCGTCGACCCGCAGGACTTCGTCACCACGGTCAACGTGCTGCGCCGCATGGTGGCGAACCTGGGCGGCGACGGGAACCTCCCCGGCTGACCGCCCACCCGAGCGTGGAGGAGGCCCCGGACGGGGGTCAGGGCCTCCTTCACCGGCCGGAAGGGTCGGAGGCGGTGGGGCGAAATTTGTGAGGCGAATTGACCCAGGAAAACCGGCTCGGATTGCCACATGATCATGGGTCTTTCGGGCCATAGGTTGGTCACATGACGACGACGAAGAACACCTCGAACACCGCCCCCGCCCCCGCCGCCACCGCCCCCGCCGTTCAGGCCCCGATCCTGGCCCGCCGCGCCGAGGCCGAGACCTGCGCCGACCCGAGCGCCACCATGACGCTGCTCGCCGAGACCGACCCCGGGCAGGGCGGCTTCACCGTCTACCGCTCCCGCTTCTCCCGGGGCGCGGCCGGCGCCCCCTCGCACTTCCACACCAAGGCGTGGGAGCTGTTCTTCGTGATCAGCGGATCGCTGGAGGTGCTGGTCGGCGAGGAGGTCACCGTCCTGGGCGAGGGCGACTTCCTGGCCGTGCCCCCGCACACCCCGCACGCCTTCGCCGCCGCCGAGGGCGCCGAGGCCGACGTGCTGTTCCTGTTCACCCCCGGCATGGACCGCTTCGACTACCTGCGCCTGCTGGGCAGCGTGATGCGCGGGGAGACGGCGCCGGCGGCGATCGCGGCCTCCTCCGGGCGCTTCGACAACCACTACGTCGACAGCCCCGCCTGGCGCGACGCCCTGGCGAGCCGCGGCTGAGACGGACGCATCGCCCCGGGCCGGGTGCCCGGCTGCGGCCGGGGGCGGCACGGCAGAGGCTTCACCCCGGCGTCGATCCGCCCAGCCGCGCCCGCAGGGTGCGCCCCGGCGGCGTCCCCTCCTCCGGACCGCCCTCGTCGAACCACTCGAGAAGCAGCTCACCGCGAAGGTCGTCGAACGCGTCGACCGCGTCCCGCAGCAGCGCCGAGAGCCACGCCTCAAGCCCCGCTGCCGACACGTGGTCCGGAACGGGGCCCACCGGCCCCATCGGGCTCCACTGCCCTCCCGGGGCGTGGTCGGCGCGGAAGAGCAGCCGCCACCGGGACGGTCGCCGCAGTCGCCCCGACGAGCGGCTTCCCGACATCCCCACCCCGCCCCTAGTCCCACACCACGGACCACACGGCCGTACCGGGCGGCGCGTGCGGGACGTCCCGGTACTCGTCGACCAGGCCCGGGATCACACCGCTCGCCCCGAGCTCCGCGGCCCACGCGGCACGGGCGGACTCGTCCGCCGTGGTGCAGACGGCGACGGCTTCCGCCGTGATCTCCTCCAACGCCAGGGTCTCCGGGTGCAGTTGGACCCGGACCCAGGCGACGTCCGGGCGCTGCTCCACGGCGTGCAGGCGGGCGACCAGGTCGGCGAGCGGGGGCCGTCCGTACCCCCACTGGTTGGGCGCGATGCACCCCTCGTCGTCGTTGCCCTCGAAGCATTCGTCCAGTGTCAGCAGCGGCATCACGCCGTCGTCGCCGGCCCGGTCGATCACGTGTTCAACGGAGATCACGACCAGGGATCCTCGCACAAGGGCGTGCGGACCGGGGCGCGGGGCCGCCCGCCGGGGCCTGCGGCGACCGGTGGGGAGGCCTCACCCCGCCGTCCGCCCGGTCCGGCGGGCCGCCCGCTCGACGGGCCGGGGCGGGCCGGGTGTGGAACGGTGGAACCCGGGGGTGTCCCGGTTGCGAGAGGAGTGGCCATGTCGTCGAAGCGCCGCCGCAAGAAGAAGGCCAGGGCCAGGCGCGGGGCCAACCACGGCCGCCGCCCCCAGTGCTGAGCCGTACCTGAGACGGCCGCCTCGCGCCCGGGCACGCGGCCCGGGCGCGAGGCGGCAGCCGAGGGGTCAGAACCGCCCGCGCCCCAGGAAGCCGCCGCGCGGCACCACGTGGTACTGGCGGCGGTCCTTGCCGTCCGTGCCCAGGACGAGTTCCAGGACCAGGCCCCGCCCGTCCGCGCGGGCCTCGCGCAGCAGGTCCGCCGCGGCGGGCTGCGCGGGCGTCTGGTCCATCAGGAAGCGGGGGTGGGCGGGCGCGGACACCGGGAGCGGGGCCGGGCGCAGGACGCCCGGCAGGTCCCAGTGCAGTCGGGCGACGGCGCTGGACAGGCCGGGGGAGTCCATGGCCCGGCCCTCCTCGGTGGTGCCGCCGTCGCGGTACCAGCGCAGCGCGTGCTCGACGGTGCCGCCCGCGCTCGGCCGCTGGTCGGCGCGGCGCCATGCGGCCAGGCCGGCCGCCTCGATCCTGGGCAGGACGGCGGTGATGTCCTCCCGGATCACGTAGTAGGCCCGCGCGTGCAGTCGGCAGATCAGCACCGCCTCGGCGTCGGAGAGCCGGTCCAGCACGTCGAGGGGCCTGGGGCGGGTGCGGTGGTCCAGGACGTGGGTCAGCACGTGCTCGACGCCCTCCACCGCCCCCAGCGCCTCCACCAGCCGCCGGATCCGTTCGAGCTCTGCCGCCCGGGCCGCCCGCGCCCGCGGCGAGTCGGCCAGCGCGCGCAGCCGCCGCTCGGTGGGCCAGCGCCCGCGTACGGCCTGCAGACCGTCCCACAGCCTTGTCAGCGGGTAGAGCAGGAGGGTCAGGAAGCTTTCCACCGGCCGGGAGTCCTCTCGGATCGCACGCGTGTCCGCGCGCCCACCCTGGCCCGGCCGGGCGTCGGACCGCAATCCGCTCCCGTACTCAACTCCCGTCCGGAGCAGGGATCCGGTGGCTACCGGGCGGGGAAGTCGCCGGCCCGGACGGCGGCGACGAAGGACTCCCACGCGGCGGCGGGGAAGACGAGGGCCGGGCCGTCGGGGTCCTTGGAGTCACGGACGGGGACGAGCCCGGGGAACCCGGGGGCCACCTCGATGCAGTCGCCGCCGTTCGTACCGCTGTAGCTGCTCTTGCGCCAGCCGGCCGCGTCGAGCTCGTTCCGCGTCATCTCTGAACCGTTCCTAGAGACCGAGCGGGAGTGAGTCCTGTTGCCAGGACCCGTGCCCAGCCGAACGCCCCGGACGGTCTTGGGCGTTCTGGTCGACGCGCCCGCCGACCGGCTGGTCGAGGTGCGCTTCGCGCTCGTCGGCGACCGCTTCCGGACCGAGGTCCACGACGCCGGTACCGGGCGGCCCTCGGCCCGCTCCGCCGGGCCGGACGAGGAGCGCGGGCGGGGGCTGCTGCTCGTCGACGGGCTGGCGGAGCGCTGGGGTTGCCGTCCGCGTGCCGGCGGCGTCGGCACGTTCGTCTGGGCGCTCGTCGCGCCGTCGCCGTCGCCGGTCCCGCCGTCGGCGCTCACCCCTGCTTGACGGGCGGGGCCAACGGCCCTGCGAGGATGGGGGGATGCCTCAGTTCACCTCGTACGACGGGACGTCCCTGTACTACTCGGTCGCCGGCAGCGGCCCCGTGCTGGTCTGCCTGGCGGGCGGGCCCGGGGCGGACGCGCGCGACCTCGGGGACCTCGGCGGCCTGGAACGGTTCCGCACGCTGGTCATGCTGGACGCGCGGGCCGCCGGGCGGTCCGAAACCCCGGCGGACCGGGCCAGTTGCGCCTTCCCCGCGCAGGCCAGGGACGTGGAGGGGCTGAGGCGGCACCTGGGGATCGGGCGCCTGGACCTGCTCGGCCACTCGGCGGGCACCCTGACCGCCCAGGCGTTCGCGGCCGACCATCCCGAGGCGGTGGAGCGGCTCGTGCTGGTCACCCCGGCCGGGCTGGTCGCGCGGGAGGTGGACGAGGCCGAGGTGGCGGCGATCCGGGCGCGGCGGGCCGACGAGCCGGGCAGCGCCGAGGCGTCGGCCGCCGGGGCGCAGCCCTGGAGCTACGGCCCCTGGACGGACGCCGCGCGCCGGCACTTCGAGGCCGACGCCGGCTACCCGCAGCCGCCGTCGTGGCTGCGTGAGGCCTTCTACGTGCGCCCGGACTCCGAGGCGGCCGCCGCCGCGCAGGCCGCCCGCCGGGCCGCCGTGCGCAGCCCGGTGCTGGTGGTCGCCGGGGCCGAGGACGGGGTGGCGGGCGTGGGTGCGGCGCGCCGGGTCGCGTCCTGCTACCCGGCGGGGCGGCTGGAGGTGCTCGCGGGGTGCGGGCACTGGCCCTGGGTCGACCGGCCGGCGGCGTTCCGCGACCTGGTCGCCGGCTTCCTGGACGGCTGACGGGACGCCTGGTTCCCGGACGTCTGATTCCCGGACGTCTGATTCCCGGACGTCCGATTCCCGGACGCGTCAGGCGAGGTAGGCGGCGACGAAGGCGTCCAGGTCGGCGAGGGCGGCCGCCAGGTCGGCGGGGGGCAGTTGCCTGCCGGCGGCGCTGGTGGCGAGGAAGTGGCCGAGGGCGGCCTGGCAGGTCGGCACCGGGGAGGCGCTGGCGGGCACGGTGCAGCCGATCTCCTGGCCGGGTCCGCCCGGCGTCTGGAAGGTGACCAGGGCGACCGTGCGGTCGGGTCCGCCGGTCGCGGGCAGGTCGGGCTCGCGGGTGCCCGCGGGGACGCCGACGGCGGTCAGGAACACGCCGGGGGTACGGACCGGCAGGGGGTGCAGCCGGTCGGCGCCCTGGTGCGGCGGGGAGTTGCAGATGCCGCCGGAGGCCGTGGCCTGGGGGATGAAGGGGCAGGCCAGGTCGATGTTCGTCTGCGCGCCGCCGCTGACGAACACGGCCTGCACCACCGAGGCGAACCGGGCGCCGGCCGGGTCGGCGACCGGGGGGCCGGGGTGGACGAAGGCCTGCTCGCCGCCGTCGCCGGCGAAGAAGACCACGTCGCAGGTCCAGTCACCCGGCGCGACCAGGTACTGGACGTCACCGGGGTACCGGGCCGCGAACAGCGCGGCCGAGGGCGGCAGCACGACGCCGTCCGGCACCGGCGCCGAGGCCGGCGCGGCCGCCGGCGACGGCAGACCCGGCGGCAGCGTCTCCGCCGGACACACCCGCACCGGCGCCGTACCGGCGGCCGCGGCCGGCCACGCCCCGGAGCCGAACTGGCCGCCGCCCGCGAGCGCCGCCGCCGCGACCAGGACCCCCGCCCGCACCCGGCGCGATCCGGCCCGGCGTGACCCGGTGCGGCGTGACCCGGCCCTGCCGCGCATGCCCCGTGTGCCGCGCATGGCCCACCTCCGGAACGCATGGGTGAAGATCCGATCGGCTACGGCGGGTCACCGATCCCGCCCCGGGCCGCTCTCAGGGCGGTCACGCCACCAGCGTAGATCCGCCGACCCACCCCCGCGCGCCGTACGGCCCGCCCTCGAACACGTACGGAAAGTGACGAACCGTCATGGCAGCCGGCGGCGGATTGATCCGGCGGCCCGGTCCCGTCCGTTGACGTGTGCGGGGCGACCCCGTAGCGGAGGGGACGCCGGACCTCGGGAGGCGGGCATGCTCAGGTACCACGGCGCCTGGCGGATCACGGTGGTCGCGCGCAGCTCCGGCTTCGCCCAACGGGCCGTCGTCCGCGGCCCGCACGGCGTCCCGCGGGTGCTGGCCGGACGCGCGGGGGCCGCCCTGGAGGTCGACGAGGAGAGCTGGACGCTCGCCCTGGAACACCGCCCGCAGGGCCCCGGCGGCTGGCGGCCCAACCTGCGCACCACCCCCGGACCGGTCACCGAACGCGACGGCGTCCGCAGCCAGTTGCTCACCAGCAACGACCGCCACTGGCCGGGCAAGCCGCTGGAGTACGTGAACCTCGTGCTGCGCCTGGACCAGAGCGCCGGCCCGGTGATGCCGCCGTGCGACTAAAGTCCCAGGTGAGAACAGTCGCGCCGCCCGAGGAGACCCCGCCATGCCGACCGACCCCGTCGCCGCCGCCAGCGCGCAGCCGGCGAGCCCGCAGCTCGCGAGCCCGCGGCCCGCGCGCCTGGGACTGGGCACCGCGGCCGTCGGCCGGCCCGGCTACATCACCCTCGGACGCGACGCGGACCTGCCCGCCGAGCGGACCGTCGAGGCACTGCGCGAGCGCACCCACACCCTGCTGGACGCCGCGTACGCCGCCGGGGTGCGCTACTTCGACACCGCCCGCTCCTACGGCCGCGCCGAGGAGTTCCTCGCCCAGTGGCTGGACGAACACCCCGCGCAGGCGCGCGAGGTGACGGTCGGCAGCAAGTGGGGCTACACGTACACGGCCGGCTGGCGGGCCGAGGGGGTCGCCGCGCACGAGGTCAAGGAGCACTCGACGGCGGTGTTCGACCGTCAGGTCCGCGAGACCCGCGCCCTGCTCGGCGACCGCCTGGACGTCTACCTCGTCCACTCCGCCATGCCCGCCGGCCCCGCCCTCACCGACCCCGCCCTGCACGAGCGGCTCGCCGCGCTCGCCGCCGAGGGCGTCCGGGTGGGCCTGTCCACCAGCGGCCCCGCCCAGGGCGACACCATCCGCCAGGCCCTCGCCGTCACCGTGGACGGCCGCCCGCTGTTCACCGCCGTCCAGGCCACCTGGAACCTGCTGGAGACCTCCGCCGCCCCCGCCCTCGCCGAGGCCCACGCGGCCGGCTGGCTGGTCGTCGTCAAGGAGGGCATGGCCAACGGCCGACTGGCCGGACGCAACGCCACCGGCCCCGACACCGCCGCCCTGCGCACCCTCGCCGCCCGCACCGGCACCACCCCCGACGCCCTCGCCCTGGCCGCGGCCGCCGCCCAGCCCTGGGCCGACGTCGTGCTCTCCGGCGCCGCCACCCTCGACCAGCTCGCCTCCAACCTCACGGCGGCCGACGTCCGCCCGGCCCCGGAGGACCTCGCGACCCTCGCCGACATGGCGGAGCCGGCCGAGGCGTACTGGCGCACCCGCTCGCAACTACCCTGGGGCTGACGGGAGTCGGCGCGGCGCCCCGGGCGGTGTTCGTCGCGGCGGGCGACCGGGTCCGCTACGAGCGGGGCCACGTCGTGGTGACCCGTCCCACCGGCGAGCAGCACCGGCACCCGGCCGGCCGCAGCCACTGGATCTGCAGCCGGGCGGGCGCGGCCCCGGACCTGGGCACCGGGTGGCGGCGGTAGGGCCCGGGCGGCGCCCGCCGGCGGCCGTAGCCGTCCCCGGCCGGCTGTCGGTGGCGGCTCCTACGGTGGGCCGCATGACGCAGCCCCCGGACCTCGCCACCGCCCTCGCCGAACTCGCCCGACTCGCCGACCTGTCCGTGCCGCTGCCGCCGGGCCGCCTCGTCGGCGCCGAGGACGGCCGGGAGCCGCTGCTGTGGATCAGCGACGACCCCGCGCCCGCCGGGCTGTGGGCGCAGCTGCACCGCGCGCACCCGCACAGCGGGCTGTGGCCGCTGCTGCTCAGCCCGCTGGAGCGCGGCGCCCCCGACTACCGGCCCTGGCTGTCCGGTGAGCTGTACCCCACCGACGCCGCGGTATCCGAGCTGTACGACCCGGCCGCGCTGCTGCGCACCTGGTGGCGGACGGGCGGCGGCGAGGACGGTGACGACGCCCTCGGCTACGGCGACGACGACGAGGAGCTGGCCGCGGCCCTGGCCCCGTACGGGCTGACCTGGCCCGGCACCGCGCCCGCCGCCGCCGTCCCCGAGGACGCGGCCGGCCGTGAGGCGCGCGGGCTGGCCGACGTGCTGCAGTCCGTCAAGGACGTCCGCCTGGGCCTGGTGCGGGCCGGCGGCGGTGCGCAGGCGCTGGCGGTGTGCGGGTGGAGCGGGCCGGCGAACCACGAGGACGACATCGCCAAGATCGCCGCCGTGCTCGCCGACTGGGAGCGCCGCTTCGGCGTCCAGGTGGTCGAAGTCGGCTTCGACACGCTGGAGTTGAGCGTCCCCGTGCCGCCCGCCACGCTGGCCGGGGCGCTCCCGCTGGCCGCCGAGCACACCGCCTTCTGCCCGGACCTGGTCTTCCAGGGCACCGGCAGCCTCACCGCGTACGCCGAGCAGCTGGTCGGCGCCCACCAGTGGTCGTTCTGGTGGGACTGACGCCGGGCCGCCCCGCCCGGCGTCAGTACTCCGAGCTCGGTGCCGCCGTCGTCGGCCCCAGGTCCGGCTCGTCCCGCAACTCCACCGCCTCGCCGGGCCGTTCGAGCTCCAGGACGACCAGCTCGTTGCTCCCCGCCCGCCACAGCGGCGCGGGGGTGTAGAGGGTGCGCTGGGGGCCGTCGGCGCGGTAGCGGCCCAGCAGGAAGCCGTTCAGCCACAGCAGCCCGCGCCCCCAGCCGGGCAGGGCCACGAACGCGTCGGCGGGGGAGGGGAGTTCGGCGGTGAACCGGTGGAACACCGGCTGTCCGTCCGGTGCTTCGTCCGGCGCTCCCAGGCCGTCACCGCCGCTCGCGAAGTGCAGCGCCGACAGGTCGCTCAGCGGCAGCGGCCGGATCTGCCAGCCGAACAGCCGCTGGCCGCCGTGCGAGACGCCGCGGGTGATGCCCTTGCGGTCGTCCATGTTCGGGCCGTAGTTCACCCGCCCCAGCGCCTCCACCAGGATGTCCAGGGTCACCCCGTCCGCGCAGGTGGCCAGCGCCAGCGTCTGGCCGGGGGAGTTGCGGTCCAGCGTCCCGAGCGGGCGCCCGTTCGCGAACACCAGCGCCCGGTCGGCCAACCCGTCGATGCGCAGAGGAAGTTCGGGGCGCGGGCCGGGCACGCGGGTGCGGTAGTGGATCAGGCCGCGATCCTGCCCGAGCAGCTCCATGGGCAGCGGCGCGGCCCGCTCCACCGGCTGCGACAGCGCGTCCAGGCTCTCCAGCAGCACGGCGCGTCCCTGCGCCCGCTCCAGGCGCTGCGGCGCCACCCGGGGCAGCGGGGCGGGCAGTTCGCCTCCGGGCGGCTCCGGCAGGGGCAGGTAGCGGCCGATGACCTCGCGCAGGGCGTGGAACTTGGCGGTCAGCTCGCCGGCCTCGCCGATCGGCGCGTCGTAGTCGTAGCTGGTGACGGTCGGCTCGTAGCCGGCGTCCAGCGGGTGCGCGCCGGAGTGGTTGGCGCCGGCCCACAGGCCGAAGTTGGTGCCGCCGTGCGCCATGTAGAGGCTGACGGAGGCGCCGGTGGCCAGCAGCTCGTCCAGCGAGGCGGCGGTCTCCTTCGCGTCCCGCACGTGGTGCGGCCGGCCCCACTGGTCGAACCAGCCGATCCAGAACTCCATGGCGGTCAGCGGGCCTTCGGGCTGGTGGCGGCGCAGCAGCGCCAGGCGCTCGGGGGCGCGCGAGCCGAACGTGGCCGTCGCCAGGTGGCCCGGCAGGGCGCCGCCCTGCTGCATGGTGTCGTGGGCGCCGTCGGTGGTGAACAGCAGGCAGTCCACGCCGCGCCGCTCCAGGCCGTCGCGCAGGTGGAGCAGGTAGGCGGTGTCGTCGCCGTAACTGCCGTACTCGTTCTCCACCTGCACCGCCACCACCGGCCCGCCCCTGCTGGCCAGCAGCGGCAGCAGCTCGGGCGCCAGCGCGTCGAACCAGCCGTCCACCTCGGCCAGGTACGCCGGGTCCGCGCAGCGCAGCCGCAGCCCGTCCACGGCCAGCAGCCGGGCCGGCAGGCCGCCGGACTCCCACTCCGCGCAGATGTACGGGCCGGGGCGCAGGATCACGTCCAGCCCCATGCCGCCGGCCAGGCGCACGAACCGGCCCACGTCCCGCCACCCGGTGAAGTCGACCTTCCCGCCGGGCAGTTCGTGGAAGTTCCACGGCACGTAGGTGTCCACCGTGTTCACCCCCAGCGCCCGCACCCGCCGCAGCCGGTCCTCCCACAGGTCGGGGTGGACGCGGAAGTAGTGCACCGCACCCGCCACCACCCGGTGCGGCACCCCGTCCCGCACGAACCCGTCCGCGTCGTACCCGAGCATGCGCATTCCTCGCTTCCCGATCGCCGGCCCCGGCCACCCGAGCCTAGCGAGGAACCGCCCCTGCGGACGTCCCGAACGGGGACTCCGCCGTCTTCCCGACGGTGTCCGAGGTTTCGCGTCGCCTCGGGTGCGGGGTGTCGGCCGAGGCGGCACCGGGCGCCAGCTTGTCAGCGCCCGGTCAATCGCCGGTATCCGAGCTTTCCAGGACCCCGCCCGCATCCCCTCGGCGCCCCCGCCCGTACCCCCCGTCGGCACCCCCGCCCGTGGACCCGCGCACCCCCGCCAGTACCCCTACCGATACGTGACGGATTCGCCCGGCACCCGCCGCGCCCTACGGTCGGGGACGTCAGCAGGAAACGCCCACGACGAGCCCCCCACAGGAGCAGCAGCCATGACCGCCTACGCCATCGCCCAGGTCCACTCGGTCGAGTTCGGCCCCGACATCGTCGAGTACCTGGAGCGCATCGACGCCACCCTCGACCCCTTCGGCGGCCGCTTCATCGTCCACGGCGGCGCGTACGAGACGGTGGAGGGCCGCTGGGGCACGGGCGGCACGATCGTCATCGAGTTCCCCGACACCGAGCGGGCCCGCGCCTGGTGGGACTCGCCCGCCTACCGGGAGATCCTGCCGCTGCGCACCCGGCACATGGTCGCCGACATCATCCTGATCGAGGGCGTGCCGGCCGGCTACCGGGGCGCGGACGCGCTCAAGCACTGACGTGGCGTCAGGCGTCCAGCCGCTCGCGCCACCAGGCGACCGTCGCCTTCACCTGCTCCTCCAGCGGCGTCGCCCGGACGGTGAACGCCGCCTCGTAGGCGGAGGCGTCGACGGTGAACGGACGGTCGAACTGGTAGCGGACCTCGCGCAGTTCGCGCAGCAGCGGGGAGAACAGCCCGGCTGCGCCGAGCAGCACGGGGGACAGCCGGCGCACCGCGACCGGCGCGGTGCCGGCCTCGGCGGCCAGGTGTCCGACCATGGCGCGCACGGAGGCGGCGGGGAGGGTGGGCACGTGCCAGGCCCGGCCCCAGGCCCGCTCCTCGCCGGCGACCTCGGCCAACGCCCGTGCCACGTCCGGCAGGTAGGTCCAGCTGTGCGGAGCGTCCGGGTCGCCGAGCACCGCGACGGCGCGGCCCTTCAGCAGACCCGGCATGACGCGCGCGGCGAGATGGCCGCCGTCGGTGACGCCGGGGCCGAAGAAGTCCGAGGCGCGCACCTCCACCGCCCGGATCCGCCCGGCCTCGTGCAGCGCCCGGGCCTGCTCCCAACCCGCCGCCCGCACCCGCCCCTTGGGGCCGGTGGCGGCGAGCGGCAGGTCCTCGGTCAGCGGGCGGTCCGGGTCGGCCTGCGGCCCGTAGCCGTACAGGTTGCCGAGCAGGACGAGGACCGCGCCGCTGTCCTCGGCCGCCGCGCACAGCGAGGAGACGAGGGCCGGCCAGCGTTCGGCCCACTGCGGCAGCGGCGGCGCGGCACAGCCGTGGATGGCGGCGGCGCCGCGGGCGGCCGCGGTGAGGGCGGCGGGGTCGCTCGCGTCGAGGGCGAGGTGCTCGACGCCGTCGACGGGCGCGGCGCCCTGGTGCGCGGCGGGCTGTCCGGTACGGGTGGCGACCCGGACCTCGTGGCCCTGTTCGGCCAGCAGGCGGGCGGTGGCGGCCCCGGCGGGCCCGTGTCCGACGACGAGATGGAAGCTCATCCGGCTCACCCTATCCATGTCCCGGCGGGGGCAACGCCGCGGTGGTGGGGCGGTGTTGAGGGACTGTATTTATTCGGTATGGAGAACGTAAAAGAAGATCTATGCTGTCGGGGTTCATGATCCTCGCGCGAAGTAAGGTCTGCTGCGTTGAAGCTTCCTCGGGTGTCCGCCGTCGTCGCGGCCGCCGTCCTGGCCCCCGCCGTCCTCTTCCCCTCGACGGCCTCCGCCGCCGACGCCTCGCAGCCGGCCGGCGTCTCGGGCCCTGACACCGCCTCGGGCTCGGCACCGGACACGGCGTCGGACGCCGGGAAGGACGCGGCGAAGGAGGCCGCGAAGGAGACTGGCAAGGGCACCGCGCCGGGTGCCTCCGACGCTGCGGGCGACCAGGAGAAGAAGGACCGCGCCGAGGTCGAGCGGATCCTGGCCGACCCGGCCAGCGGGCCCAAGGTGCGCGAGATGGCCGAGAAGGCGCTCAAGGGCACCGCCGCCGACCTGCGGCGCTTCCTGGAGACCGGGCTGGAGGACGCCCGGCAGACCGACAACCGGCTGCTGGTCGTCCAGATCGCGGACCGCGGCGGCCCGGCGGTGCGCAAGGCCGCGGACAAGGCGCTGCGCGGCACCTACCAGGACATCCTCGACTTCCTGAAGACCGGCCAGTACGTCGCCCGCGTCGAAGACCAGGACCGCGCCGAGGTCGAGCGCATCCTGGCCGACAAGGACAGCGGCCGCGGGGTGCGCGAGGCGGCCGAGAAGGCGCTCAAGGGCACCGCCGCCGACCTGCGGCACTTCCTGGAGGTCGAGCTGCCCAAGCAGCGCGCCGACGACAACCGGGTCAAGGTCGCCCAGATCATGTCCTCCGGCGGCCGCGCGGTGCGCGAGGCGGCCAACAAGGCGATGGACGGCGACGACGCGGCGATCCTGAAGTTCCTCACCGAGGGCTGGCCCGCCGCCCAGGCCGAGGACGACCGGGTCGCGATCCTGGTCATCCTCGCGAACAAGGACACCGGTCGTCATGTCGCCGAGGGCGCCCAGAAGGCCCTCAACGGCACCGCCGCCGACCTGCGGCGCTTCCTGGAGACCGAGCTGCCGCGCCTGCGCGCCACCGACAACCGGATCAAGGTCTCCCAGCTCGCCGAGAGCGGCGGGCCGGCCGTCCGCAAGGCCGCCAAGGCTGCCCTGGAGGGCAGCGACGACGACATCCTGGCCTTCCTCACGGACGGCTGGGCCAAGGCCCGCGCCGTGGACGAGGCCGCCGCGTCCGGCACCGGCACCACCGCCCAGGGCGGCGGGCAGCCGCAGACCGTCCAGCCTGCGGGTCTCACCGAGACCGCCACGGGCACCACCACCGCTACGGGCACGGGGATCGTCACCGTGGGCTCCGGCTCCGGCTCCGGGGCCGGGTCCGGGTCCGGCTCCGGCACGCTCGCCGCAACCGGCACCGACGGGATCGGCTGGGAGGCCGGCGGCGCCGCAGCGGCCCTGGCCGCGGGCGCGGCCCTGGTCGCGCTCTCCCGCCGCCGCTCCGCCGAGGACTGACGCCGAGGCCCGGCGCCGAGGCCCGGCGCCCCCTCGCGCCCCCTCGCGCCCCCTCGCGTCTCCGGCCGTCGCCCGCCACGGGCGGCGGCCGGGGAGGCGGTACGGGCCGTCAGCCGTCCCGCCCGGCCAGCCGGCGGGCGATCCGCTCCCGCTCCCGGGCCGAGTTGCTGCCGTCCAGCTGTCCCTCGAAGGTGCGCCGGGCCGCCGCGACCAACTCCGGCGGCACGTCCGGGCGGGCGCACTCGATCGCCCACAGCGCGTCCTCGGTCTCCATGTCCAGGCCCAGGCAGGTCGGCACGCCCCGTCCGGCCAGGGTGGAGGCCAGCACCGCTTCGAACACGGCCCGCAGTTTCGCGTCGTCGTCCGCCATCGCCTCAGTCACTCCCGCCGCTGCCGGAGTTCCCGCGGCGGCGGGTACTGCGCAGGGCGCTGCGCAGCGCCTCCCCGCCGCGGACCGTGATCGAGGCGACCACGCGGGTCCACGCGGGCCCGCCCCGGTCGGCCCACACCACGCACACGCATCCGGCGACCACCAGCACCAGCAGCCCGATCAGCACCGCTCCGACCATCGCGGTCACCTGCCTTCCTCGCCTCGCGAACCGGGTGGTTCGTAGGGATCCTCCCACCCGGCCCGGCCGTGATTCCCGGGGCTGTGCCAGGATGCCGTAGCCGATCTTCCCGATCGGTGCACCAGTCCGCGCCGGGCGCACCGGTCGCGCCCGCCGTGCCCGGTCGCGCCCGCCGTGTCCGGTCGCGCCGGCCGTGTCCGGTCGCGCCCGCCGCGCCGGGCCGCACACCCCGTCGCACCACCCGAGGAGACTCCCCGTGGCCACTGCCCGGTTCGCCACCCTGCACACCACCGCGGGCCCGGTCCGCCTGGAGCTGTTCCCGTTCCACGCGCCGAAGACGGTCCGCAACTTCGCCGAACTCGCCGAGGGCACCCGCGAGTACACCGACCCGCGCACCGGCGAACCGGGCAGCGGCCCGTACTACGACGGCACGCTGTTCCACCGGGTGGTCGCGGGCTTCATGATCCAGGGCGGCGACCCGACCGGCACCGGCACCGGCGGGCCCGGCTACGCCTTCGCGGACGAGTTCCACCCGGAGCTGTCCTTCACCAAGCCGTACCTGCTGGCGATGGCCAACTCCGGCCCGGGCACGAACGGTTCGCAGTTCTTCATCACGGTGGGCACCCCCGCCCACCTCAACCGCAAGCACACCGTCTTCGGGCAGGTCGCCGACGCGGCCTCCAGGGCCGTGGTCGACGCGATCGCCGCCGCCCCGACCGAGGGCGAGCGTCCGGTGGCGGACGTGGTGGTCGAGTCCGTCGAGATCACCTGGTCCTGATCGCGATGGCCCCCGACCCGGCGCGGAGCTTCCCGTCGCACCCGATCCGCGGGGTGCAGGCCCGCTACGTCCGCCAGAGCGGCTGCCCCTGCGACGTGGCGATCGTCACCGTGGACTTCGAGCCGGGGGAGGAGGGCGTGCGCCTGGAGGTGGCGCCGGACGCCACGGTGCGCGGCGACTCCGACCCGTACTACCTGGCGCTGTTCCACGCGGCGCTGGCCGAGGGGGTGCGCGAGGAGCTGGCCGAGCGGGCGCCGGGGCGGGCGGTGGCCCTGGCGGTGGTGGTGCACTTCACCGTCGTGCACGAGGTCGACTCGCGCGAGCACTCCTTCCGGGTGGCCGGACGCCTGGCCGCGCGCGAGGCCCTGGCCCGGGAGGGCGGGGGGCCCGGGGAGGCCGCGGACGGCCGCCGCCCGTAGCGCGGGCGGCGGCCGGTGAACCGACGTGCCGTCAGCTGCAGCTGGTGAACGTCGGGCTGGTGTTGGCGACGTAGAGGGTGGGCCCGGCGACGGGGTCGGAGGTCACCGGGACGGTGATGGTGTCGTCGGCGGTCCACGGGATGCCGTGGGCGTCGAAGGTCCAGGTGCCGGTGACCTGGCGGGCGACCTCGGCCAGCGTCACCCAGCCGTACTGCTGCGGGGGGACGGTGACGGTGACGGCGTTGTTGACGCTGCGCGAGCCGTTCCAGACGTTGGTGAAGCTCAGGCCGACCTTGACCGCGGCCTTCAGCGGCGTGCCCTCCATGCCGCCGCCGATCTCGCTGCCGATCTCGGAGCCCAGGGAGGTCGACCAGCCGCTCATGTCGGTGACCGCGAAGGTCTGCTGGACGGTGCCGGCGGTGTTGTTGAACCAGACCGCGGAGGAGCACACCCGGGGCAGCGGCGCGGCCGGGGCCTCGCCGCGTACGGCCCAGGAGCAGGTGGAGGCGTCCTTCTGGCACTGCTTGGCGGCGTGGTCGACGGCCAGGGTGCGGGCGGCCTGCGGGGCGCCGGTGGCCCACTGCTGGTTGACGGTGCCGTTGCAGGCGTACTGGTCGGTCCAGGCGTCGTCGTACTGGGCGCCGGCCAGCAGGTCCAGGCAGGTGTTGTCGCCGGCGTGGCGGATCGCGAACGCGTCGCCGCCGCCGGGCGCCGGCTGCAGGAACCAGCGCTGGCCGGCCTGCCCGGCGCAGGTCTGCTGGCGCAGGGCCGGGACGAACCAGGCGGCCAGGTCGACGCACTTGCCGGTGTCGTTGTTGACGATGGTGAAGGTGTAGTCCGAGGGGTCGACGTTCAGCCGCCAGGACTGGTGGTAGCCGGGCGCGGAGTTGGTGACGACGTAGACGCCGTCGCCGGTGTTGCCGTTCTGGACGTCGAGCCGGCGTCCGTTGCCGAGCGACGTGAGGGTCAGGCAGTTCAGCGGCGCGCCGCCGCAGCCGGCCGCGGTGGCGGGCGCGGGCGCGGGCCCGGGCGCCGGGGCGGCGTGCGCGGGGCCGGCGGCCAGGCCCAGGGCGGCGCAGCAGGCGGCCAGGAGGGCGGCGAGCACGCGCAGCCAGGGCGCGGTGCGGCCGGGGTTCCCGGGGGCGGTCAGGACGGTGGCGGGCACGGCGGGGTGTCCTTTCGGCGGAGCGGTCGAAGGGGGAGAGGGGAGGAGAGGGGGGAGCGCCGCTCAGGGCGCGGCGGCGAAGGCGGCCTCCAGGCGCGGGACGTAGTCCACGAGGTCCTGCGCCCAGCAGCCGGGGGTGTGGCCGCCGTGGCAGTCGGGGCCCCAGGCGCTGCCGTCGCCGTAGTCCACGTAGTGGTACGGCAGTTGGAGGGCGTTCAGGCGGTCCCGGACGCGCTTGGCGGTGCCTTCGGCCCAGAACTCCATGTCGGCGGGGCTGCCGTTGCCGTTGCCGGTGTAGACGGCGATGCCGGTGTGGGCGAGCAGGGCCATCCGGGAGGCCGGGTCGGCGGCGTTCCAGCGCCAGTCGGCGTTGAACACCGGGTACGGCGTGCCGAAGATCGCGTCGCTGGAGACGGTGGGCCCGAAGTCGAAGCCGCAGGGGTGGCCGTCGCTGGGGCCGCACAGGACGGTGCCGACGTTGGTGAGGGTGGCGACGACGGCGCCGCGGATGATCATCTCGTCGGCGGACAGGTCGTTGGCGCCGGACATGGTGAGGACCTGGCCGAACAGGTCGGGGCGGTCCTGGGCGTAGTGCAGGGCGCCGAAGCCGCCCATGGACAGGCCGCCGACGGCGCGGTGGGCCCGGTCGGTGCGCGTGCGCAGGTTGGCGTCGACGAACGGCACGACCTGGCCGAGGTGGAAGGTCTCCCAGTTCTGCGCGCCGGCGGCGGTGCCCTGGTCGAGCCAGTCGGTGTACCAGCCGCGCAGGCCGCCGTCCGGGATGACGGTGATCATCGACTGCGCGGCGGTCAGCGCGGGGTAGGCCAGCGCCGGGTCGATCGGGTTGTCCGAGGCGCCGTGCAGGAAGTACAGCACGGGGTAGCGCTGGTCGGGGTGCCGGGCGTAGTCGGCGGGCAGCAGGATGCGGACGGTGTGCTCGCCGGCGACCTGGGGCGTGGTGACGGTGATGACGAAGTTGGTGGCGCTGCCGGTGGCGGTGCCGACCTGGGTCAGCCCGAAGCCGTCCGCCAGCGGCGGCGGCCCGGCGGCCGGGTCCGGCGCGGGCCCGGCGGCGGGCGCGGGCGGAGGGACGGCGGCGGCCGCGGGCGCGGCGAGCAGCAGCAGGCAGGCGGCCAGGGCGGCGACGGCCGTACGGGCGCGCCGCAGCCGGGCGGGCAGGAGCCGGGCTGGGGTCATGGGGTCGTCCTCGGCCTTCGACGGGTCGGTGGTGAGGGGTCGGTCGTGACGGGTCGCTGGTGGCGGGTCGGTGGTGACGGGTCGGTGGTGAGGGGAAGCGGCGTGACGGAGCGGCGTGACGGAGCGGCGTGACGGGGTCCGGGCGGGCGGTGCTGACGATCCGTCCCCCCGATCCTGTCTGAACATCGACAACTCTTGCCACCGTGCCCACCCCCGCGCCAGAGCCACCGGCGGCGCACCCGGGCCACTGGCGCATGTGCGCCACCCGCCGGGGTAGCCTCCTGCGGCCACACGACGAACCGGGGGGTTGCCGTGCACGACGTACTGGATCCGGACTCCGAACGCGGCCGCGTCTACCGCGGCCTGGTCGGCCGGCCGCGGGCCCGGGCGGCCGACCTGGCGCACGGCGCCGGCCTGGACGAGGGCACCGTGCTGGCCGTCCTGCGCGACCTCGCCGACGAGGGCGTCGCGGTCGCCTTCGACACCGCCGGCAGCGCCGACGACCGCGACCACACCTGGGAGGCGCTGCCGCCCGGCCGGGTGGTCGAGACCGTCCTGCAGCGCGACGCGCTGCGCCAGGCCACCGCCCGCCGGGCCGGCGCCGAACTCGAACGCCTCTACCGCTTCGCCCGGCGCGACGCCGGCAGCTACGGCGCGCTGGAGGTGGTCGAGGACCCGGCCGAGGTGCTCGCCGCGAGCCGGCGCCTGCAGCTGGCGGCCCGTCACCAGGTCCGGGTCGTCGACGTGCCGCCGTACTCCGGCAGCAGCGCCCACTACGCCGACCAGGAGGTGCTGCAGCGCCGCCGGATGGCCGCCGGCGTCGTCTACCGCGCGATCTACCAGGGCTGCGCGTTCGAGGACCCGGTGGCCGGGCCCAACATGGCGCGCATGGTCGAGGCGGGCGAGCAGGCCCGCACCCTGGACGAGCCGCCGCTCAAGCTCGCCATCGGCGACGACGACCTCGCCATCGTCACCCTGCCCGCCGACGACCGCCCCGGCGTCGTCTCGCTGCTGATCCGTCCCTCCGGCCTGCTGAACGCCCTGACCGCCGTGTTCGAGACGCTGTGGCGCCTGGCGGTGCCGGCCACCGTGGCGGGCGCCGACGCCGGCGTCGACCTGCGGATCGACGAACGCGACCGGCGCATCCTGACCCTGATGGCCAGTGGCGCCACCGACGACGCCATCGCCCGCCGCCTGGGCCTGGGGCGGCGCACCGTGGTGCGCCGGGTGTCCACCCTGCTCGCCCACCTGGGCGCCACCACCCGCTTCCAGGCGGGCGTCCAGGCGGCCCGCCGCGGCTGGCTCTGAACCGGCCGGACGGGCACCGCCTCACCGGCGTTGGGCCCCACCGGACGGGCGCCGCCTCACCGGCGCAGGGCCCCACCGGACGGGCGCCGCCTCACCGGCGTAGGGCCTGGCCGGTGTCCGTGAGCAGCCAGGAGCCCAGGAAGCGGGCGCCGAGCAGGCAGAACAGGGCCGGGACGCCGAACAGCGGGATCCCCACCAGGCTCGGGCGGCCGGTGGACACGCGCCCGTCGTCCTCCAGCCAGACCCGGGTCTCCTTGCCCTCCGGGTACGGGCCCTCCGGGCGTTCCACGCTGGACTCCCGTCCGTCGACGGTCCAGCGGAAGGTGCAGGCGTAGGTCTTGGCGCCCAGGCCGCCGCCCTCCACCGGCTCCTGGCCGGTCACCCGGCAGCGCGTCACGGTGGCCGGCACGCTGCGCGGCTCGTGCAGCCGGGCCCGGACGGTCTCGGCGACCTGCGCGGACAGGAACACCGCGCCCAGTGCGAGCAGCAGGAACCCCGCCACCCGGACGCCGGAGCCGGCGAGTTCGCCCTCGGCGTCGCCCAGGCCCACCACGACGCCGGCGGCCAGTGCGGCCAGCGCCGCGACGGCGCACACCCCCCACAGGAACCCGGCCACCGGTTCGTCCTGCGACCACCGCCACACCGTGACGCCGCCCGCGACGGTCAGCACCGCCACCGCGCCGGCCGCCGTCGCCACGGCGGCCCGCCAGCCCGCTCCCGGTTCCCGGCCGGGTTCCTGGCCCGTCGTCATGCCGCCGCCCTCCCCCCGTGGTCCGGCTCTCCCCGTCGATGGTGTCCCGGGCCGGCGGCCCGCGCACTCCCCGTCGATGGTGTCCCGGGCCGGCGGCCCGCGCACACCCCCGGAGCCGGTTTCCGTGCCGAGCGGTGACCCGGCCGCGACATCGTCACATCGGCGGCCCGGGCACCGGCCCGGGCACCGGCCGGGCCGCGGCCCCCGGGCGGTCGGTCACCGGCCGGCCCCGGCCGAGCCTCCGGCCGTTCAGGGCAGGGCGAGGATCCGGGCCACCCCGAACTCGAAGCGCTCGTCGAAGTCCCCGTCCTCCAGCGCGGCCGCGACCCGCTCCACCGCCGGGTAGCGGCCCTCGCCGAGGGCCCCGGCCAGCGAGTGCTCGCCGCCCTGGGCGGCCAGGGCCTGCTCCTCCTGGGTCAGGCCGAGCGCCAGGTACTGCAGGTTCCACAGCGTCCAGGCCGCGCGGCGCTCGTCCAGCCCGCCGTCCAGCAGCGCCTGCAGCACGGCGTCGGAGTAGCGCAGGGTGGCCGGCTCGGCCGCGTACGTCCCGGTGACGATCAGCGCGCCGTCGCGGTGGGCCAGCAGGACGCGCCGGTAGCGCCGGGAGAGCTCGCGCACCCGCTCCTGCCAGGGCTCGGGCAGGCCGTCCAGGCGGACCCCGGCGACGATCGCGTCCGCCATCAGCTCCAGCAGGCGGGCCTTGGTCTTGGCGTGCCACAGCACGGTGTTCATCCGCACGCCGAGGCGTTCGGCGACGCCGCGCACGGACACCGCGCCCGCGCCTTTGTCGTCGAGCAGGTCGAGCGCGGCGCGCACCACGGTGTCGGTGTCCAGCCGGGTCCGGGAAGCCTCCGGGGCTTGCTTCTTGGTCACTGACCTAGTCTACTGGGTGCGGCGCCGTTGGTCAGTGACCAAGAGATGTGATGCCCGAACGACCCGTGACGCTCTCGAACAGACCGTGAAGGGGAGACCCATGCCCAGCACCGAAGGAACCCGACAGGTCGTCATCGCCGGAGGCGGCCCCGTCGGCCTCTGGCTCGCCGCCGAACTGCGCCTGCACGGCGCCGAGGTGACGGTCCTGGAAGCCCGCACCGAACCCGACCCGCACTCCCGCGCCAGCTCCGTGCACCCGCGCACGCTGGAGATGCTGGACTGCCGCGGGGTGATCGAGCCCTTCCTCGCCGAAGGCCTGCGCGTCCCCCGCGGCCACTTCGCCGCCCTGTCCTCCTGGCTCGACTTCCGCCGCCTCGACACCCCGTACCCGTTCAGCCTCGCCCTGCCCCAGGTCCGCACCGAACAACTGCTCGCCGCCCACGCCGTCACCGCCGGCGCCGACCTGCGCCGCGGACACCGCGTCACCGGCCTCACCCAGGACGACCGGGCGGTCACCGTCCACGTCGACGGCCCCGACGGCCCCTACCGGCTGCGCGCCGCCTACCTGGTCGGCTGCGACGGCACCCGCAGCACCGTGCGCGAAGCCGCCGGCATCGACTTCCCCGGCACCCCCGCCACCGCCTGGGCCTGGATGGGCGACGTCGTCCTCGACACCCCGCCCCGCCACCCCTCCTGCTCCAACGAACGCGGCGCCTTCATGGCCTTCCCGCTGCCCGGCGGCACCCACCGGATCGCCGGCAACGACGCCGCCACCAACCGCACCCGCCCCACCGCCCCCCTCACCTTCGACCAGCTGCGCGCCAAGGTCCGCGACATCACCGGCACCGACTACGGCATGCGCGACGCCGGCTGGACCTCCACCTTCGGCAACGCCGCCCGCCAGGCCGCCCGCTACCGCAACGGCCGCGTCCTGCTCGCCGGCGACGCCGCCCACGCCCACTTCCCGGCCGGCGGCCCGGGCCTCAACACCGGCCTCCAGGACGCCTTCAACCTCGGCTGGAAGCTCGCCCGCGTCCTCGACGGCACCGCCGACGACACCCTCCTCGACAGCTACCACGCCGAACGCCACCCCGCCGGCGCCGACGTGCTGCGCAGCACCCGCGCCCAAGCCGGACTGATGACCGGCCACACCCCCGAACACCTCGCCATGCGCGAGCTGCTGTGCGAACTCATCGACGGCGTACCGGAGTTCTCCGACGACCTGGCCGCCCGCGCGGCCGGCCTCGCCGCCGCCTACCCGCCCGACCCCGCCGCCGGCGCCCACCCGCTCACCGGCACCCGCGCCCCCGACCTGCACCTGAGCGCCCCGACCGGCACCACCACCCTCTTCACCCTGCTGCGCCCCGGCCACCCCGTGCTGCTCGACCTCACCGGCCGGGCCGCCCACCCGGACCTCCGCGGCCCCGACCGCCCTGGCCCCGAGCGCCCCGGCTCCGGTCTGCCCGGCCCCGGCCGCCTCACCCGGCACAGCGCCCCGCTCGCCGAGCCGCGGGCCGACTGGCGCGCCGTCACCGCCGCCCTGGTCCGCCCCGACGGCCACCTCGCCTGGCTCACCGAGGAGACCGACCCCGAGGCCCTCGCCACGGCCACCCGCACCGCCACGGCCGCCTTCTGACCCGGGGGCACCGTCCCGGCCCACCCGGGACGGTGCCCCATTGCGGTTGGATCACGACGTGTCCGGTTCGTCGGGCCTTGGGGGAGTGTGCGGTGATTGATTTTGTTGGCAGGGCTGTCAGCGGGCTCTCATAATGCCTGCTGACACGCGTGACGGACGGTCCGGAGCACCCGCTGGGGGAGTGGGTCCCACGAGGGGCCTCGCGCGTGGGAATCCGCATTCTTTTCCCTGGGGGGAGTCCCTTGCCCGAGCCCGAGAACGAGAGCGCCGCCGCCGAACCTCCGGCACCGGCCCAGCCGACCACCGCGCCCGAGCCGGCCGCCGCGCCTGAGCTCGCCGCCGCGCCCGAGCCGGCCGCCGGGCCGCAGCCGTCCGCGCGCCGGCTGCCGCGCGCCGTCGGCGTCGCGCTGGCCACCGCCGGCCTGCTCGCCGTCACCGCGGCCAGCGCCGCCGTGACCGTCGCCGTCGGCAAGCCCGACACCCACGCCCACCCGGCCGCCGCCCCCGCCGTCACCGCGTCCCCGACGGCGAGCGCGAGCGCCACCGCGAGCGCCTCGCCCACGCCGGAGCCCGTCCCGGTCCCGACCGCCGTCCCGAGCGAGCCGGCCCCGGTCAGCACCGTCAAGGGCACGGTCAGCGGCGGCAAGCACGACGGCGACCTGCGCTACTTCCTGCTCCCGATCCCGGCCGGCGGCGAGTCCTACGGACCCGCGGACGGGATGAAGATGACCGACGACGACGTCGCCGACCTGTTCGGCAAGCAGGACGGCATCAAGGACATCCTCGCCTCCTACGGCTACAAGGAGGGCGCGACCCGGATGTACCGGACGGCCGACGGCAAGGCCGAAGTGACCGTCACCCTGCTGCACTTCGGCTCCGCCTCGATGGCGACCGAATTCGTCAAGGGCTACAAGATCAAGTCGCTGGACCCGGTCGACCTCGACGGCCTGCCCGACGCCCGCGGCTACCTGAAGAAGCCCAAGCAGCAGGCGTACACCGGCTCGATGACCGGCATCGCCAGCCAGGGCGACGTCCAGTACACGATCGACGTCGACGTGAAGGGCACGCCGGACAAGGCGCTGCTGAGCGAGCTGATGAAGCGCCAGCGCGACTGGCTCGCCTCGGGCGGCTGAGCCCCGCGCCGCCGCGCGCCGCCGCCCGCCCACCGACGCCACCCCTCCCTTCCTCCTCTGGAGCCACTCCCGTGACCACCGAACCCGCGGAGCCGGTACCCGCGCCCGCCGCGCCGCCGGCCGCACCCGCCGTCCCGCCGCCGCCCGCAGCCGGCCCGTTCACCACCGACCCGTACGCCGCCGCGCCCGGCGACCTGCTGGAGGGCGGCCCCGAGCGGGCGCCCCGCGCCCCGCGCCGCCCCCGCCCGGTGCTGCTGGCCGCCTGCGGCCTGGTGCTGGGCACCCTGGTCGGCGGCGGCGTCGGCTACGGCGTGCAGGCCCAGCGCCCGGCCACCCCGCTGCCGCCGCTGCAGGTCGCCCGCCCGTCCTACCCGGCCGGCACGGTCGACCCGGCCGCCCTCGCCGCCGAGCAGCCCGCGCCGCTGGCCATCGACGGCGACCTGACCAAGCTGCTGCTCACCGCCCCCGAGGGCAGCACCCCCTGGGGCGACAACCCGGACAAGCCCAGCTGGGCCTCGATCGGCGAGATCGCCGAACACAGCGGCAACGCGGCCTTCGCCTTCCGCGACCTCGCCTCGCGCGGCTTCCGCCGTGCGGCGGAGGTCGACTGGAAGAAGGACGACACCCGCTACCGCATCATGCTCACCCAGTTCACGGCCGAGCACGCCGACGAGGCGAAGTCCTCCACCTGGCTCCCGTTCGCCGACGGCGCCAACGGCGGCTACAAGGTCGAGACCACGGCCCGCCACTGGGCCGAGAGCACCGACCAGTACTACTACGGCGAGGCCGTGGCCAAGCGCGGCTCCTTGCAGATGACGATCGAGGTCTTCGGCACCCAGATGGTGAGCGCCGACGTCCTCAAGGACCTCGCCAAGCGGCAGTGGGAGCGCCTCGTATGAACGACGACACCGTGACCGCGAACCAGGCCGCCCCCGAGCCGCCGCCCGCCCCCGAGCCGCCGCCCGCCCCCGAGCAGCCGGCCCCGGCCGCCGAAGCACCGCCCGCGGCCGCGACCGACCCTGCCGCGCCGCCCGCCCCCGGCTCCCGCCGGCTGCTGCGCGCCGGGGCCGCGACGGCCGCCGCCGCGCTGGTCGGGGTGGTCATCGGCATCGGCATCATCAAGACCCAGTACGACGACCCGGCCCCGGCCACCGCCGCCGCCCCGTCCACCGGTCCCACCCCGACCGCGACCGCCACCCCGTACGGCGCCAAGTCCAACGGCAGCCACTTCGGCGCGCTGCGCGACCTGCTGCTGCCCGTCCCGGCCGGCTACGAACCCGGCCCGGACGACGGCGTCTACGGCAACGACACCGAGCTCAACGGCCGGCAGCTGTCCGCCGAACTGGACGCCGAACTGCAGCAGATCCCCAAGGAGAAGCGCGACAAGCTGCGCTCCTACTGGGAGGGCCTGCACGTCAAGGCCACCGGCGTGCGCACCTACCTCGCCGGCGGCGACGACCTGGTGATCGGCCTGAAGCTGCGCCAGTTCAACCAGCAGGAAGTGGAGCGGATCAACGAGTACACCGCGGTCTTCACCGGCGACACCGGCCTGTTCCGGATCGGCCCGAGCATCCCGGGCCACCCCGAGGCGCACTGCTACCTGATGCCGGCGCCGCCGTCCGCGCCGATCGACTACCTGGAGTGCTCCGCCGCCGAGGGCGACCTCCTGGTCGTCATGAACGCCGAGGGCGTGGCACCGCTGCCCAAGGACAAGATCGTCGCCCTCTTCACCCTGCAGCTCGACCGCCTCGCCCGCCCGGGAGCGTCCGCATGACCGACCACGCCACCCCGCCGCAGCCCGCCTCGGACCCGCTCCCGCCGACCCCCGCCGCCTCGCCGGCCCCGCCCGCGCCCCCGCTGGCTCCGCCCGCACCGCCGGTGGCCCCGCCCGCCCCGCCGCTGCCCGGGGCCCCCGCCGAAACCGCCATCGGGGCCCTGGAGTTCACCGCGCCGCCGCCGCCGACCCCCGAGGAGCTCGCCGAGCAGCAGGCCCACCGGGCCCGCCGCCGCAAGGCCGCGGTGCGCTGGAGCTGCGCCGCCCTGGTGTTCGCCCTCGCCGGCACCGGCACCGCCCTGGCCGTCACCGCCCCCGAGCGCACCGACATCCCGGGCCTCGCCACCCCCAGCGACGGCCGCTACACCTTCCCGCCGCTGACCCTGCCGCCGCTGCCCGCCGGCAAGGCCGCGCCGAACGGCACGGGCAAGTCCCTGCACTACGCCGACCTGCGCCACCTGCTGCTGCCCGCCCCCAAGGAAGCCGGCGGCTCCCTGGCCGCGCCGACCTTCCCCGCCCCCTCGGCGCGCCCCACCGACTCCGGCACCCCGGAGCCGGCGCCGAGCGCGACCGCCTCCCCGGCGGCCACCCCGACGGCGGCCCCCACCGCCGCCGCGGCCCCCGCCGACTGGGTGCCCTGCGACGCGCTCCTCGCCGAGCAGCAGGACCCGGCCAAGCTGCGCGCGAGCCTGCTGGAGAACGCCTGCCGCGCCGCCACCGTCCGGGAGTGGACCGCCTCCGACGGCACCCGCACCCAGATCCGCCTGCTGCGCTTCGGCTCCAGCAAGGAGTCCTGGAACACCTACACCTCGCTGCGCGCCAAGAGCAGCCCCAAGGCGGCCCCGGACACCAAGTCCACCGACCACGAGAAGTGGGACGAGGTCGACGGCGTCGAGCTGACGGCCGTCGAGTCGACCGCGAACGGCCCCAAGGGCAGCCCCACGGCCCGGATCGCCTACGTCTCGGCCGCCGACGTCCTGGCCGTCATCACCATGACCAACCCGGCCGGCGTGCCCGTCGCGCCGTTCCGCCAGGTCGTCACCCTGCAGTCCGACCTGCTGGCCTGACCCGGGTACGGCACCAGCGCGGGGGGGGGGGGGGGCCCCCCCCCCCCCCCCCCCCCCCCCCCCCCCCCGCCCCGCCCCCCCCCCCCCCCCCCCCCCCCCCCCCCCCCCCCCCCCCCCCCCCCCCTAC